>NZ_DBNHDN010000039.1:0-87232 GCF_057139185.1 Rudaea sp. | reverse complement strand
TAGGGAATTTGATGCTTGCCCGCGTGCGCGATTTGCGCGCCTGCCGGATTGCCTGCTTGCCGAGTTGTCCGCTTGCGAGACCTGGCCTGCTGCCGGTTGTCTGCTTGCGCGCCTGTGCGGGCGCGCCGTGCGCGCTAAAGGCTCGGCAGGCTCACTTCTTCACGACCGCTTTTTTGGCGGTTTTCTTCACGACCTTGGTTGCGCTTTTCTTCGCAACCTTTTTCGCCGCTTTCGTCGCGGCCTTTTTCGCAACTTTCTTTACTGCTTTTTTCGCGGCTGCTTTCTTCACGGCAGTCTTCACGGCCGGTTTCGCCGCCGGTTTCTTGCTCGTTGCTTTCTTTGCGGCTGGCTTCGAGGCCACCGCCTTTTTCGCCGCTGCCACCCGCGCCCGCGCGGCGTCGACTTTCTGCGCGACCACCTTGCGTACCTGTTCGACGGTGGCCTTGGCCTTCTTGCCGACATCGACCGCCTTGGCGCGGGCCTTCTCGACCGCCGGGCCGGCGGCCTGGCGAACGTCAGCGATCACCTTCTGCACCTTGTCGCCCGCTGATTCCACCGCGCCCATCACCGTCGCTTTCACCTCATCGGTCGTGCCCATGACGTTGCTCCTGGTCGGTTGTCGTGGTTACCCGGTATCGCCGCCGTCGCTGCGAAGTCCAAACGTGGCGGATGCCTTCGCTGCGCGCGGCCACGCATCAGAACTTGCCGTAGTAGCCTTCTTTCAGCGCATCGAACAGGTTGGCGGCGGTATGCGTCTCGCCATCGTATTCGATTTCCTCGTTGCCTCGCGCTTCGATGAACGAGCCATCCTCCAGTTCGAAGCGATAGGTGGTGTTGGCCAGATCGGCTTCCTTCACCAGCACGCCCTGGAAGGCGGCGGGGTTGAAGCGGAAGGTGGTGCAGCCCTTCAGGCCCTGCTTCCAGGCGTAGGTGTAGATGTCCTTGAAGTCGGCGTATGGATAGTCGGTGGGGACGTTGGCGGTCTTGGAGATCGACGAATCCACCCACTTCTGCGCGGCGGCCTGGATGTCGACGTGCTCGGTCGGGCTGATGTCGTCGGCGGCGCGGAAATACTCCGGCAGTTTCGCGTCGGCATCGTCCGAAAACGGCATCGCCTTGGCGTTGACCAGAGTGCGATAGGCGAGCAGCTCGTAGCTGTAGACCTCGACTTTTTCCTTGCTCTTCTTGCCTTCGCGGATGACATTGCGCGAATAGTGGTGGGCGAAGCTCGGCTCGATGCCGTTGCTGGCGTTGTTGGCCAGCGACAGCGAGATGGTGCCGGTCGGTGCAATCGACGAATGATGGGTGAAGCGCGCGCCGGTTTCGGACAGCGCTTTCACCAGATCCGGCGCGACCTCGGCCACCCGCTGCATGTAGCGCGAATACCTGGCGTGCAGCACGCGGCCGGGGATTTTCTTGCCGACTTTCCAGCCGTCGCGCTTCATCTCCGGGCGCTGGCGCAGCATCGCCTCGGTGACGGTGAAGCTCTCGTCCATGATCGGCGCCGGGCCTTTTTCCTGCGCCAGTGCCAGCGCCATCTCCCAGCCCGCCACCGCCATCTCGCGGGCGACGTCCTCGGTGAAGGCGACCGATTCGGCCGAGCCGTAGCTCATCTTGAGCATGGTCATGGCCGAGCCCAGGCCGAGGAAACCCATGCCATGCCGGCGCTTGCGCATGATCTCGTCGCGCTGCTGTTGCAGCGGCAGGCCGTTGACCTCGACCACGTTGTCGAGCATGCGGGTGAACACGCGCACGACTTCCTTGTATTCGTCCCAGTCGAAACGCGCACGATCGGTGAAGGCATCGCGCACGAACATGGTGAGGTTGACCGAGCCGAGCAGGCAGGCACCGTACGGCGGCAACGGCTGCTCGCCGCATTGCCCGGTCACCAGGCCATTGAAGATCACGGTGTTGTGGTCGGCCTGGGTGGTGTCGAAAACGGCTTGTTCACCGACGTATTCGATCCTCGCGATGCGGGTGGTGAAACGCTGCGACTTGAGCAGCTTGCGCCCGCTCACCCAGCTTGCGTACTTGTCGTTCTTGGCCGGCAGCAGGAAACCGATCTCGCGCATGAACCGCTCGCGTGCCTGGCCGTCCACGATCAACTCGAAGTCGGCTTGGCAATCGTACAGGCGATTGTGGCCATGGCCGTCGGGCAACAGCCGCTGGCCGGCGGCACGACGCGCGCGGATTCGGCTGAATACGCCAAAGTTGGCGAGCAAAACCTGTACATCCTTGAGCAGCGTCGATTGGCTGGAGGCCAGCCGGATCGAACAGCTCTGGCTGCTGTGGGAAACATTCACCGTGCCATCGGTCTGGAACAGACCGCGCAGGTAGCCTCTGACGCAAGCCTCGCTACCACGCCAGACGACTTCCGGCACGCGCAGTTTGCTGTCGGCAGCGAAACGATGTGGCGCCAGCGCCCGCGCCAGCAAGGTCGAGCGAATCACCACCTGGTTGCGTTCGATGACTGCGACCGGCGTGGCGGTGTATTCGCGATTGTTCGTGCTCTGATCGGCGATCAGGTGGTTGACGATGGCACAGACGCGGTCGGCCAGCAGGCGCTCTTCGCCCCACAGGGTGACCACCGCCGCCTGCGCACCCTTGCCACGGTTCGTGAAATGACCGTCGCCGGTGATCAGGCCGAGCAGCAGACCAAGATCCTCGGAACCCTCGCGACCGAACTGACCCTTGCCGGACTGCACCCACAGGCTGTCGCCAATGGCCAGGTCGCACAGTTTGATCTTGCCGCGGTCGGTGTAGAAATCGTGCCACTGGGTGGCCTTGATCTCGTAGCCATCCTCCGACACTACCCGCCAGACCTTCGCCCTCGCAGCCGTCATGAAGGCAGGCACCGCCGGGCGCACCGAGGTTCCCTGCTCGGCGGTTTCAATCGCGCGATTGTCGACGGTGACTTGCAGGGGCGCCTGCGCGGCATGCAACTCGTCAATGCGAACCATGCCGTACTGCGTCGCCAGGCGAGTGTCGGCGGTCACGCACGGGTTGGTCGCGCGCACGTTCTCGCACCACCAGTTGTTGTTCATCTCGTTGACGCGGTCGATCAGGATGAAGCCCGGCTCGGCGTAGTCGTACGTCGAGGTCATGATCATGTCCCACAGGTGCTTCGCGCGGATGTGGCCATAGATCTTGCACGCGACGAGACCATCCTCGCGGGTGACGTAGTTCTTCGTCGTCGGCCAGTCGCGCCAGATCACCTTGGTCGCATCGTCAAGGTCGATCTCGTCCTTTTCCTTGATGTTGACCGGAAACACCAGCGGCCAGTCGCCATCGTTCTCGACCGCCTGCATGAAACCGTCGGTGATCAGCAGCGACAGGTTGAACTGACGCAGGCGCCCGTCCTCGCGCTTGGCGCGAACGAAGTCCTTGACGTCGGGATGGCCGATTTCGAACGTACCCATCTGCGCGCCGCGGCGGCCACCGGCACTGGATACGGTGAAGCACATCTTGTCGTAGATATCCATGAACGACATCGGCCCGGACGTGTATGCGCCCGCGCCCGACACGTACGCGCCGCGCGGGCGCAGGGTCGAGAATTCGTAGCCGATACCGCAGCCGGCCTTGAGCGTCAGGCCGGCCTCGTGGACTTTTTCGAGGATGCCATCCATCGAATCCTCGATCGTGCCCGAGACGGTGCAGTTGATCGTGGACGTGGCCGGCTTGTGTTCAAGCGCACCGGCGTTGGACGTCACGCGCCCGGCCGGGATCGCGCCGCGGCGCAGCGCCCAGAGGAAGCGCTCGTACCAGTATTTCTGTTTTTCCGGCGTCGCCTCCGGCTCGGCCAGCGCGCGCGCGACACGCTGGTAGGTGCCGTCGATGCTCGCGTCGACCGCCTCGCCCTGCTTGGACTTCAGGCGATACTTCTTGTCCCAGATGTCGTAGGAAGCCGGTTGCAGCGGGATCGTCGCCTCGCCGCGATCCAGGGCCTCGACACGTACGGTACTCATCGTTGGATTCTCTCCCGGCTTGTTATGGTTGGGCATCCTGCGCGGCGGCGATGGGTCCAAAGTTGTTGACTCCACCACCGCGCTTTTGTTGCCCGTTGCTTGCGTACCGGTCCGGATAGCGTCTTCCGGGGTCTTTACCGATGCGCCGAATCTGGGCCGTCCGTGGCCTGGAAAACCCCTAACCCATTCGGGATTTCCGGGGAAAACCTCCCCTCTGGCGCCTTTTCCGATCTTCACCGGCCCTGGCACTCTTGTTTTCGCTTCTTGAATTGTCGCGTCTGTTGCCCCGTCCAGCGCTTGGAGGCGCTGTCTTGCATTTTTGTTACCTTTGCCTCGAACCCAAGCTCTTGGGGATACTTTGCTGAAAAGTACACAAGATGTTGTGGCTGCGAGGCAGTTGCAAACCTACGCCTCCGGAATTTGCTTGTCAAAGGATTTTTTTAACCCATACCAATCAAAAGCTTACCGCGTTGAATTGCGACAGGACTTGAGATCGCACCCGCGCCGCCCGGGAAACCGCCACGGAATGCGGTTTTCCCCTCCTGCAGTCGGTGAAACCGGGAACGCAACAGCAAATTCGCGGTCTGTCGAAAGCGTCAATCCAACCGAAAAAGAAGGAACCATGCCGCGCCTGCCCTCCCCTGCCCGCCTGGCCAAACCGATGCGCCGGCTCGCGCTTCCATTGGCCGCATTTGCCCTGCTTCTCGCCGCATTTTCCCAATTCGCGACGACGAGCCATGCCGCCCTGCCCGTCGCGGTCGACGGCCAGCCACTGCCCTCGCTCGCGCCGATGCTCGAGCGTGTCGTCCCGGCCGTGGTCAACATCAATTCGAAGACCCATGTGCGGGTCAACAACCCGTTCACGAGCGACCCGTTTTTCCGCCAGTTTTTCGGCATGCAGAACATGCCCAGGGAACGAGTGGAACAGTCGCTGGGCTCGGGTGTGATCATCGATGCCGCGAAGGGCTACGTGCTGACCAACAACCACGTCATCGACGGCGCCGATGATATTTCGGTGACCCTGCACGACGGGCGCACGCTCAAGGCGAAGTTGATCGGCAGCGACCGCGACACCGACGTCGCGGTGATCCAGATCCCGGCCGAAAACCTGACCGCACTGGTGCTCGCCGACTCGAGCCAGTTGCGCGTCGGCGACTTTGTCGTCGCCCTGGGCGATCCATTCGGCGTCGGCCAGACCGCGACCTCGGGTATCGTTTCCGGACTCAACCGCAGCGGCCTGCGCGGACTCGGCATCCAGAATTTCATCCAGACCGACGCCTCGATCAACCCGGGCAACTCGGGCGGCGCGCTGGTCAACCTCCGCGGCGAACTGGTCGGCATCAATTCGGCGATCTACTCGCCATCGGGCGGCAATGTCGGCATCGGCTTCGCGATCCCGTCCAATCTCGCCAGCAACGTGATGGGCCAGCTGATCGCCACCGGCAGCGTCAGGCACGGATCCCTGGGCATACAGGTGCAGAGCGTCAACCCGGAAATCGCGCGCATGCTCGGCGCCAAGGACGACCAGCAGGGCGCGGTCGTGACCCAGCTGCGCGAAGGCTCTCCGGCCACGAGCGCAGGCCTGCAGGCGGGCGATGTGATCATCGCCGCCAACGGCCGACCGGTACTGAACGAGGGCGACCTGTACAACGCCGAAGGCCTCGCCGCGATCGGCTCGACGGTCGAGTTGAAGCTGCTGCGCGAAGGCAAGCCCGTGACCGTGACCGCGCGCATCGAAGCCGAGAACGTGGCTACGGTCGACGGCGCCAAGCTCGATGCGCGTCTCGCCGGCGCGACGTTCGCCGATGTGGGCGAACGCGCGCGCGCCGACGGCAAGAGCGGCGTCAGCGTCAGCAGCGTCGCCCCGGGCAGCCGTGCCGCGCAGGTCGGGCTCAAGGCCGGCGATGTCGTTTTCGGCATCGGCCGGTTGCGCGTGAACACGCTCGCCGAACTGCGCCAGCTGATGCAGCGCGGCCCGCGCCAGGCACAACTCGTCGTCGCACGCGGCGGGGATACCTTCGTGGTCACCCTGCAGTAATGCGCCGATCGGAGGACTTGGGCGATAATGCGCCCCTGCTCTTGCAACAAGTGGATCGTCACAAAGTGAAAAAAGATAAAAAATATACTTTTATTCTTCTTGCCGGATCGCTCGGCATCCTTCTCGGACCGGGCGCCGCCGCTCCGGCACCCGCACAGACGGCAACCAAGCCCGCGGCATCGAAGCCGGCGACCAGGCCCGCCGCGAAAAAGTCCGCACCGGGCAAAACCGCGCTGCCGCCGGGCATCGTCTGGCGCGGAGACCGTGCCACCGAGCGCGCCTTCGTCGCCGATCTCGCCAAGCAGTACGAATTGTCCAGGCTCGGCAAGGTGACGCTGCAGCCGTTCAGCACGATCTCGGGCATCGACGCGGTCAACTCGGGCTCGGCCGACGTCGCCGGCAGCGCACGCCCGGCCATGCCCGGCCGCGCCGAGGAGGCGAACCTGACGTTCTACCCGATCGCGTGGGAGGCGATGGTACCGATCACCTCGCCGAAGAATCCCGCCGACGGCATCACGCTCAAGCAGCTCTATGAGATCTACAGCGGCCAATTGAAGACCTGGAAGGATCTGGGCGGTTTGGACGAGCCGATCAACCTCTACGCGATCGCCGCGCCGCTGGACGGCGTCGACTACGTGCTACGCAAATACATCTACAACAAGGGCGATCAACCGGTGTGGGCCGGGCGCCAGTACATGAACACGGACAAGCTCGAGGAAGGCGTGACGATCGATCCGCACGGCCTTGGCTTCACCACGCTGTCCTCGGTATGGAACAACAAGGCGATCAAGATCCTCAAGGTCGAAGGCGTCGCGGCGAATACCTCCACGATCAAGGACGGCAGCTATCCGTTGTATGCGCCACTCTATCTCGCCGCGAAAAAGGACAGCAAGAATTTCGAGGCCACCGAGAAGTTCATCAAGTACGCGAGCTCCGATACGGGCAAGGCTATCATCCGCAAGCACCAGCTGGTACCGGTCGACGACGCGCCCGCGCTGATGGCGGAGCTCGATGCGAACTCGGCCTGGGTCGCCGAGCGCGTGCAGGGCCGCGGCGAGCCGCGGCCGACATCGGCGCCGAACGCGACCGCGGATTACCTCGTGCGCACCCAGCCGAACTCGGTCGAGGCGCAGGAAGCCAAGGCACGCGCTGCCGAAATCATGGCGCAGAAAAAGGCGGCGAAGAAGTCGGGCAACCCGTGAGCCTGCGCTGAGACACTGACAGGCATGCGCATTCACGCGATCACGTTCGATCTCGACGACACGCTGTGGCCGATCGCGCCGGTCATGCTGCGTGCGGAGCAGCACCTCGACGCCTGGCTACGCGCGCATTGCCCACGCACGGCTGCGGCGTACCCGATCGAGGCGATGCGCGCATTGCGCGACCGCGTCGCCGGGGAAAACCCGCATATCACCCATGACTTCAGCGCACAGCGGCGGTTGTCGCTGCGCGAGGCCCTGTTGCCGCATGGCTATGCCGACGACCACGTCGACGCGGCCTTCGCCGCGTTCTACGCCGAGCGCAACCGCATCGAGTGCTACGCCGACGCGCTGCCCGCGCTGGATCAGCTGCGCGCGCGCTATCCGCTCGCCGCGATCACCAACGGCAACGCCGACCTTGAAGCGATCGGCCTCGCGCCGTACTTCCGTTTTTCTTTGCGCGCGGGCGCGTTCGGCGCGGCCAAACCGGCGGCGGAAATCTTCCACGCGGCGTGCGCGCAACTCGGCCTCGCGGCGGACGAAGTGCTGCACGTCGGAGACGATCCGGAACTCGACGTGATCGGCGCGCATCGCGCCGGTCTGCGCAGCGTCTGGCTGCACCGCGGCAGCACGACCTGGACCGAAGCGTCGGCCCAGTCCGAAGTCCATCCGGATCTGATCGTGCGCGATCTCGGCGAACTCGTCGCCGCGCTCGCCGACGCGCCCGAACCGGGCACCCGCGCCGGCCCGCGCTGACGCAGCGCGCGCAGTTACTTTGCCGCCTTGCCCTCGGCTGCCGGCCGCAACTGGTCAAGCATGAACGCGTAAGCTTCGGCGATTTCGCGCCAATGCGCATAGCGGCCGCTCTTGCCGCCATGGCCGGCCTCCATGTTGATCTTGAACAGCAGCGGATTGTTGTCGGTCTTCATCGCGCGCAGCTTCGCCACCCACTTTGCCGGCTCGTAATACTGCACCTGCGAATCGTTGAGGCCGGTGCTGACGAACATCGCCGGATAGGCCTGAGCCTCGACGTTGTCGTATGGCGAGTACGTGAGCATGTACTCGTAGAACTTCGTGTCCTGCGGGTTGCCCCATTCGTCGAACTCGTTCGTGGTCAGCGGGATCGACTCGTCGAGCATCGTCGTTACCACATCGACGAACGGCACCTGGGCGATGATGCCGCGATAGTCCTGCGGCGCCATGTTCGCGACCGCGCCCATCAGCAGGCCGCCCGCGCTGCGGCCGAAGGCGAACACCTTGTCCTTCGCAGCGATCTTCTGCGCGACGAGGTATTCGGTCGTGTCGATGAAGTCCAGGAACGTCATCCGCTTCCTCAGCAATTTGCCGTCTTCGTACCAGGCGCGCCCCATCTCGCCGCCGCCGCGGACGTGCGCCAGCGCGACGACGAAGCCGCGGTCGAGCAGGGAAACATAGGCGGGGTTGAAGTTCGGGTCGTTCGTCGCACCGTAGGCGCCGTAGCCGATCTGCAGCATCGGCGCGCTGCCGTCGCGTTTGGTGTCCTTGCGCCAGGCAAGCGATATCGGGATCTTGACGCCGTCGCGAGCGACGGCCCAGACGCGTTCGCTCGCATAGTTCGCAGCATCGTAGCCCACCACGTCTTCGCGCTTGCGCAGCTCGCGCTTGCCGCTGCGCATGTCGAGGTCGTAGACGGTTTTCGGTGTGACCAGGGAGGCGACCTCGTAACGCAGCACGTCGGTGTCGACCTCGCGGTTGTCGCCGATCACCATCGCGTAGTCGGCTTCGCCCGCGTCGACCAGCCGCGTCGCGCCCTCGCGCCACGGCTTGATGCGCACGCGCGCAAGGCCGTCGCTGTGCTCGCCGATGACGAGATAGTTGCGGAACAGGGCGATGCGGTCGACCGTCGCATCATTGCGCGCCGCCACGATCTCGCGCCAACGCTTCTTGTCGCCGACCTGGGCGTCGTCGACCTGCATCACGCGATAGTTCTTCGCCTGCCAATTCGTGCGCACCACCCAGCGCCGGTCGATGTGCTCGGCGTCGTACTTGAAATCGTGCTCGCGCGGGGCAAGCACCTTGAAGCGTGCCTTCGGCTGACTGGCCGGGATGAAGCGCACCTCGCTCGACAGCGTCGACTGCGATTCGAGCGCGATGAACTTGTCGTCGCCCGTGCGTGCCACGTCGAGGTAGTAGCTGTGATCGCGCTCCTCGTATACGACCGGATCCTTCTTCGCATCGCTGCCGAGCACGTGCTTCTTCACGCGCACGGTGAGCAGCGTGATCGGATCGTTCTCGACGTAGAACAGGGTGCGGTTGTCATCGGCCCAGGCCACCGCGCCGGAGCTGTTCGCCAGCACGTCGGGCAGCAGCTTGCCGCTGACGAGGTCCTTGATGCGGATCGTGAACTGCTGGCGACCGGCGACGTCCTCGGCATAGGCGATCAGCTTCTCGCTCGGGCTGACCTCGTACCGCCCGATCTGGAAGAAGTCGTGCCCCTTGGCCAGCGCGGGACCATCGAGCAGCACTTCCTCGCGCGCATCGGGGCTGCCGCAGCGGCGCGAATGGAGGGCGTACTCCGCGGCTTGCGCGTAGTGCGTCTGGTACCAGCAGTGGCGGTACTTCACCGGCACGCTCGCATCATCCGGGGCCAGGCGCGCAGTGATTTCCTGGTACAGCGCCTCCTGCTGCGCCTGCGTGTGCGCGGTCATCTGCGCGTAGTACGCATTCTCGGCCTTGAGGTAGTTGAGCACCTCGGGTTTGCTGCGCGTGTCATCGCGCAGCCAATAGTAGTTGTCGATGCGCGTGCCGCTCGGCGCGGATATCGGATACGGATGCACCGCGGCGACCGGCGGCTGCGCTGGCGGCACAACGGGCTCGCGCGGTTGCATTGCGCAGCCGGCGAGGACGAGTCCGGCCGACGCCAGAAATATCGAAACGCGAATGGAGCGGAAAGGAATCGCGGACATGGACGGGCCATCGAATTCACTGCGAAGCGGCGATGGTAGACAGGCCGGCGGCACGAAACAATCCGGCTGGCGGCGCACTAACGCAATCCGAACATTCGATCGATAGAATCGGCGACTTTGTTCGCAACCGGGGTAGTCCATGTCGTCGAATTCCACCCAGCCGGGCATGCAACCGCTGCCGCTGCTGATCTTCTCCTCGCGCTGGCTGCAACTGCCGCTGTATTTGGGCCTGATCGTCGCACAGGGGGTCTACGTCGTGCTCTTCGTCAAGGAGCTGTGGCATTTGATCGTTGGCGCGGTGAATTTCGGCGAACAGGAGATCATGTTGATCGTGCTCGGCCTGATCGACGTAGTCATGATCTCGAACCTGCTCGTCATGGTCATCGTCGGCGGCTACGAGACCTTCGTCTCGCGCCTGCGCCTGGAAGACCACCCCGACCAGCCGGAATGGCTCAGCCACGTCAACGCCTCGGTGCTCAAGGTCAAGCTGGCGATGGCGATCATCGGTATCTCTTCGATCCACCTGCTAAAGACCTTCATCGCATCGGGTGCACTCGAAGGTCTGCCGTTCTGTACGCCCGAGGACTTCATGTTGATCAAGGACACCTCGGTCGCCGCGCCACGCTGCAACACGCTGACGCCGACCGGGGTGATGTGGCAGACGATCATCCACTGCGTGTTCATCCTGTCCGCGATCGGCATCGCGGTCACCGACCGCCTCATGAACGGCGGCACGGCACGCAAGGCGGCGGCGCACTGAGCAGAGCCGACGCCGACACGCCCGCGTCGATGTGCCGGGCCGGGAGGGCCGCGGCCAGACCGCCGCTTCACGCCGCGGCCGGCAAGTGCTTCTCGTAGCGCCACGCATCCGCGCCGTCTTCGTAGAAGCGACGCTTGCCGCCGAAGCGATGGAAGCCGAGGCGCTCGTACAGCGCGATCGCGGCGTGGTTGTCCGTGCGCACTTCCAGGCGCAGGCGCGCGCAGTTCCGCCGCCGCGCCGCGTGCTCCACCGCGGCGAGCAGCGCCTTGGCGACGCCGCGGCCGCGCGCGTGTTCGGCGACCGCGATCGAATACAGGCGCGCGATGTCGCTGCCGGCGCGATAGAACACGACGGCCTTGCCGAGCAGGCCACCCGCATCGGCCGCTGCGAACACGTCCGCAGTTGCGCTGCGCAGGTGCTGCCGGTATTGCCGGCGCGAGAGGTGGTCGGAGGTGAACGCCGCGCGCTCGAGCGCAAGCAGCCCGTCGAGATCGGCGTCGACGGCCGGGCGGATGGGAATGTCGGTGTGCGGGGCAGGCATGGACGCAGCCTAAGCCAAGCCCGCGGATCGAGACAACGGCCAGCGCCCGCCAACGGGCGAATTCCGCGCGAATTGTTGAATTTGGCTGAATCCCGCGCCGCGCAGTTGTGTCAAACTGCGCGCCCTGCCACCACGGCGCAGCCCGCCATGTCCGAACCTCCGAGTGTATTTTCAGCGGGCTTTGCGTCCGCCCTGGAGCGGCCGTCCCGGCGGCATTTTTCAATCTCGGGTGCGAACCGCGCATGAGTCGCCTGGTCATCGTCGTGGAAAAGGCCTCGGACTGGGGCTCGTACTATCCGTCCGACAACGTCGTCGCGGCGCAGGACTACCTCAAGGAGCCGATCGCGGCCGATGACGAGCGCGTGCAGGTAATCAATCTCTGCCGCAGCTACAAGTATCTCGGCATCGGCTACTACGTCTCGCTGCTCGCCGAGGCGCGCGGGCACAAAGTGATCCCGTCGGTGCGCACGATCAACGACCTGCGCAAACGCGCGTTGTACGGCCTCGACATCGAGGACCTCAACCAGAAGCTGACCAAATTCCTGCCCGAGGGCGGGCGCGACACCACCGATTTCGGCGTGCTCGTCTATTTCGGCGAGACGAGCTACACGACGCTGTCCGATCTCGCCCGCCAGGTATTCGACACGTTTCCATGCCCGATCCTGCGCCTGGAATTCGAACGCGAGAAGGTCTGGCAGATCGCCGCGATCAAGCCTGCCGGCCTGCACACACTGACCGACCAGCAGGAAGATTCCTTCGCCGCTTCGCTCGACAAGTTCTCGAAGAAACTCTGGCGCAGGCCGCGCGCGCGCAAGGCCTATCGCTACGACATCGCGATGCTCGCCGATCCGAACGAGGCGATGCCGCCGTCGAACAAGCGCGCACTGAAATCGTTCGTCGAGGCTGGCCGCGAAATAGGCATCGAGGTGGAGATCATCGGCAAGAACGATTACTCGCGCCTGGCCGAATACGACGGCCTGTTCATCCGCGAGACGACCGCGATCGACAACCACACCTACCGCTTCGCCAACAAGGCGGAGAAGGAAGGCATGGTCGTGATCGACGACCCGGGCTCGATCCTCAAGTGCACGAACAAGATCTATCTGCACGATCTGCTCAAGTCGCGCAAGCTGGCCACGCCGAAAACCGAAATCCTCTATCGCGACGACGCGAAGAAGCTGGCCGAGTTGCCCGACCAGCTCGGTTTTCCGATCGTGCTGAAGATTCCGGACGGCTCGTTCTCGCGCGGCATCGTCAAGGTGGAAACGGTCGAGGAACTGAAGAAGGCCGCCGACGACCTGTTCCAGCACACCGCGCTCGTGCTCGCCCAGGAATTCATGTTCACCGAATTCGACTGGCGCATCGGCGTGCTCGACGGCCAGGCGCTGTACGCCTGCCAGTACTTCATGTCACGCGGCCACTGGCAGATCTACAACCACGGCGCCAATGCGACGCAGAAATCCGGCGGCTTCAAGACCCTGCCCGTACGCGACGCGCCGAGCGAGGTGGTCAAGCTCGCGCTCAAGGCCACCGCCTCGATCGGCGATGGTCTCTACGGCGTCGATCTCAAGCAGAACAGCGAGCGCAACGTCGTCATCGAGGTCAACGACAACCCCTCGATCGACGCCGGCGTCGAGGACGACTATCTCGGCGAGGACCTGTACCGGCGCATCATGGAGGAATTCCTGCGCCGGCTCGAGCGCAAGCGGCTCGGCATCGCCGATTGATCGGCCCGAACACCCGGGCTTCAAAAAATTGGCCTTCCCCGGCCCTGCCAACTAGCGCAACAGGAGAGCGGTGAGCAGCGCATCGGTACGCCGGCGCGCACGCCATACGCGCGCCGACCCACGTACGCGACGTGCGCGGCGCGGCGCGGATTCACCATGAAAATGGGAAAGCCGACGCCAGGACTTGCGCGATGCGGATGCCAGGAGCCGCCAGCGCAGCATTGCCAGTTGTGCCGCAGGCATGATCACAAGCCACAGCGGCAGCCAGCCGATCCACTCGCTGTAGCCGCGCGAGGCGGGCAGGCACAATACCGCAATGCAGCCGAGCGCCAACCATGCCTGCGCGACGCGCACCGCGATCACGGGTTCTTTCAAGCCGAACGACGGCACCGCACTTGAATGCAACAAGGCTGAACGCATGATCTACTCCATTCACTCGCCAGGGTTGCCGGCGAGAATGCGCGGCGGCCATCTCAGCGATTGAGATTTCCCGAATCCGCGGAAATTTCCGCCGGACATTCCCGCTTTTGCCGGAATGCCGGCAAAATGCCAGCCTCGCGCGCAGGTCGAATTGGTGAGGGTTCCAGAATGGAAGGTTCGCACTTCCTGCAATACATGGTTATGTTCCTGGCTGCCGCGGTGGTCGCGGTGGCGCTGTCCAAGCGCGCGGGTCTCGGCGCGGTGCTTGGTTATCTCGGCGCGGGCGCGCTGATCGGGCCGAACCTGCTCGGGTTCGCACCGGACATGAGCCAGGCGAACGAGCTGTCCGAACTCGGCGTGATCCTGCTGCTGTTCGTGATCGGCCTCGAACTCTCGCCTGCGCGCCTGTGGTTGATGCGCCGCGCCGTGTTCGGTGCGGGGCTGGTCCAGGTCGTGCTTTCGGCAGCCGTGCTCGGCGGCATCGCGTTCGCGTTCGGCAGCGGCATCGACACGGCGATCATCATCGGCCTCGCCCTGGCGCTGTCTTCGACCGCGATCGGCCTGCAGACTCTGGCCGAACGCAAGGAGATCGGCGAGCCGCACGGCCGCCTCGCGTTCGCGATCCTGCTGTTTCAGGATCTCGCCGCGATCCCGATCCTCGCCCTCGTGCCGCTGCTCGGCGTACACAGCGCCGCGGAGGCGAGCGGCAACGTCTGGCTGGCTGCGGCAAAGGCAATCGGCATCATCGCCGTCGTCGCCGTCGGCGGCCGCTACCTGTTGCGCCCGATCTTCCGTGCGGTCGCGGGCACGCAGATTCCTGAGGTGTTCACGGCGATGGCGCTGCTCGTGGTGTTCGGCGCGGCCTGGTTGATGCAGCTTGCCAACATGCAGATGTCACTCGGCGCGTTCCTCGCCGGCGTGCTGCTCGCCGACTCGGAATTCCGCCACGAGATCGAATCGCAGATCGAGCCATTCAAGGGCCTGCTGCTTGGCCTGTTCTTCGTCGGCATCGGCGTCTCGCTCGATCTCGGCCTGGTCAAGCAGCAACCGCTCATGGTCGGTCTGGTCGTCGCCAGCATCCTTGCGGTCAAGGCGCTCGCGCTGCTCGCGATCGGCAAGCTCGCGGGCAAACTCGACTTCGAGCAATCGGTCAAGCTCGCGTTCGTGCTCGCCGGCGGCGGCGAGTTCGCCTTCGTCGTGCTCAACCTCGCCCGCGACCACCAGTTGCTCGAGGCGGGCCAGCACAGCCTGCTCGTCGTCTCGGTCACCTTGTCGATGGCGCTGACCCCGCTGCTCGTGATCGGCGGCGGCCAGTGGCTTGCCGGGCAGAAGAAGAAACCGCAGCCGGAGTTCGACGTCATCCCGGACGAACACCCGCGCGTCATCATCGCCGGTTACGGCCGCGTCGGCCAGATCGTCGCGCGCGTGTTGCGCGCGCAGAGGATCCCGTTCACCGCGCTGGAGAGCTCGGTCGAACAGGTCGAACTCGTGCGCCGTTTCAACCAGAACATCTATTTCGGTGATTCGAGCCGGCCCGAGCTGCTGCGCGCAGCCGGCATCGAGAAAGCCGAGGTCTTCGTGCTCACGACCGACGACCCGGAACTCAACATTCGCACCGCGCGCATCGTCAAACGCCTGTACCCGCACATCAAGATCATCGCGCGCGCGCGCAACCGCCAGCATGTCTGGCGCCTGATGGACCTGAGCATCGACGGCATCGTGCGCGACACGTTCTATTCCAGCCTGGTCATGGCCAAAGGCGTGCTCGTCGACCTCGGCATCGCACCCGAGATAGCGAAGGCACGCATCGACATCTTCCGCAAGCGCGACGAGCAGTTGCTGCGCGACCAACACCTCGTCTACGACGACGACGCGGCGCTGCTGCAAACGTCCAAGGAGGCGCTGGTCGACCTCGACCGGTTGTTCGAAGCCGACGAGCGCCCGATACAGATCGGGAACGACGAGGACGACGAGGGCAAGGCGATGATTGCCGGCACGCCGTGACGCAATCCGCGGCGCGCGCGGAACGCCGGATGATGAATGAACGCGCGACCGTGCCATCCGGCACTCCCGCCGGCACTTGAGACGCCGTAGAGTTGTCTCCACGTTGGCCAGTACCCAAGCCATCGAGACGACCGATGCTGACCTTCATCCTCTGGCTGTTGCTGTTCGTGTTCTGCTGGCCGATCGCGCTGCTCGCGCTGATCCTCTACCCGATCGTCTGGCTCCTGCTGCTGCCGTTCCGTCTTGCCGGCATCGCGCTCGAAGGCGTGTTCGAATTCCTGCGCGCGCTGCTGCTGCTACCCGCACGCGTGCTTGGCGGCCGCCCGGCGCCACGCTGAGGCGGCAGCATGGCAATGGTGACGTTCGCGCCGCCGCGCATGGTGGCGCGGCGAGTGTTCAGGTTTGCGTCGCGCCATCGTTGTCCTCGAAGCGATAGCCGAGGCCGTAGATCGAGGTGATCGGGTCGGCGCCGGCCTCGCCGAGCTTGCGCCGCAGATTCTTGATGTGGCTGTCCACGGTGCGGTCGCTGACCACGCGATGGTCGCTGTACAGCGCGTCCATCAGTTGCTGGCGCGAGTAGACGCGACCCGGCTGCGCCGACAGCTTGCGCAGCAGGCGGAACTCGACCGGGGTCAACGCGACCGCCTGGCCGCGCACGCGCGCCTCGAAACGTTCCTCGTCGAGTTCGACCGCAGTGGGCCTCGCGGGATCGACCGGCGCGACGCGACGGAGTACCGCGCGCACCCGCGCGACCACTTCGCGCGGGCTGAACGGCTTGCAGATGTAGTCGTCCGCGCCAAGTTCGAGGCCGAGCAGGCGATCGATTTCCTCGACGCGCGCAGTCAGCATCAACAGCGGCACGTTGGCGCTGCGCGGATCGGTCGACGCGCGCAGCGTACGGCAGATTTCGAGACCGTCGACGCCCGGCAGCATGAGGTCGAGCACGACCGCATCGGGCGCGTGCTCGCGGATCCAATCGACCGTGCCTGCCCCCGTCTCGCGCAGACTGACACGAAACGCCGAGGCGGCCAGATAGTCACGCAGCAATGCGCCGATCTTCGGCTCGTCCTCGACGACGAGGATGTGCTTGCTGGAATCCGCGTCGTCGCGACTGCGGCCCGCTGAATCGTTCGCGCCGAAGGTCATGCGAGTGTCTCCGTGGCTTGGGGCAGATCGACGAAGATGGACAGCCCGCCGAGCGGCGAAGCCGCGGAGCGGATCGTACCGCCATGCGCCTCGACGATGGCGCGGCAGATCGCCAGGCCGAGGCCGGCGCCGCCGCTGTGGCGCGCACGCGAGCTGTCGATGCGGTACAGGCGATCGAACAGCAGCGGCAATGATTCGGCCGGTACGCCAGGCGGCGTGTCCTCAACGACAAGATGCGCCGATTCCTGCGCGCGCGCAAGCGCAATGCGGATGCGCCCCGGCGCATCGGTGTAGCGACGCGCGTTGACGATGAGATTGTCGAGCAACTGACCCAGGCGCCGCGCGTCACCGCGCACGGCAAGGGTGTCGGGAGGCACGCTCAATTCCAGCGCCAGGCCGGCATCGGCACAGGCTCGTTGGTGCAGTTGCACTGCATCGCGCACGACTTCGGCGAGATCGAGCAGCTCGAAACGGTATTCGAGCGCACCGGCGTCGGCGAGCGCGAGCTGGTACAGGTCCTCGATCAATCCCGAAAGGCGCTCGCCCTCGACCGCGAGCGAATCGAACGCAGCCGCTGTCGGCGCGCGCACGCCATCCTGCAGCGCCGCGATTTCGCCGCGCAGTACGGACAGCGGCGTGCGCAACTCGTGCGCGATGTCCGCGCCCCAACGCCGGCGCGCGTCGCGGTGCGCCTCGAGCGTCTGCGCGAGACGATTGAAATCGCGCGCGAGCGCACCGAGCTCGGCGCTGCCGCCCGCGGCGATGCGGCGCGCGTAGTCGCCGGCGGTAAGCGCATGCATGCCCGAGGCCAGCGCGCGCACCGGTGCGAGCAGCCAACGGGCGAGCGCGAAGGCGAAGCCGAGCGCGACGAGCAGCGCCACGGAGCCGGCGACGATCGCCGCACGCCGCTGGGCAAGCGCAAAGGCAAGGTCGGACCCGCCGAACGCGCGCGGCGGGATCTTGCGCATCAGCAGACTGCCGACCTCCGTGTCGCCGGAACGGATCACTTCGCGCAACAAGTCTTGTGCGTCGGCGATGCGCGCATCGCCGACGACGACGACGCCGGCCGCGTCGACCAGCAGGACCCGGCTGGACGCGCCACCGCGCGGTGGTGGCCCCCCGGGCGGCGGCCTGAGCTCGTTGCTGGAAGGCGGCTCGGGCGGCATGCCCAGCTCACCCTGAGTGACACCCGGGCCGGGCGACAGCTCATCGATCGGGGCTTTGTGCCTGAGGTGGAACGAATCGACGTAGGCGTCGAACGCATGCGCGTCGCCGCGCAGGAAATCCCACGAACCACCGCGTTCGGCGTAGGCCTCGCCGAGGCGTTCGGCCGTGGATTGCAGCCGCTGCAGCGTGACCTCGTTGAGGTAGGTCGAGAAGCCTTGGCGGAAACTGTGCTGCTGCCAGACAACGAAGCCGGCAATGATCGCCACGCTGAGCACGGCGAACGCGAGGAACAGGCGATGCCACAAACGCAGATGCATCGGATCGCAAGTACGAAAGAATGACGATCACGATAGCGCGCCGCGATGCGCCGCGAAACCGCGGCGCCCGCAGATTCACCGTTTCTCCACACTTTCCGGCAGGCCTCCTCCGACGCCACGCCGGGTTCTTGAGCAAGCCCGTCGTTGGAGCGAGCACAGCGGAACCCAGCAACCAACCCGCGAGCCTGTCGGTCGCGCGGCAAGCGGACGCCGAGGCGCAAGCGCTGGGGTTCGCGTCGCTCACCCCAACCTGCTCGCTGGACGTTGGCGCCTCCTGCCCTCGGGCCTTGCTGTCGTTCGCCATCGGGCCAGGACCGCCCTAACGTTCCGAGTGGCCCGAGTCGAAGTAGTCACGGCGACTGAACAGATCGGGCTTGATCAGGTCGATGAACGCGCGCGACTGTTCGGACAGGTACTTGCCCTTGCGCATGACGACGCCATAGCTGCGCTGGGGGAAAAAGCGGCGCAGGTTGCGCGCGACGAGGCGCTCGCCGTCGCCCGGCGTGAGGCAGATGCCGGTCACGATGGAAACCCCCTGGCCCATGCCGACATACTGCTTGATCACATCCCAGCCACCAACCTCGATCGCGACGTGGTAGGGCACCTTGCGTTGCTGGAATACCAGGTCGACCATGCGATAGGTGGTCAGGCGCTGCGGCGGCAGGATCAACCCGTACGGCGAGATATCCTCGAGCGCGATTTCGGCCTTGTCCGCGAGCGGATGCCCATGCGGCACGATCAGCATCGGATCGAACCAGCGTACCGGCTCGTATTCGAGATCGTGCGGCACATCGACCATCGAGCCGACGGCGAAATCGACCTTGTCCGAACGCAGCAACGCAAGGCCGTCGATGCCGGTGACGTTGGCGAGGTCGAGGCGTACGTCCGGAAATTTCTCGCGATAGGCGCGCACCCATTCGGGCAGCAGATACTGGATCGTCGCGTTGCCGCAGGCGATATGGATCTCGCGCACCGGCGTTCCGCTGCGCCGGTTGCGGAACTGGTGGTCGAGGTTTTCCATGCCCTCGACCAGCGGTCGCGCGAGATCGTAGAGCAGCAGGCCGTCGGCAGTGAGCGCCAGGCGCGGTCGCGTGCGCTCGAGCAGGCGCGCGCCGAAATCCGATTCCAGTGCCGACAATTGCAGGCTGACCGACGACGGCGACAAGAACAGTGATTCCGCCGCACGCACCACGGTGCCGAATTTCACCGCATAACAGAACGCACGCAGCTGCTTGAGGCGACTGCCCTTGTAGTAGAACCGTGCCGATTCGGCATCCGCCACACGCCGCGTCGTCGACCGGGGCTTGCCGCGACGACGCCCGCCGACACCGGCCTTACCCCCTTTTTTTTCTGAGTTTCTTGGCTTCATTGTTTTATGGATCAACTAGATAGTGATTATTTGACAATTTTAAATTGTTGTATTGAAACATTTGATTTGTCAAATAGAAGAATCGAGCCTAGTGTGCTGCTACGCAACAAAGTGGCCGGAGCGAACCGTGACCTGCAGCGCCGCAATGAACACCGACAACCGAACCGCGAGCAACGGGGCGCCGGCGACGCGCTCGGATTTCGCCGCCTGCGTCGACCGCTGCGTGCACGCACTGATCGACGGCCCGCAGAGCGCGGCGCTGGACGAGCAGGCGCAGTTGCGCCACTGGCTCGGCGACGAGGCGATCACGCTCGCCGATGGCTCGCCGATCGACTACGCCCTGTTCGACGACGCAATCCTCAGCGTGCAGGAGCGCGTCGCGCCCACCGCCGGCGTCCAGGGACTCAGCCAGCTGCTGCGCGCCTCGCGCCAGGTGGCCGAAACGATTTATGCAAGGAACCGGCTGCCCTGATTCCAGGACGAGCCGGCGCCGCAACCGCCGCCCCACCCACCAACGCAGGACTTCGATCATGAAAGCCAATCTCCCCTCCGCCGAACCGATCAAGCTCGACTGGGCCAACAACCCGCGCTGGGCCGGCATCAAGCGCAATTACACGGCCGAGGACGTCGTGCGCCTGCGCGGCACGGTACATGTGGAGCATTCGCTCGCGCGCCTCGGCGCGGAGAAACTGTGGAAGTCGCTGCACACCGACGACTTCGTCAACGCGCTCGGCGCGCTGACCGGCAACCAGGCCATGCAGCAGGTCAAGGCCGGCCTCAAGGCAATCTATCTGTCCGGCTGGCAGGTTGCCGCCGACGCCAACCTCGCAGGCCAGATGTATCCCGACCAGTCGCTGTACCCCGCCGACTCGGTGCCGGCCGTGGTCAAGCGCATCAACAACACCTTGCTGCGCGCCGATCAGCTCCAGCACGCCGAGGGCGACGACAGCATCGACTTCCTGCAGCCGATCGTGGCCGATGCCGAAGCCGGCTTCGGTGGTGTGCTCAACGCATTCGAACTGATGAAGGCGATGATCGAGGCCGGTGCTGCCGGCGTGCACTTCGAGGACCAGCTCGCCTCGGTGAAGAAGTGCGGCCACATGGGCGGCAAGGTGCTCGTGCCGACACGCGAAGCGGTGGAAAAACTCAACGCCGCGCGCCTTGCCGCCGACGTGCTCGGCGTGCCGACGCTGGTCGTCGCGCGCACCGATGCGGAAGCGGCCGACCTGCTGACCAGCGACGTCGACGCCAACGACCAGCCGTTCACCACGGGCGAGCGCACGGTCGAAGGTTTCTACAAAACCAGGAACGGTCTCGATCAGGCGGTCTCGCGCGGCCTGGCCTACGCGCCGTACGCGGACCTCGTGTGGTGCGAAACCGGCAAGCCCGACCTCGCCTTCGCCAAGGCCTTTGCCGATGCGATCCACGCGAAGTTTCCGGGCAAGATGCTCGCCTACAACTGCTCGCCGTCGTTCAACTGGAAGAAGAACCTCGATGATGCGACGATCGCCAAGTTCCAGAAGGAAATCGCCAGCTACGGCTACAAGTTCCAGTTCATCACCCTGGCCGGCTTCCACGCGCTGAACTACTCGATGTTCAACCTCGCGCACGGTTACGCGCGCCGCCAGATGAGCGCCTTCGTCGAACTGCAGGAGGCGGAATTCGCCGCGGCCGACAAGGGCTTCACCGCAGTCAAGCACCAGCGCGAAGTCGGCACCGGCTACTTCGATGCGGTGACACAGACGATCCAGCAGGGCCAGTCGTCGACAACCGCGCTGAAGGGCTCGACCGAGGAAGAGCAGTTCCACGGCGAGAAAGCGGCCTGATGCGAACCCAGTGCGCCCGGCGGGATATCCGGGCGCCCTGGCGAAACGGCGGAAATTTGGGAGATCGGCCACGCTTGGGTTAGCATTCGCACACGATGGGGGGGCTCATCGCGAGGCGTATGCGATGTCGTCGAAAATGTCGGACGATCGATCGGGAACTATCGAATCGCCGCTGGTTGCGGCAGAGTTGCCGCACGCGCGCGCACAGCGCCGGCTCACCGAAATCGAATTCACTCTGTTCGCCTCGATCGGCCATCCGCGCAGCGTTCCACCGGGTGAAACCATTTTCCGCAAGGGTGAGCGCGGGCGCGCCATGTTCGTGGTCGAGTCCGGCGAAATCCGCCTCGAATTCGGTGACGGCCTGCCGCCCAAGCTGGTCGGCGCGCGCGAGTTTTTCGGCGAACTTGCGTTGTTCATCGGCGATCACACGCGCGTCGCAAGCGCGATCGCGATCACGCAGACGCAGGTGCGCGTGGTCGACAACGCCCTGTTCGACTCGATCCTCGAGCACGAGCCGAGGCTGCTCGCACGGTTCATGCGCCGCTCGTTCGCCTACCTGGTCGCGAGCGAACAGCAGCTGATCGAACACCTCAAGCGGCGCAACGAGGACCTGATCGCGACCCTGCATTCGCTGCGCCAGACGCAGACCCTGCTCTCGGCGGCAAACACCCTCGTGCGCACCGACGAGCTGACCGGCCTGATCAATCGCCGCGGCTTGTACCAGTTCCTCGAAACGCTCGATCACAGCAGCACGACCGCGCGCCAGCTCGCGCTGCTGCTGATCGATCTCGATCGTTTCAAGGAAGTCAACGACGAGCTTGGCCACCTGGCCGGCGACCACGCGCTGCGCATCGTCGCCGGCCAACTCGGAACCCATGCCGGCGAGGGCGACATCTGCTGCCGTCTCGGCGGCGACGAATTCGCACTGCTCGTGCAGATCGACGATCACGACGAACTCGAAACCCGCGCCGCACGTATCGTTGCCTCGGTGCGCGCCCTGCGCTTGCCGTCGCCGCATCAGATGCTGTTCCTGTCAGTCAGCGTCGGCGCCAGCTTCTGCGATACCACCGCCGACTGGTCCGCCTGGTACAGCCATGCAGACCGCGCCTTGTACGAAGCCAAGGCCGAAGGCGGCGACGGTTGGCGCCTGCGCCGCACACCGAACCTGTAATCCGTTCGGCCGGCCGCGCAAGCGCCTGATGCCGCTGCTTTCGGGCGCCGGCTCTGGTCAACGCACCCGAAATCCCGCAAAATTCGAGACCCTGCGCAGCAAAACTACGCCGAACCCGGCGCAGCCTGGGGTCTTCGCGGGGCTAGCCCGGCTATGAGTTCAATCGGATTGGAACGGTCAGGATCACCACCCGAGCAGGCCGCGGTCGCGCCGGTGCTGCGCGCGCTCGCGATTTGCGATCTCGCCGACAGCACCGCCCTGATCCATCAGCTCGGCGACCTGCGTGCGGCCGAACTCCTGCGCCGCCATGACCGCCTGACGCGCGACCTGCTGCAGCGCCACGGTGGCCGCGAAATCGACAAGACCGACGGTTTTCTCATGATTTTCGAGCGCCCGGTGCAGGCCGTCGCCTTCGCGCTCGATTACCAACGCCGGCTCGGCGAACTGAGCAAACAGGAAACCGTGCCGCTGCGCGCACGCGTCGGCATCCACGTCGGCGAGGTCGTGTTGTGGAAGAATTCGGCCAGCGACGTCTGGCGCGGTGCCAAGCCGCTCGAAGCCGAAGGCATGGTCAAACCCGTCGCCGCGCGCCTGATGAGCATCGCGCGGCCCGGCCAGATCCTGCTCTCGGGCATCGCCTACACCCTCACGCGACGTGCCCATTCGGAAATGGACGGATACCCGGCACTGCGCTGGCGCGCGCACGGCAATTACCGTTTCAAAGGTGTGCCCGACCCGGTGCAGGTGCATGAGGTAGGCGAGCAAGGCATCGCGCCGTTCAAGCCGCCCTCGTGGAGCGGCAAGGCGCATCGCGAGATTCCCTGGTGGCGGCGCCCGAGTACGCTGGCCATCGAGGCCGCGGCCGCGGTCGTGGTCATCGCCGTGCCGGTGTGGCTCACGCTGCGCAGCCCGCCCGCGATCGCATTCGCCGCGCGCGACTGGGTCGTGGTCGGCGACTTCAAGAACCTGACCGACGACACCTCGTTCGACGATTCGCTGCAAAGCGCTTTTCGCATCGGCCTCGAGCAATCGCACCACGTCAATGTACTCGCCGACCTCAAGGCGCGTGAAACGCTCAAGCTGATGCAGCGCGATCCGGACAAGACCGCAATCGACCGCGAAACCGGCAGCGAGATCGCGATCCGCGACGGCGTGCGCGCGCTGATCCTGCCGAGCATCGCCGAAATCGGCGGGCGCGTACGCGTCACCGCCGAAGTGATCGATCCGCACACACAGACCACCGTCTACTCCGAATCGGCCGACGGTATCGGCGAAAGCTCGGTGCTGTCCTCGCTGGACAAAGTCAACGCGCAACTGCGCGTGCGCCTCGGCGAAGCGCTGGCGACCGTGACGCAGGAATCGCAGCCGCTGGAAAAGGTCGCAACGAAGAGCCTCGATGCGCTGCGCGCGTATTCGCTGGGCGACAAGGCCTACGATGCGGGTGATGCAAAAAATGCGCTGACGTTCTATCGGCAGGCGATCAAATTCGATCCGGGATTCGCGCGCGCGTATCTGATGTTGTCGCGCATCTATCTGTGGCTCGGGCAGAGCGCAGACGCAGTGAAGGCTGTGAACATCGCAGCGCAGTACCCGGACCGCTTGTCGCCGCGCGAGGCTTTGAGTGCGGACGCCTGGAAAGCCTCGTTGATTGGATCACAGACCGCAGCCATCGAAAAATGGAAGTCTTTGGCTGAGTTGTATCCGGACTATTTCAATGCCCAGGGTCACTACGCTTATTTTTCTAGAGAATTCGGGAACCAATATGGAAGTGATGTCGTTCAGGCAGCGGAAAAATGCGCATCCCCAAGAAGCCCGAGCATAAGTGTGTGTCAGGAGATATTGGGATTTCTCGACCTCGGCAATGAGCACTATGAGGAAGCCGCGGGCAAATTTGCGTCGAGTCACGAACCCGGCGCTTCGATTGGCGTCTACGACGCCCGAGCTTTCGCTGCGTCAAGGGCATTCACCAAAGCGGAAGCCTTTTTGAGTTCCGCGAAATTGGGGACTTCACGTCTCGATAACGGACTACGCGTCACTCCAATTGCCATCGCATTGGACCAAGGGCATTGGGATGATGCCTGGAAACTGCTCGACTCGGCGAAACGAGATGCTGCGAAAATCGACGGCCGATTATTTACCTATTTTCTGGGCATCGAGGCGAGTCTTTCGTCGTTGCGCGAATCGAATGCAGCAACGGGAACTGAAGTTCGCGAGTACGCGAAAGCTGCCGTCGAAAACTTGGCAACGGCAAGCGATGTGGATCGCGCCGACGCACAAGTTGGCGCATTGTTCGCTGCTTACCTCGCCGCCCATGCACGCGATATCCCGCTTGCCAAGAGCGCACTTGACGCGGCAGGCCCGGCAACGAACGACAACGAATATCCGCTGTCGGCGAAAATGCGCGCAACAGCGCGTGCAGAAATAGAGCGCGTATCGGGCAACCCCAAAGAAGCTATATCGTCGCTGACCGCAAATGACGATTCCACGCTTTATCTAAGTCGCGCGGTCCTCATGCAGGCTTACTTCGACGACAAGAACTATTCCGCGGCGCGCGATCAGGCAAATTGGCTTGCTCGGCATCGCGGGCGTGCGTACGCTGAGTTCGTGCAACGCGATCTGCTTTTGCCATTCAACGTAGTGCAGTCCAATTTGGCGCTTCTCGATGTGGCCGAGAGCTCGTTGCTGCTTGGAGATCAAGCTCAAGCCCGTAACGCTCTCCACGCGTTCCAGAAAGTGTGGCCGATAGCGCCGAAGAGCGCATCGGTCCTCAAGCGCATTGCTTCCATTCAAGCGGATCTGAAGTAACCGCCAGGCGGCGAACAGCTACTCACGGAAGGGACTGATCTCGTGCAGGAGCTCGCCTTTGACCGACGAGAATACATGCAACTTGACCGGTCTCTGCGCCAACGTAACGCACAGCAGTTCGTCGATCAGTTTCAACAGCGCATCTAGAAATACGCTCTTGTCTGCCAACTTCGCCGGTTTGAGGTGCTTGTTCTCGCGCAGCATGGCTAGTTGCTTGTCCGGTACGCCAATGTCTGCCAGCGCCTGCAGCGGATCCTGCTCGTAGTGATGGCGAAACAGATCGTCGTCAGCCAGTTTGCGCAACAGTTTGAGCGCAAGTTTCTGATCGAGAATCTCGTCTTTCATCGCGCCCCCTGAGGCCAATGCTGCCGATGGTCTATGATGAACCGCGCGCTGCGGCCGCCGCGGTTCATCGTATCAGTTCAAAATCCAAAGGGATATCTCATGCGCGTACGCCGCTGCGGCAGCGTGATGCTGGAGCCGCGCGAGCGGCTGGAATTTGATCTTTCCGCGCTCGCCGCCGGCGGCAGCGGGCTTGTGCGCGTGCTCGAATGGGTCGCGCTCGCGCCGCATGTCGCAGGCGAAATCATCCTGACGCCGCAGGAAAGCACCGTGCTCGGCGGGTTGTCGCCATCGACGTGGATCGAGCTCGACGAGCTCGCGCGCGCGCACCCGCGCGCCGTACTCGACGCGCTCGCGGGCAAGTGGCTGCTGGTCGCTGAAGACAGCGAGGCCGCGCGCCGCGACCAGAAGCTGCGCGACACGCACTGGCGCACGCCGTCGGCGGTGATGCACTACGCCTCGCGCTGGACTGACGTCGACACCGAGGACCTGCAGCACGATTTCGCCGAGATGATAGGTGGGCGCCTGATCGACCGCCTCGGCCCACCGGCGCCGGCGGTGCGCGAACGGGTTCCGGCCGCGCAGCGCCTGCGTCTGCCGCCGAAGGGTGATGCCTCGCCGCTCGACGCGCTGCTCGACGGCCGCGTCACCTGCCGCAACTTCGATCGCATGCGCAAGCTCTCGCTGGACTCGTTTTCGGCGGTGCTGTATCGCACCTATGGCGCGCGCAAGGTCGACGAAACCACGCTGGGCATTCCGCTGCTGAAGAAGGGCGTGCCGGCAGCCGGCGCACTGCATGCCACCGAGGCGTACCTGATCGCGCAGCATGTCGAAGGGGTAGCGCCGGGCCTGTACCATTACCATCCGGTCGAGCATGCGCTGGAGCCGATGCGCAGGCTCGATGCCGCGGCTATTCCTGCACTGATCAAGCGCCTGACTGCGGCGCAGGACTACTTCGCCGATGCGCATGTCGTGGTCATTCCGACCAGCCGCTTCTTGCGCAATTTCTGGAAGTACCGCAACCACGCCAAGGCGTATCGCGCGCTGATCCTCGACGTCGGCCATCTGTCGCAGGTGCAGTATCTGGCCGCGACCGAACTCGGCCTCGGCGCGTTCGTCACCGCGGTGATCAACGAGATCGACATCGAGCGCGAGTTCGGCCTCGATCCGCTCGAGGAAGGGCCGCTCGCGGTGTGCGGCTTCGGCCACCGCGCCGAGGTGCGCAACGAGGCCGAATTCGACCCACTCAATTCGGTGTGGGCAGCGGAAAGTCCCGGGCCGCGCTGAAGGCGTTGCGCCCGGTGCCGATGGAACGCCTGCGCTCACGCGCAGGCGTCGCTGCGTTTCAGGCGAGCCTGAGCGGCAGTTTGCGCAGGCGCTGGCCCGTCGCCGCGAACACGGCGTTCGCCACGGCCGGCGCGATCGGCGGCGTGCCGGGTTCGCCGACACCGCCCATCCTGTCGGTGCTCGGCACGATGTGCACCTCGACCTTCGGCATCTCGTTCGCGCGCAGCACGAGGTAGTTGTGGAAATTCGATTGCTCGACCTTGCCGTCTTTGAGGGTCAGCTCGCTGTGCAACGCGGCGCCGAGACCGAAGGCGATGCCCGATTGCATCTGCGCCTCGATCGTGAGCGGATTGACCACCGGGCCGCAATCGATCGCGCAGACGACGCGGTGTACTTTTATCCTGCCTTTATCAGGCCCGTTGCCTTCGACCGACACTTCGACGATCTGCGCGACGTAGCTGCCGAAGGAGGCGTGCACGGCAATGCCGGCCGCGCGGCCCTTGGGCAGCGCCTTGCCCCAGCCGAACTTTTCTGCGGCGAGATCGAGCGCGAGGCGCTCGCGCGATTTTTCCGGCAGCAGCGCCTGGCGGTACTTCAACGGATCCTGCTTCGCCGCATGCGCGAGTTCGTCGACGAAGCTTTCGACGACGAAACCCGTGTGCGAGTGTCCGACCGAACGCCACCACAGCACGGTGATCGGACTCGATGGCGTATGCAGATCGACGCGATGCGCGGGTACGGCGTCGAGATACGGCGCATCGGCGGCACCTTCGACCGAGCTGCCATCGATACCGTCCTTGATCATCGCGCCCGCGAACGGCGTTCCGGCGATGATCGACTGACCGACGATCGTGTGTGCCCAGGCCGCAGGTTTGCCGTCTTTGGCCAGGGTCGCGCGCAGGCGCGACAGCCACATCGGCCGGTAGTAGCCGCCGTGGATGTCGTCCTCGCGCGTCCACACGACCTTGACCGTCTGCTTCGAAGCCTTCGCGACCTCGACCGCTTCGACGATGAAATCCGATTGCGGATTGGCGCGTCTGCCGAAGCCGCCGCCGAGAAACGTGGTGTGGATACGCACCTGCTCGGGTTTGAGACCGAGCAGTTTCGCTACGGCCATCTGGTCGACACCCTGAAACTGCGTGCCGGTCCAGATGTCGCAGCCATCCTTGCCGATTTCGGCAGTGCAGTTGAGCGGCTCCATCGGCGCATGTGCGAGGAACGGCACTTCGTATTCCGCCTCGATGACCTTGCCGGCCTTCAATACCGCGTCGACGTCACCGGCCTTCTTCGCCACGGTGCCGGTCGTCTGCGCGGCCTTGCGATACTCGGCACGCAGGCCGCTGGTGGAAATCGCCGCGCCGGGCCCGAGGTCCCAATCGACGACGAGCGCATCTCGGCCCTGCTTCGCCGCCCAGAAATGCTTGGCGAGCACGGCCACGCCGCTCGGTACCTGCATCACGTCGACGACGCCGGGCACGGTCCTGGCTTTGGTCGCGTCGAACGATTTCACCTTGGCACCGAACACCGGCGCGCGCGCGATCGTCGCGATCAGCATGCCCGGCCGTTTCACGTCGATGCCGAATTCGGCCGTGCCGGTCACCTTGGCCTTGCTGTCGAGGCGTTTGATCGGCTTGCCGATCAGACGGAATTCCTCGGGCTTCTTCAATGCGACATTGGTCGGCATCGGCAGCCTGGCCGCGGCCTCGGCGAGTTCGCCGTAGCTCGCCTTCTTGTCGCCGCAAAACACCATGCCGTTTTTGGTGCGGCAATCCGTGGTGCCGGCGAGATTCCATTTCTTCGCCGCCGCCGCGATCAACAGCGCGCGCGCCATCGCGCCCGCTTCGCGCAATTGCGCGAACGATTCCCACGTGCTCGTCGAACCGCCGGTCATTTGCAGGCCGAATACCGTGTGCCTGTACTCGGGTGCGGCCGGCGCATGCTCGACGTGCACTTTCGACCAGTCGCAATCGAGCTCGTCGGCGACGACCATCGGGATCGAGGTCCACACGCCCTGGCCCATCTCCGAGTGCTTGAGCAGCACGGTCACGCTGTTGTCTGGCGCGATGCGCACGAACGCGTTCGGCGGGATCGGCGCCGGTTGCTTGGCCACGTCCTGCGCGAACACGCGGCGCGCGCCGAGCGGCAGGAAGCAGGCGACGACGAGACCCGCCGACGCCGCGGCACCGGCCTTGAGAAAATCCCGACGGCTCGCCGTTTGCTTGAAACCCTTGCCTTCGGCAGCAGGTTGGGCCCGGGAGGCTGTCGAGGATTCCATCGACGCGATGACTTCGGAAAGATTCATGCCTTCACGCCACATGACTCACCTCCTCGCCGACTGCTGCCGTGGCGGTCAACGCCGCTGCACGATGCACCGCGGCGCGAATGCGTTGGTAGGTTCCACAACGGCAGATGTTGCCGCTCATCGCCGCATCGATGTCGGCGTCGGTCGGCTGCGGCTTTTGCTTGAGCAGCGCAACGGCGGTCATGATCTGGCCGGACTGGCAATAGCCGCACTGCACGACGTCGGCTTCGATCCACGCACGCTGCACGGGATGCTCGCCGTCCTTGCCGATGCCTTCGATGGTGGTGATTTTCTTGCCGGCGAGCGTCGCGACCGGCGTGACGCACGAACGCATCGCCACGCCGTCGACATGCACGGTGCAGGCGCCGCACTGGGCCATGCCGCAGCCGAACTTGGTGCCGGTCAGGCCGATCAGGTCGCGCAACACCCAGAGCAGCGGCATGTCGCCGGGCGCATCGACTTCATGCTCCCGCCCGTTGACGTCGAGTTTCATCGGACACCTCGCAGCGTTGGCCGTGGAAGTTGTGCACGCTACTCCGCGCAGGTGAAGAAATCCATACGCTGCGGAACATCCGTTTGACGGGTTCGGCACTGCGCTGCGGGGCTTGCCGCGCAGCGACGAATTGCAGGACGGACGGCCCGCGATTCGCGCTCAGGACAGGTGGCGCAAATCGGCAGGCAGGTCGATATCGGCGGCCAGTGCCTCGTTGGCGATCACCGCGACGCGGTCGCGATGCCGAACCAGCAGATCGCGCATGCCGCGATCCGCCGTCGGACAGAGCTCGTCGAACCATGCCCGCGGCAGCAGGGCCGGCACACCGGGTTTGTTCGCGTAGAACGACGCAGAACCACGTTCGGGCGCTTCGCGCCAGGCAGCGCGCAACGCAACCAGGTGCGCCGCGTCGAGCGTGGGCTGGTCGCAGAGCACGACGAGTACGCCCACGCATTCGGCTGCCAGCGCGGCGACTCCGGCATGCAGCGACGCGCCCAGTCCGTATCGCCAATCCGCGCAGTCGACGCGGCGCACGCGCAGATCCTGCACCTGCGCGAACACGGGGCCGGCTTCGCCGCCAAGCACGACGACCGCGTCGCCGGGTTGCGTTGCCAGCGCCATGCGTGCGGCGCGACGCACCAGGGTTTCGCCGTGGTGAAGCATGAGCTGCTTGGGCCGCCCCAGACGCGTCGACGCTCCGGCGGCGAGCACGACGACGCCGTGCACGGGCGCGTGATCAGGCACGCGCGTCTGCCGCCGCGGCCGCCGCGCCGCCACGCACCGGCGCGCAGAAGTGCTGCTGCAACTGCGCCGCAATCGCTAGCGCGACGGCTTCGCCGCCGTGGCCGCCGAGATCGAGCCCGACCGGCGCGCGCAGACGCGACGCGAGGCGTGCGCGCGCTGCCTCGTCAAGTTCGCCCAGCAGCGCATCGCGCCGTGCCGCGGGACCGAGCAGGCCGATGTAGCCGGCCTCGCCTGCGGCGCAAAAACGCAACCAGTCCCGGTCGAGCGAGTAGTTGTGGTTCATCAGCAGCATCGCGTCGTAGCGCTCGCCGGCCAGTGCGGCGGCCGCCACGGCGGGCGGCTGATCGATCAGACGATCGATGGCGGCGTCCTTGGCGAACGCGGCCCAGCGTCCGCGATGTTCGACGAGATCGGCGAACCAGCCCTGCCTGCGTGCGATCAGCGCCAGCGGTGCCGTTTCCGGCCCGGCACCGAACAGAAGCAGGCGCGGCGGCGCGGGAATGGTGATGCTCAAGCTCGTGACAGGGGACGTCGGCGATGCGCGGCCTTCGCTATCCCACCGTGCGGCAGGTTCGGGCGAGGCCGCCCCGACGAAACCGGCGTTGCCCGCGCCCGGCGCGGCTGCGTCCAGCGCAAACGACAGATGCAGGCCGACGCCGCGATCGAGCGCAGCGAACAGCGCGCGTGCGAGTGGCGCCTGCGGCGGCAACGGCAACAACAGCAAGGCAACGTGGCCGCGGCAGCCGATGCCGCTGCCGAACAGCAGATCCTCATCGCTGCGCGTATCGAACTCGACAATGGCCGCACGCCCGGACTTGTGCACTTCGCGCGACGCGTCTTCAAGCGCGGGTTCCAGGCAGCCTCCGCTGATCACGCCGTGGCGCAAACCCTTGCCGTCGAGCAGCACCAGCGCGCCGGGTTTCTGGTAGGTCGAGCCCTGGGTCGCGGTCACGATGCCGAGCACCGCGGTCTCGTTGCGCGCGTGGATGCGCCAGAGCACATCGAGCAGGCCGCGCAGGCCGCCGGCCGCGGCATTCACATCGCTGATCGTCATGCGCGTGATGTTAGCGTAGACGCGGCCGACGCGAGGCGCCCCACCGCGCGACGCCAACCGCCACCGCTACCAGCCGCGGGCGAACGCCGGCTGCGGCCCAACGCAGGAAAGCCCGCGAATTCGCACAACTCTTACGCCATCGTCAGGCTTTTGTAAGCTTTGTCCGGGTATCGTGTGCCCCGTAGTGCAGGACTCCCCAGGCCGCTACCCCCGGCCTCTGCATTGCGACCCCGAACGGCCCGCTCTCCCCAGCGGGCCGTTTTTTTTCGACAGCGGCAGGCGGCAACCGCACGAGTGCGGCGCGGGCGAACGCTGGCGGAAATGGTGCCGGGGCGCCCGGAAGCCGTTGCTTCAGGATCGCCGCCGCACCGGCACCTGCCAATGCTGCATGGCCTCGCGCGTGCATTTCCGGCCGAGTTCGATCAACTCGTCGGCGCGATGGAATTCGTAGAACGCACAGGCATTGCGCGGCACGCGCACGATCAGATCCGGCGGCTGCGCAGCAAGCTTGTAGCGCGTGACCGTCTGCTGCACCACGTCGAGCGTGCGCGCGAACAGTTCGAGCGCGCCTGGATCGGCGGCGCGTTCGGCATGCCGCTTTTCGCGCTTCTCCAGCAGCCCGTCGATGAAGCTCGCGATCTTGCGCCGCGACGTCGTCAGCGCGCCGCCGGCCTCGTTCGCGGGCGCGGGCAACGCCTCGACGTGCTCGTTCGCGGCCAGCGCCTCGTCCATGTCGCCGAAGGTCGCATCGCCCGTCGTTGTGCCCGGCTGGCCGGCCGGATCTTCGTCCGGGCCATTGACGTCGACCGCGATCGTGCAGTCGGTGAGATCGCGCAGCGTCGGCGTGACCGGCACCGGATTGAGCAGTCCGCCGTCGACGAGCGTGCGCCCCTCGTAGTGGTGCGGGCGGAAAACGGTCGGGATCGAGATCGAGGCGCGGATCGCGTCGAACAGCGGTCCGCGCGAGAACCACACCTCGCGTTGCGCGTAGAGATCGGTCGCGACCGCGGTGAAGTTGACCGGCAACTCCTCGATGCGCACCTCGCCGATCAGGTTCTTGATCTGGCCGAGCACGCGGTCGCCCTTGATGAAACCACCGCCGGAAAGCGTCCAGTCGAGCAGGCGCAGCACGTCGAGGCGCTGCAGCGTGCGCGACCAGTCGCGGTAGTCGTCGAGCTTGCCTGCGGCGTAGATGCCGCCGACCAGCGCGCCCATCGAGCAACCGGCGATGCTGCGGATGTCGAAACCCTGCGCGCGCAGTTCCTCGATCACGCCGATATGCGCGTAGCCGCGCGCACCGCCCGAACCGAGCACGAGCGAAACCGTCGGCGCAGCGCGTGAGTTGCTCATGCCGGGTCCCCGGCGTAGCCGCCGATCGTCAGCTGCAGCAGGATCTTCATTTCCTCGCGCAGGCTCAGCGGCGCGACGACTTCGGCATCGGGACCGTATTTGAGCACGTCCATCAGCAGCTCCTTCGAATTGCTGTACGGCAGTTTCAACTCATAGCGCCCGTCCTTGAGCCAGGCGCCCTGCTGCTGCGAGTGCCAGTGCTCGTCGGCGACCCAGCGCGCGGCGTGCGCGGAGAAACGCACCGTTGCCCAGTTTTTTGGCGCGCCGGAGAAGATGCCGTAGCTCGAGGCGAGATGCTTGTTCAATTCCTCGTCATCGCGATCGCTCGCGACGGCATCGAGCACCTGCGTATCCTTGATGCGATCGACGGCGAAGCTGCGCAGTCCGTCGCGGCTTTCGTCCCAGGCATCGAGATACCAGTTGTCGCGGTAGTGGGTCAGGCGCTGCGGCGATACCGCGCGCTCGGTCGCCTGGTCGGTCGAACGCGCGCGATAGGCGAACTTGAGGCGCTTGCGTTCGAGCACGGCGCTGGCGACATGGCGGAACGTCGCCTCGTCGATCTTGCGCGTACCGTAGCCGATCACGCGGATGCGCTCGAGCGGCGCCTTGCGCGCGCCGCCGTCGACCTGGCTGGTCAGCAGCTTGTCGATGCGCGAACGGAACGGCGCGAGCGCCGAGGCGAGCACGCCGGGACCGGTGCGGCCGATCAGCTCGTTGAGCGCAAGCAAGGCCTGCAACTCTTCGCTGGTCAGCCACAGACCCGGCAGTTCGAAACACTCGCCTTCCTCGACGGCATAGCTGTAAGCCGCGTTCTCGCCGTCACTTTCGATCGGCGCGCCGAGCGCGTCGCGCAGGAAGGCGATGTCGCGATAAGCGGTCGCGCGCGAGCATTCAAGCTCGTCGAGCAGGCGTGCCAGCGGCACCGGCCGGCGCGCCGACTTGAGGATGCGGTGCAGGGTCAGAATGCGTTCATAGCGGTCCATGCGGCTATGGTACGCGAACTCGGGAATGCCCGGCGCGGCGGATTTCGCCCTGGTGCAGACGCATCGCCGCACGCGTCCGCGCGTCTTCGCGCGAAGAAGACACGCGGGCGATCCCGAAGGGATGATACAAATGCAAATTGTATATTTATCCCATAAAATACAAATTAACGTTTTCCTGATGTATACCTGAATGAACGGAAGCTGACGCGGGTTCGATGCTGAAAACGTGGGACATAATGCGCCCCCTTTTCGAATCCGCTCACAGAACCAACAAGGAGATCCCGATGAACAAGACCATCCTCGCCTGCGCGCTCGCGCTGGCCCTCCCGTTCGCCGCGCATGCGGCCGACACGAACGACGGCAACTGGCACGGCAGCGGCGAAGCCGGCCTTGCCCTCGCGAGCGGCAACGCCAAGTCGCAGAACCTCAACGCCAAGCTGACGTTGAAGAAGGAAGACGATCTGTGGAAGTACGACTTCTTCCTCGAGGCGCAGCGCAGCAAGGCCAACGTGAAGACGTACTACGTCATTCCGCCGGCGACGGCAGGTGGTGCTTACACCATCGGCACGGGTTCGAGTTACGATCTGACCGCCAATCGCTACAACGCGGGTGCATCGGCCGGCTACAAGTTCGATGACCGCAGCTACATCGTTGGCGCGCTGCGTTACGAGCACGATGCGTTCTCGCCCTACACGTATCAGTACACCGCGTCGATCGGCTACGGCTATCAGGTGTTGAAGAACGCCGCGGATGAACTGTCGTTCGAAGTCGGCCCCGGCTACAAGGTGATTCAGCCGATCGCGCCGACCTTCGTCGACAATTCGGTGAATCCGCCGTTGATCACGAAGGGTCCGAAACCGGATTCCGAGAGTGGTGTTGTCCTGCGCGGCCTGGTCAACTACAAGCACAACTTCAACGAGTCGACCTCGCTCGTGAACACGCTCCTTGTCGAAGGCAATGGCGACAACACGTATCTGCAGAATGATCTCGGCCTGCAGGTGAAGATGAGCGATCGCCTCGCACTCAAGGCCGGCTATCAGGTGCGCCACAACACCGACGTGACCGTCGGCAAGAAAACCGACCAGCTGCTGACGACCAATCTCGTCTACGGCTTCTGATCGGCATCGACAGTGCGGTTTGATTCAAGTAAAACGGGCTCCTCGCGGGCCCGTTTTTTTGTGGCTTGCCTCTGCGCTGGTCGTTGAACGCAAATGTCAGTAGCGGTCAATCGCAACCGTACCTCCCAACAAAAGCCATGTCGCGCATTCTCGTCTTCCAGCACGTTGCCGCCGAACCGCTCGGCACGCTCGATCCGCTGATCCGGCGGCGCGGGCACCGGGTCAAGTTCGTCAACTTCGAACGCCAGCCCGAGGCCAAGCCGCGGCTCGACCGCTACCAGGGCCTGATCGTGCTCGGCGGGCCGATGAACGTCGAGGAACGCGACGCGCGCGCGCATCTGCAGACCGAGATCGAGGTGATCCGCGAGGCGCTCGTGCAGGGCAAGCCCGTGCTCGGCATCTGTCTCGGCGCGCAGCTGCTCGCGCACGCCCTCGGCGGCGAGGTGCGGCGCAACGCGGTCAGCGAAATCGGCTGGTACGAACTCGCGACCACCGACGCGGGCCGCAGCGATCCCGTGCTCGCGCCGCTCGGCGCCATCGCGCCGATCTTCCAGTGGCACGGCTATACCTTCGACCTCCCCGCGGGCGCCACGCATCTCGCGCGCACAGGCACGTGCGAGAACCAGGCCTTCCGCCACGGCGGCAACGCCTACGGTTTCCAGTTCCACCTCGAGATGGACAAGCCGCTGATCGAGCGCTGGCTCGAGCTGCCGGCCTATCGCGACGAGCTGATCGCCGCCGGTCTCGGCCGCGACGCCGATTCGATCCGCGCCGACACCTTCGCCCGCATCGAAGCGATGCAGCAACGCGCGCATGCGGTATTCAACAACTTCCTGGACCTGGTCGGCACGCCGGCGCGAAGGCGCAGGCTGGCGGCCACCGCGTAGCAGCTACCGCGATTTGGTCTTCTGTAAGTCGAGCAATGCGCGCGGCGCGGCAAACGTGTCGGCGCGAGCCTCGCGCCAGAACGACTGGAACACGGCATGCGCCGGCACCCCGCCGTTCAACAGCGCGCCGGGTTCAACGTATTGATAGAGCGTGGCGAGCGAGCGCACTTCGGTCGAGGACACGCGACGGATGATGTGCTCGGGGCCGAGCTGGCCCGGATGGGTCAGGCCAGCGGCGGCGATCAGTTCCTTGAGCGCCTTGAGCGTGTTGTCGTGGAACCTGTGCACGCGCTCGGACTTGCCCGGTACATCGAGTTTCTTCCAGCGCCCCGGATCCTGCGTGGCGACGCCGGTCGGGCAGCGGTCGGTGTGGCAGTTCTGCGACTGGATGCAGCCGAGCGCGAACATGAAACCGCGCGCGGCGTTGCACCAGTCGGCGCCGAGCGCGAGCGTGCGCGCGAGATCGAACGCGGTGATCACCTTGCCGCTCGCGCCGAGACTGATTTTGTCGCGCAGGTTCAGCCCGACCAGGGTGTTGTGGATCAGCAGCAGCGCCTCGCGCAGCGGCGCGCCGACATGGTCGGTGAATTCGGGCGGCGCCGCGCCGGTGCCGCCTTCGCCGCCGTCGACGACGATGAAATCGGGCAGGATGCCCGATTCCTGCATGGCCTTGGCGATGCCGAACCACTCCCACGGATGGCCGAGCGCGAGCTTGAAACCGGTCGGCTTGCCACCGGATTTTTCGCGCAGTCGGGCGACGAACTGGAGCAATCCCAGCGGCGTCGAGAACGCCGAATGCGCGGCCGGAGAAACGCAGTCGACGCCCATCGGCACCCCGCGCGCTTCGGCGATTTCCGCACTTACCTTGACCCCGGGCAACACGCCGCCATGGCCGGGCTTTGCGCCCTGCGAGAGCTTGATCTCGATCAGCTTCACCTGCGGGTCGATCGCATTCGCGGCGAATTTGTCGAGGCTGAAACTGCCGTCGTCGTTGCGGCAGCCGAAGTAGCCCGAGCCGATCTCCCAGCAGATGTCGCCGCCCATCTCGCGGTGGTAGCGCGACATCGAACCCTCGCCGGTGTCGTGGTAGAAGCCGCCGCGCTTGGCGCCTTCGTTGAGCGCGCGGATCGCATTCGCACTCAACGCACCGAAACTCATCGCCGAGATGTTGAACACGCTGGCCGAATACGGCTGCGTGCATTGCGGGCCGCCGATCGTGATGCGGAAGTCGTGGCTGGCGATCATCGAAGGCGCGAGCGAATGATTGATCCACTCGTATTGCGCTGCATACAAATTCAGCTCGCTGCCGAACGGACGCTTGTCCTCGACGTTCTTCGCGCGCTGATAGACGACGGAGCGCTGTGCGTGCGAGAACGGCACTTCCTCGGTGTCGGACTCGACCACGTACTGGCGCATCATCGGGCGGAAGAATTCGAAGAAGGTGCGGAGGTGGCCGGTGACCGGAAAATTCCGCTGCAGCGTATGCCGGGTCTGCAACAGGTCGCGCACACCGAGCAGCGACAGCGCGCCGCAGATGACCGCCGTCCAGCGCCACAACCATCCGTCCCAAAGCATGGCGACCGACAGTGCGAACAGCGCGAGGCAAAGCGCGAAGGGAAGGTAGCGCGAGGGCAGCATGTTTGCGTCTCGATGGAGGACCCGCGCGAGGATACTCCGTTGCGTTTGCCGCATGCGCGGCTGTCGATCCTCGGGATGGGAGAAGGCAAGGCCGGCAGGTTACACTTGACGCAATGGATCAGCCGTCTCCGCCGCAGAAACTTCGCCGTTCGCGAACGAAAGCGAAATCCGATGCGCAGGATTCGCTGCCGCTCGCCCCGCCCGCGGCGAAAAGCGCCACCGTGGCGGCGAGCCCGACGAAGGCGAGGCGGGCCGACCTCGGCGCGCGCCCGCGGATTTCCGTGCCGCCGGTCGGCGCGGTCAAACGCTCGCTCGGCAAGGCCGAAATCGAGAAACCGGCACATGCGGGCATCGACTGGGCAGGTTGGCGCGAGCGTCTGGTCGAATACGCGAAGCTCGCGCGCATGCACCGCCCGATCGGCGCGGCGCTGCTGCTGTGGCCGACCTGGTGGGCGCTGTGGCTTGCCGCCGGCGATTTTCCGCCATGGCGCGCGCTGCTGATCTTCACTCTCGGCGTATTCCTCATGCGCTCGGCCGGTTGCGTGATCAACGACTACGCGGACCGCAAGCTCGATCCACAGGTCAAGCGCACGCGCGAACGACCGATCGCGGCCGGGAAAATCGGGCCGCACGAAGCGTTGTTCGTGTTCGTCGCTTTGCTGGCGAGCGCTTTCGTGCTCGTGCTGTTCACCAATCGGCTGACGATCGAGCTGTCTTTCGTCGGCGCTTTCCTCGCCGCGACGTACCCGTTCACCAAACGCTACACGCACCTGCCGCAGGTCTATCTCGGTGCCGCCTTCGGCTGGGCCATTCCGATGGCCTTCGCCGCGGTGACGAACTCGACGCCGCCGCTGTGCTGGCTGCTGTTTCTCGCCAACGTGCTGTTCTCGACGATCTACGACACCGAATACGCGATGGTCGACCGCGACGACGACCGGCGCGTCGGCGCGAAGTCGACCGCGATCCTGTTCGGCGACGCCGACCTCGCCATTCTCGGCGTGCTCATGGCGACGTTCCTGCTGGCGATGGCACTGGTCGCGCAGCGCGGCCATCTGCACTGGCCGTATTTCGCCGGCGTCGCCATCGCCGCGGGCTTGTTCGCCCGGCAGCTGTGGACCATGCGCAAGCGTGATCGCGACGCATGCTTTGCCGCATTCCGCAACAACAACTGGGTCGGCATGGCGCTATGGGTGGGCATCGCCGTGTCGCTGGCGATGAAGTGAGAAGCAATCCAAGCACATGAACAACGTTGATCCGGTCGCGCTGCGCTACCTGCAAGTGGATGTTTTCTCGGAACGCGCCGGCGGTGGCAATCCACTTGCCGTTGTCTTCGGCGCGGAAGCGTGGGGCGATGCCGACATGCAGCGTTTCGCCAGGTGGACCAATCTGGTCGAAACCACTTTCGTGCTCGCACCGAGCGACGCGCGCGCGAGCTATCGCCTGCGCATCTTCACGCCGTCCAGGGAAATCCCGTTCGCCGGCCACCCGACCATAGGCAGCGCGCATGCCGCGCTCGAAATCGGCCGCGTGCAGGCGCGCGACGGCGAGCTGATTCAGGAATGCGGCGCGGGCCTGCTGCCTGTACGCATCGATGGCGAAGGGACGTCCAGACGTCTATTTGTCCAGGCGCCGGCGGCGCGCGTGTTGCGCAGCGGCGCTGACGATGCGCTGCTGCGCGCGGTGCTTGGCGATACGCCGCTCGGCGCGCTGCCGCCCGCGTTCATCGAGGGCGGGCGTCGCTGGTGGGTGGCCGAGCTCGCCGACGAGGCCTCGTTGCGCGCGTGGAAGCCGGATCATGCGGCGATCCTCGCGCTCGCGCGCGCGGGCGACAGTCTCGGCCTGTGCGCTTTTGCGCGCGCGGGCGGCGCCCCCGACGACTATCAGCTCGTCGTGCGCGCATTCCCGGCCGGCGTCGGCATCGTCGAGGACCCCGCCTCCGGCGCGGCGAACGGATTGATCGCTGCCTATATCGCGCAGCGCGAGCCGCAGGGTGCGCTCGCGCGCGGCTATCGCGTCAGCCAGGGCCGCGAAATGGGTCACGACGCCACGATCGACGTGCGCATCGACGGCGGCGATGCGGTCTGGGTCGGCGGGCGGTCGCACACCATTATCGACGGCGCGCTCAGGACGCGCGTGGCATAGCGGCTTCGCGCGTCGCCAGCCGGACGCCGAATGCAGCGAGGGCGAAGCCGGCCATCTTGGCCAGGGTCAGCGCATCGCCAAGCACGAAGTAGTTCATGATCGCGGTGACCGGCGGCACCAGGAAAAACAGTGCGGCCACGCGGCTCGCGGCGCCACGCCGCAGCAACACGAACATCAGCGCGAACCCGACCAGCGAATTGACCACGATGAGCCAGCCCAGGCTGCCGAGAAGCGCCGTCGAGGCGTCGAAACGGAAACCTTCGTGCAGCGCGAATGGCAGCAGCAGCACGGTCGCGCTGGCCTGCTGGATCGCGAGCCCCGCGCATGGATCGACGTCGACCGCAAAGCGCTTCTGGTACACCGTGCCTGCGCCGATGCCGGCAAGGCCAAGCAGCAGCAGCGCGTAAGCGATCCACGGCGCATCGTTGCTGCCGATGCGGTCGGCGACCGCGAGCGCCACGCCGGCGGCGCCGAACGCGAACCCGAGCCATTGGCGCGGCGCCAGCGCTTCGCCGAGCGCTCGCGAAATCAGCGCGGTCGCGATCGGGGTCATGCCGATCACGAGCGCGGCGATGCCGACGTTGACGTCGAGGGCGACGGCGACGTACAGCGCGCCGAACGACAACGCCAGCGACAATGCGCCGGTCACCGCGCTGTGCAGCACCGCGCGGCCGCGCGGCCATGGCGCGCGCGCGAACAGGGCCAGTGCCGCGAGCAGCACGGCGGCGCTGCCGAAGCGCAGCACGAGCAAGGTAAGCGGCGCCGCATGCGCGAGCGCGAGCTTTGCTGCCGGGTAGCCCGTGCACCAGAGCAGCACGAATGCGCCGCCGAGCAGCGCGGTCGGCGGCGCAAGCTTCGGCGCGGAAACGGCGGCCAGCGGTGGCATTTCGAGTTTCATTGCGACGTTCCGATCTCCAGTCGCGGGCAGGATAGGCGCGCGCGAGTTCGCGATAAACGGGATAGAATGCAATGAACTATTGTGGAATCTGCAATAATGGACCGGTTCAACGAAGTCGTGGCGTTCGTCGAGGTCGCACGTCGGCGCAGTTTCGCCGCCGCGGCACGCGAGCTCGACTGGCACGTCTCCGCGGTCAGCCGCGCGGTCGCCGCGCTCGAGAAGCGGCTCGGCGTGCGCCTGCTGCAGCGGACCACGCGCAGCGTCGCGCCGACCGAGGCCGGGCGCGCGTATTTCCAGCGCTGCGAAACTCTGCTCGGCGAGTTCGATGGCGCCGACGCCGCGGTACGCGATCTCGGTTCGACGCTGACCGGCACGTTGCGCGTCAGCCTGCCGAGCGGCTTCGGCCTGACCCATATCGCACCGGTGCTCGACCGTTTCCTCGCCGCGCATCCGCAGTTGCGGCTCGACCTGGATTTGTCCAACCGCTTCGTCGACCTGGTCGAGGAAGGTTTCGACCTGGCCCTGCGCATCGGCGAGCTTGCCGACTCGCAGCTGATCGCGCGGCGGCTTGCGCCGAACCGGCAGATTCTCGTCGCCAGCCCCGGCTACCTTGCGCGCCGCGGTGTGCCGCGGCGGCCGCAGCAGCTCGCCACGCACGACTGCCTCGTCCATGTCGGCGGCACGTTTCCGCCGGGGCGCTGGGAATTCGTGCGTGGCGATGCGCGCTGCGCACACGACGCGAACGGCCCGTTGCGCTCGAACAACGCGCTCGCGCTGCTCGCCGCTTGCCGCAGCGGCGTCGGCATCCTGCTCGTCGCCGAGGTGCTCGCCACGGACGATCTGCGCAGCGGCAAGCTCAAGCGCGTGCTGCCCGGCTGGTCGACCGCGGCGCGCGATGTTTACGCCGTCTACCCGAGCGCGCGCTTCGTGCCGGCCAAGGTGCGCGCGTTCGTCGATTTCGTCGCCGCCCACCTGTCCGCCGCGATGCCGCAGGCGGGACGCGGGGCCGGCGACGCCGACCGCCGCTGAAGCAACCGTCGCGCGTCGCGCTGCCACGACCGCGATTGAAATTAATTAACTATTCAATTATTATCCTTTCCATGCCCGGCAGAATATCCGCGAAATCGACGAGGCTGACCGCCGCGAGCAAGGCGAAGGCGATACGGCCGCGCGCGGCAAAGGCCGTTGCCGCGGCGCCGCGCGGCCCCGGGCGGCCGAGCGCAGCGGCGGGCATCGACCAGCGCCTGCGCCTGCTCGACGCGGCGATCGCGCTGTTCGGCGAACGCGGCATCGCGGCGACGCCGCTGCGCGAGATCGCACGCCGCGCCGGGGTCACGCCGGCCCTGCTGCACTACTATTTCGCGAGCAAGGACACACTCGTGCAAACCGTGCTCGACGAGCGCATCGCGCCGTTCATCGCCGTGTCGGTGGCGCCGCTGCGCGAGCCCTTGCCGAGCCCGCGCGCCACCCTGCGCCGCTTTGTCCAAACGCACATGCGCAACATCGCGGCCAATCCATGGATGCCGCGACTGATGGCGCGCGAGGTACTCAGCGAGGGCGGCGCGCTGCGCGCGCAGATGCAGGCGCAGTTCATGGCCACGATCGCGCCGATGGCGCTGTACCAGATCGCCGCGGCGCAGCGTCGCGGCGAAATCCGCAACGACCTGCAGCCGCTGCTGCTCGGTCTGTCGCTGATCAGCCTCGTCGTGTTTCCGTTCGCCGCGCTGCCGGTGTGGCGCGGCATGGCCACGGCGATGCTCGACGGCGTCGCCGCCGGCAAGGCGCAGACCCTGCGCACCTGGGCCAGAACGAAGGCCGCGCAGCAGCCCCTCCTGGAGGACGGCGTCAACGAGGCGCTGATCGCGCACACTCTGACCGTCATCGACAGCGTACTGGAGCCGATCCATGCGAAACCGAAACGCTAGTCTGTTCATCTGCATCGTCGCCTTGTCCGTCGCCGGCTGCGCACGCGAAAACGATGCCGGCGCGCTGCTCGGCACGCTCGAATGGGATCGCATCGCAATGCCCGCCGAGGTGTCCGAGCCGATCACGCAGATCCTGGTCAAGGAAGGCGAGCATGTCGCTGCCGACCAGCTGTTGCTCACGCTCGATCCGCGCCGCACGCAGGCGCAGGTCGACGCGGCGCAGGCCGATGTCGCGCGGCTCACCGCGGCCCTCGACGAACTGCGCCACGGTGCGCGCATCGAAACGATCGACGCTTCGCGCGCGGCACTCGCGCGCGCGCAGGCCGGCGCGGTCAACGCGAAACTCGCGCGCGACCGCGCGGCCGAAATCCGCAAGCGCGGACTCAACAGCCAGGCCGATCTCGACAACGCCGATGCCGCGCTGCGCCAGGCCAACGCCGAAACGAATTCCGCACGCGCCAGTCTCGACGAGCTGCTGCACGGCACGCGCGTCGAGGACGTCAGCCAGGGCGAGGCCGCGCTCGCGCAGGCCCGGGCACAGCTCGCGCAATTGCAGGTTACGCTGTCGCGCCTGAGCGTGCGCGCGACCCGCGCCGGCCGCGTCGATTTGCTGCCGTACAAGCTCGGCGACCGCCCCGCGCAAGGCGCAAGCTTGGTCAGCCTGCTCGTCGGCGACGCGCCGTATGCGCGCGTCTACGTGCCCGAGACCTTGCGTGCGAACCTCACGCAGGGCGCGCGCTTCAAGGTCAGCATCGACGGTGCCGCCGCGGCGTTCGACGCAACCGTGCAGCGCATCGCCAGCGAACCGACGTTCACCCCGTACTACGCGCTCAGCGGCGACGATGCGAGCCGGCTCGCCTGGCGCGCGGAGTTGCTGCTCGATGCCACGGACAAGACGAAGGAGTTGCCCGCGGGCCTGCCGTGCCGCGCGAGTCTTGCCGAAGAAAAAAAGCGTTGAACACAGATTTGCGCAGATAGAGAGCCGATCAAAGCGGATGTTGCAAAGGAAAATATGATCACTTTTGTTCTATCCGCTCTTATCCGCGGCAATCCGCCTTTTAACTGCGTTCAGCGCTTTTGCTCCTCCCGCACATGACTGAAAGCAACGCCATTGTCGCGCGCGGCCTGACCAAGAAGTTCGGCGGGCTCGTCGCGGTCGATCACGTCGACCTCACCGTGGCACGTGCGCAGGTCTACGGCTTCCTCGGGCCGAACGGCTCGGGCAAATCGACGACGATTCGCATGCTCTGCGGCCTGCTCCTGCCGACCAGCGGCGACATGCGCGTGCTCGACTGCACGATTCCGCGCGACGCCGAGGCGCTCAAGCGGCGCATCGGCTACATGACGCAGAAGTTCTCGCTCTACGATGACCTGAGCGTGGTCGAGAACCTCGATTTCGTCGCCGCCGTGCACGAGCTTTCGCGCAGCGACGCGAAGCAGCGCATCGAGGAACTGCTGCAGACGTACTGGCTGACGCAGCAGCACGACCAGCTCGCCGGCACCATGTCGGGCGGGCAGAAGCAGCGCCTCGCGCTCGCCGCGGCAGTGCTGCACAAGCCCGAGCTGCTGCTGCTCGACGAGCCAACCTCCGCGGTCGATCCGCAGTCGCGGCGCGAGTTCTGGGATTCGCTGTTCGCGCTCGCCGACGCCGGCACGACGATCCTCGTCTCCACGCACTACATGGACGAGGCCGAGCGCTGCCATCGTCTGGCCATCCTCGACCGCGGCCGTCTCGTCGCCGACGGCAGTCCGCGCGAACTCTGCGCGGCGCTGCCCGGCAGCGTGCTGCTGATCGAATGCGCAAACCCGCGCCGCGCGCAGCAGGCACTCGAAGGCGATGTCGCGATCGTGTCGATGGCGCAGATCGGCGCGCACTTGCGGGTGCTCGTGCGCTCAGGCGCGCAGGCGCGCACGGCGATTGCTGCGAGGCTGCAGCAGCAAGACATCGAGGCGCATGTCAGCGAAGTCGAAGCCAACCTCGAAGACGTGTTCGTCGTCGCCACGCAGAAGCCGCAACGCGAGGCCGCGCTACAATGAACCTGCGCCGCCTGTTTTCCATTGTGCTCAAGGAACTGCGCCAGTTGCGCCGCGACCGGCTCACGTTCGCGATGATCGTCGGCATCCCGACAATGCAGCTGCTGCTGTTCGGCTATGCGATCAACCTCGACATCCGCCACCTGCCCGCGGCCGTGCTCGATCAGGCGCAGACGGCGCACGCGCGCGAGGTCACCGCCGCGCTCGCGCAGACCGACGTGATGGATTTCCGCTACCGGCTGCGGACACCGCAGGAACTCGACGACCTGATCCGTGCCGGCAAGGTCAGCGCCGCGCTGGTGATCCCGCCCGACTTCGAGCGGCGCCTGGCCGAGCAGGCCCTGCCGCGCCCGCCAGCCGACCCGCGTGCGTTCGTGCGCCCGCCGTTGCAGATCGTGGTCGACGGCTCCGACCAGGTCGTGCAGCAGGCGGCGGCGCAGCTTGCTCTGCTGCCGCTGCAGAAGTTGCTCGATCCGACCACGGCGGCGCCGGTGAAAAATGTCGAGATCGTGAATTTCTACAACCCGGCGCGGCTCGCGCCGGTCAACACCGTACCCGGCCTGATCGGCGTGATCCTGACCATGACGATGGTGTTGTTCACCGCGATGGCGATCGTGCGCGAGCGCGAGCGCGGCAACCTCGAATTCCTCATCGCAACGCCGGTTTCTCCGTTCGAACTGACGCTGGGCAAGGTGCTGCCTTTCGTCGGCATCGGCCTAGTGCAGGTGACCGTCGTGTTGCTGCTCGGCATGCTGATCTTCCACGTGCCGATCCGCGGCACGCTGGCCGATGTCTACGGCGCGGCGCTGGTCTTCATCGTCGCCTCGCTGTCGCTGGGCGTATTCATCTCGACGCTGGCGAAGACGCAGTTCCAGTCGATGCAACTCGCGTTCTTCACCTTCCTGCCGCAGATCCTGCTGTCGGGCTTCATGTTCCCCTACGCGGGCATGCCGCGGCCGGCGCAATACCTTGCGGAAATCTTTCCGATGACGCATTTCATCCGCCTGATCCGCGGCATCATGCTGCGCGGGGCTCATCTCCGCGAACTGTGGCCGGAGTTGGCCGCGCTCGCCGCGTTCTGCGTCATCACTCTGACGATCGCGGTGCTGCGCACACGCAAGCGGCTCGATTAGGCTCGCAAATTTCGGCTATGGATTTCGTTTCGATTCCGCTTTCGCTTTTTCGACCGTCAAAGCGAGCGCTGGCCAACCCGCAAGCACGTCCGAACGCGGATCCTGATTGGCCAGTTCCATGACTGCATATGGCGAATCCTGATTGGCGAGTACCACGACCGTATACGGTGAATCGAGGAGCAGATACAAATGCGTGCTGACGCCGGGAAATCCGCCGCCGTGACCAACCACGGGGCGGTCGAAAACATCTTCGATCTCCATCGCCAGGCCGTAGTGCTCGCTCGTGCGCCAAGGCTTCGTCATCTCGGCGAACACGGCTTTGCTCACGAGTTTGCCGTTGCGCAAGGCGTCGGCGAAACGGATCAGATCATCGGCGGTCGAAAGCGCTCCGCCCGCCGGGGTGCCGACAAGACCCATACCAGGTTCGGTTGCATGCCAGTCGAGCGACCGACCTTTCTCGGTCATCTTCGTGTATGGCGTGGCCAGCAGCGAGCTGGTATGCGGGATATTGTTGGGGTCGCTGTTCGTCATCCCCGCGACGGCGAAGATGTGCTTGCGCAGGTAGTCGGGATAGTCCTCGCCTGAGGCTTTCTCGACAATCGCGCCAACGAGCGCAAGGCCGGCGTTGCTGTAGTCCCACTTCGTGCCTGGTTCAAACAGCGGTTCGTCTTTATCGAACAGCGGCATGATCTCCGAAGCACGTTTGATCCCTTCTTTCACCATGGCCGGCGTAGCTTTGCGGAGAAAATCACCCATGCCTGCGGTGTGAGACAACAGCATGCGCATCGTCACCTTGTCGCGCACGGACTGGTTCGGATAGTCGGGGAAGAACTTTCCGACGTTGTCGTCCAGCGTCATCTTGCCTTGATCGACGAGCTGGCCGACCGCGGCTGCCGTGAACATCTTGCCCATCGATCCGAGGGCGAATTGAGTCGAGCCGGTGATCGGTGTTTTCTTCTCGCGATTTGCGTAACCGCCGCTCGCGCTCGCGATGACTTGGGTGCCGCGTGCGACGCTGACGATGCCGGAAAACAATCCGAGTTTTGCGCGTTGGGCGACGATGCTTTTCACCTGCGTCGCGAGTGCGCTGTCGCTCAAGTCCTTTGGCAGGGCCGATTCCGCGGGCATGATTGGCCAGATGCCGGCATTCATGATTTTGCCGGAGGCGTCGGCATCGAACTTCATCTGATACCAGATGCTGGTTTTCAAACCGACCATAGACCATTCAACCGCCTGATCTTCCGAGCGCTTGATTTCGGCGACGCGGTAGCCGCCGTTGAGCGAACAAGTTTCGGCTTCCTGTTGCGCGATCGCATCGACAGGAGCGTGCTTTGCGGTTTCGACGGACAGATGCGCGAGCGTCCAGGCCTTGATCTTCACAGCGTCGTGCGTTCGGCAGACTTTCAGCCATCCGTCCGCCAGCCGCCCCGGCCCGGTGTCGGGCAGGCGCACTTCGAGCTGTGGCCCGGCCGCGGTGGTTGATGCGACGGTCAGGAAAAGTACGCAAGCGGCAAACGTGAGAGAAAGATATCGAATGCCCATGCATCAGTTCCTTCCGGCGAGATTCGCGCCGCCTGCGCGTTGCGATTCCCACCATCCTATCAGCCTGAAACGTATGGCGAAAAACATTGCCGTGACGGTGCGTGGCGCAGGCGCCGCGAGGCTGCGAATGGGTGAGAAGCGTTGCTTTTGCGTTAAGAATTTCTAAGCGCCTTGTCAATTCAATAGGGATGCGTGGAATGCAGACGTTGCAACGACTACACTGCGTCGCCGCCGTATTGAAATTCGCCGTGTCCATGACGTTTTCCCCGATACTTCGCGCTGCGTCGCGAAGCCTCAAACTTGCGCCGTTCCTTGCCTTCGTCCTCGCCTGCGCAGCTTGCAGCCAGGCACCCGCGCCTGCTCCTGCCGCACAGCCCCAATCGTCGGCACCGTCCATTCCGCGCATCACCGACAAGGTCGAAGCCGCCGGCAGCGACGGCGTCGAGGTCGACGCGCGCTATCCGTCCATGCGCAGCGAGCTCGCCCCGCTCGACGCCGCAATGCACGCCTACACGCAGGCGCAGCAGGCCGAACTCGCCACGCGCATCAAGAAGCTCAAACCCGAAGCCGAGCGCGCCGAGCGGCCGGGCAAGCTCGATCTCGATTTCACCATCGCCACCCAGACCGTCGCCTTCGTCAGCGCGCTCACGCAGGGCCAGGCCGATGTCGGCGACGGCAAACCGACACCGTTGCGCGCCACGTTCACCCAGCATCTGGGCAGCGGCAAGATCGTCGCGTTCGGCGACCTGTTCACCGATCCGGCGGCCGCGCTGAACACCTTCAGCGAAGAAGCGCGCCGCCGCCTGTACGCCGAATACGAGGCGCGCCTGTACAACCAGAACCTGCCGCAGGCCGAACTCACCGCGCGGATGAAGGCGATGCACGCGCTGGTCGACAAGGGCACCGAGCCCAAGGCGGAAAATTTCGCCGCATTTCTCGTCGACGGCGTCGACGGCAAGGCGATCGGCATCACCCTGATCTTCGCACCCGGCCAGGTCGCCGCCGAGACCGACGGCGCGCAGCAGATCGAGGTGCCGGTGAAATTGTTCATCGATGCGATCAAGCCGGAGTACCGCGACGCGTTCGACAAGGACAGCGCAACGCCGTCCGCGCCGACCCCGGGCTCGGGCCCGCACTGAACGCCACGACATGCCGACCGAGCAAGCACTGTATTTCGCCCTCAGCGCGATCCTGATCCTTGCCGGACTCGCCGGCACCGTCGTGCCGGCGCTGCCCGGCGTGCCGCTGGTGTTCGCAGGCATGCTGCTCGCGGCGTGGGCCGACCACTTCCAGCACGTCGGCACGTTCACCCTGATCGTGCTCGGCGGCTTGTCGCTGCTGGCGCTGGCGATCGATTTCGTCGCGGGCCTGCTCGGCGCCAAGCGCGTCGGCGCGAGCCCGCATGCGATCTGGGGGGCGATGATCGGCACCGTGGTCGGCCTGTTCTTCGGCCTGCCCGGGATCGTGTTCGGGCCGTTTCTCGGCGCGGTCGCGGGCGAATTGCTGGTCGGCAGCCGATTGGATCGCGCGGCACACGTCGGCGTCGGCACCTGGCTCGGCCTGCTGTTCGGCACGCTGGCGAAGATCGCGCTGTGCTTCACCATGCTCGGCGTGTTCGCGCTGAGTTTCATGCTCTGACCGCGGCGGCCCGATCGCAGTCGTCGGATTGGTCGGAAATCCTGGATGATCCATCCACGCCGCGCTGTCCAATCCGCACTTGCGTGCCAACTAGAATCGGGATCCCCGCAACGACACGGAGATTCCCATGGCAGACCATTCCATAAAAGGCAAAGTCGCGCTCGTCGCCGGCGGCGCGAAGAACCTCGGTGGTTTGATCGCGCGCGATCTGGCGGCGAACGGCGCGAAAGCTGTCGCGGTCCATTACAACAGCGCTGCAACGAAGTCCGAGGCAGAGGCCACCGTGGCCGCGATCAAGGCGGCCGGCGCGAAGGCCGTGGCATTCCAGGCGGATTTGACGAGGGCGGCTGCGGTCGAGAAATTGTTCGCCGATACCGTTGCCGCCATCGGCCGGCCGGACATCGCGATCAACACCGTCGGCAAGGTGCTGAAGAAACCGATGGTCGAGATCAGCGAGGCCGAATACGACGAAATGACCGCGGTGAATTCGAAATCCGCGTTCTTCTTCCTCAAGGAAGCCGGCAAGCAGGTCAACGACAACGGCAAGGTCGTCACCCTGGTGACGTCGCTGCTTGGCGCCTACACGCCGTATTACGCCGCCTACGAAGGCACGAAGGCGCCGGTTGAGCATTTCACCCGCGCGGCGTCGAAGGAGTTCGGCGAGCGCGGCATCTCGGTGACGGCGGTGGGCCCCGGGCCGATGGATACGCCATTCTTCTATCCGGCCGAAGGCGCCGACGCGGTGGCCTACCACAAGACGGCCGCGGCGTTGTCGAAGTTCTCCAAGACCGGCTTGACCGACATCCACGACGTGGTTCCGTTCATCCGCTTTCTCGTCTCCGACGGCTGGTGGATCACAGGCCAGACCATCCTGATCAACGGCGGCTATACGACGAAATAGCGGGCTATGCCGCGATGGCAAACCGATTCCAGCTTCTGTTCGATGCGCAGCGCGAGCATTTTCTCGGCGACGCGACCAAGTCGTACGAATGGCGCATCGATCAGCTCGACCGCATGGAGCGCATGCTGCGCGACCATCAGGACGAATTCTGCACCGGGCTGTATCGGGATTTCGGCAAGCCGCCGTTCGAGCAGTTGTTCGAGATGACCGTGCCGTCAGGCGTGATCCGGTACTATCGCGAACACTTGAAGGAGCTGATGGCTCCGCAGCCGGTGCCGATCCCGCGGGGATTGGAAGCGACCGGCAATCGTGGCGTCATCTACAAGGAACCGTACGGCGTTACGCTCGTGATCGGTCCGTTCAACGCGCCGATCCTGCTGCTGCTCGACCCCGCCATCGCCGCGCTCGCCGCCGGAAACACGGTGATCCTCAAGCCGGCGAACACCACGCCGGCCACCGCCGCGCTGCTGCAGAAATACATCGGGCAATACTTCGCGCCGGAAAATGTCGCGGTGGTGACGGGCGGGCGCGAGGAGATCGCCGATCTGCTGCAACTGCCGTTCGATTTCATTTTCTTCACGGGCAGTTCCTCGGTCGGCAAGGTCGTCATGCGCGCGGCGGCGGAGAATCTCACGCCGGTGCTGCTCGAACTCGGCGGGCAGAATCCCACGATCGTCGACGAGACGGCCAACCTCGACATCGCTGCCGATCGGATTGCCTGGGGGCACAATGCGATTTCCGGACAGTGGTGCATTGCACCGGGTTACGTCTGCGTGCACGAACACGTCGCAGACGCGTTCATCGGCAAGCTCAAGGCGTCCATCGTCAAGATGTATGGTGAGGATCCGCAGCAAAGCCCCGACTTTGCGCGCATGATCGGCACGCACGACGCTGCGCGCGTCGTTTCGTATATCCTGCCGCACAAGGTCGTGCATGGCGGGCGCAGCGATATCCAGGCGCGCTACGTCGAGCCTACGGTACTGTATCCATCGGCGTGGGACGATCCGGCGATGCAGCAGGAGGTGTTCGGCCCGGTGCTGCCGGTGTTGGCCTATCGCGATCTCGCGCAGACCGTCGGCATCATCAAGCGTCGACCGAAGCCGCTGGCAGCCTATGTCTTCAGCAAGAACCCGAGCACCATCGACTTCGTGCTCGGCAGCCTGTCGTTCGGCGGCGGTTGCGTCAATCAGACCAACCTGCATTGCTGGATCGACAGCCTGCCGTTCGGCGGCGTCGGCTACAGCGGCATGGGCAAGTATTACGGCAAAGCCGGGTTCGACGCGCTGAGCAATACCAAGGCGATGCTGATCGGCAATCCCGATCTCGAGCTGGATGTGTTCCCGACGTATGCCGGCAAGGACATCGCGAAGAATTTGAGCGTGTTTTCCTGAAAGCGACCCACGATCGATGGCCAGTCCTGTTCCCGCGAACGCTGCATGACTCACTCGTCCGCCGAAGAGATCGTCCGGTTCTGGAAGAACGCCGGCCCCTCCCGCTGGTTCACCAAGGACGCCGACTTCGACCGGCAGTTTCGCGCTGCATTCCTGGATGCCCACCTCGCCGCGGCGCGGCGCGAGCTCGATCACTGGCAATCGAACGCCATCGGCAGCCTGGCGCTGCTGATCCTGACCGATCAATTCCCGCGCAACGCCTTTCGCGGCACTGCGCAGATGTACGCGACCGATGCGCTCGCGCGCCATTTCGCGGCCAGCGCCACCGCGGCGGGGCAGATGGAAGGGGTCGAGCACGATTTGCGCGTCTTCTTCTGCCTGCCGTTCGCGCATTCCGAAGCGCTGGCCGATCAGGACCGCTCGCTCCAACTGCATCTGGAACTCGGCGAGCCATGGTTGTCGCACGCGCGCCGGCATCGCGACATCGTCCGGCGTTTCGGCCGTTTTCCGCACCGCAACGCCGTGCTCGGTCGCGAAACGACGCCGCAGGAACGGGCCTGGCTGGATGAAGGCGGTTTCTCCGGGTGATATCTTGGGCAAAGCCCGGAGAAAGCGCATCGGAATGGACACGCTCGATCAATACCGCCTGTTCGTCCGCATCGCCGAGATGGGCAGTTTCATCAAGGCCGCGAACGCGCTCGACCTGCCGCGTGCGTCGGTGTCGGCGGCGATCCGGCAGCTCGAAAACGCGCTGGGCGTGCGCCTGTTACACCGCACCACGCGCGAGGTGACGATGACCGCCGATGGCGCCGCACTGCTCGAACGAGCGCGCGGGCTGCTCGCCGACGCCGACGCCGTCGTCCAGCTCTTCCAGACCGAACCGCGACGCGTCTCCGGACGTTTGAAGGTGGACGTGCCGAGCCGCATCGCACGCCGCCTCGTCGCCCCGGCTTTGCCGGAGTTCCTGCAGCGCCATCCGCACCTGCAACTGGCCCTGGGCTCCAGCGACCGCCAGATCGACCTCGTGCACGAAGGTGTCGACTGCGTCGTGCGTATCGGCAGCCTGCACGACAGCAGCCTCGTCGCCCATCCGCTCGGGCGCCTGGCCCTGATCAATTGTGCCAGTGCCGTCTACCTGCGCAAGTTCGGCATGCCGCGCAAACCCGAGGATCTGAAACACGGGCATTGGATGGTCGGCTATGCCTCGCCTGCGACCGGGCGCGAAACGCAGTGGGAATTCGAAACCAGGCAAGGCGAAAAACACCTCGCGGTGCCGAGCCGCGTCATCGTCAACAACGCCGAAAGTTATATCGCCTGCTGCCAGGCCGGCCTCGGCCTGATCCAGGTACCCCGTTATGACGTGCAGCATCTGTTGCGCAGCGGCGAGCTCGTCGAAGTGATGCCTGCACATCGCGCCGCCGCGATGGAGGTATCCGTGCTCTACCTGCATCGCGCGCAACGTTCGCGCCGCCTCGTCGCGTTTGTGGAGTGGTTCGAAGCGCTGATGCGACCGCATCTGGATTGAGCGGCCTCCTTCGTGTCGCAAGATTCAATGCGACAGATGCGCAATCGCCGCGGTGGCCGCGTCGCGATCGGCGTCGTCGAACGCCTGCACGTCGACGGCGTCGATCGTCGCCGGATCAAGGCAGCGCACGTTGACGTCGAAACCGTCCGGGTTCGAGCGCGGGATGTAGAACGACTTGATGCCGCAGTCACGGCAGAAGCGGTGCTTCGCGGTTCCGGTGTTGAAGGTGTACTCATTCAGCGCGTCGGCGCCGGCGCGCAGGCGGAAGCGCGCGGGTGGCACGATCAGGTGCAGGAATCCCGCCATGCGGCAGATCGAACAGTTGCAGTCGAGCGCGGCGATGCGCGCGGGCGCGTCGACTTCGAAGCGCACCGCGCCGCAGTGGCAACCGCCGCGGTGGGTAACGAGATCGCTCACGCGCGCGCGGGAACGACGTAGCGCAGGATCGAGAAATACTGCATCGCGCTGCCGGCCAGCACGAACACATGCCAGATCGCGTGGTGATAGCGCAGCGACTTCATCTTGTAGAAGATCACGCCGAGCGTGTATGCCGCGCCGCCGCCGAACAGCAGCCACAGTCCCGCGGGGGCGAGTGCGGCGACGAGCGGCTTGATCGCGGCTATGCCGACCCAACCCATGCCGATGTAGAGCGCGACCATCGCGCCACGATAGCGCCGCAGGTGGGTCAGTTCGAACACCGTGCCGAGCACGGCGAGTGACCAGACGATCGCGAACAGGCTCCAGCCCCAGACTCCACGCAAGGTGATCAACACATACGGCGTGTAGGTACCGGCGATGAGCAGGAAGATCGCGATGTGATCAAACGCGCGCAGGCGCGGGCGTGGCGGCGCGGTACCGTTCGCGTGCTGGATACCGGCGCCGTGGTACAGCGTGGAGGCGAGATAGAGCACGATCATGGTCGCGCCGTACACCGCGCAGGCAATGGTCGCATGTGGCGCCGAGCGCGCCTGCGCGGCAGTCAGGAGGACGGCTGTGCCGGCGACGGCGAGGATGATGCCGAGGCCGTGGGTCAGCGTGTTGGCGATTTCCTCGCGGTCGGTTTGCACGGCGGCGATCGATACATTCATCGCGCGACCTTAACCCACGTCGCGTTTGAAATACAGCCGCGGCGTCATGTCGCAGCGACCTCGGCGAGGATTTCGAATGAACGCAGGCGCGCGGCATGGTCGTGGATCATCGCGGTGACGATGATCTCATCGGCTTGCGTGCGCGCGAGGAAATCGGCTACGCCCTTGCGTACCGTGTCGGCGGCGCCAACAACCGAACACGATAGCGACTGTTCGAGCACCGCCTTCTCCGGCATCGTGGCAACCATGCCGATGTCTTCGATCGGCGCCGGCAATCGTCCCGGCGCGCCGCGACGCAGATTGAGGAAGGCCTGCTGCAGGCTCGTGAACAGACGCCGTGCTTCGTCGTCGCTGGCGGCGGCGAACACGTTGAGTGCAGCCATCGCATATGGCTGCGCGAGCGTAGCCGATGGCTTGAAGCGATGGCGGTACAGAGCGAGCGCATCGTCGAGTTCGACCGGCGCGAAGTGCGAGGCGAACGCGAACGGCAGGCCGAGCGCGGCGGCGAGCTGCGCGCCGTACAGGCTCGAACCGAGGATCCAGATCGGCACCCGCGTGCCTTCACCCGGAATCGCGCGCACCGGTGCCGGTGCGGTACCGGATTCAGGCACGGCGAAGTACGCTTGCAGTTCGAGCACGTCCTGCGGGAACCGGTCGACGTCGCCAGCGAGATGGCGGCGCAACGCCACCATCGTGCGCTGGTCGGTGCCCGGCGCGCGGCCGAGACCGAGGTCGATGCGGTTCGGATGCAGTGTCGCCAGCGTGCCGAACTGTTCGGCGATGACCAGCGGCGCGTGGTTCGGCAGCATGATGCCGCCTGCGCCGACGCGGATCGTGCGCGTGCCCGCAGCGACGTGGCCGATCACCACCGAAGTCGCTGCGCTCGCGATGCCGGGCATGTTGTGGTGCTCGGCCAGCCAGTAGCGGCGGTAGCCGAGGCGCTCGGCGTGCCGTGCGAGATCGAGTGTGTTCGCCAGCGACTGTGCGGCACTGCCGCCCGCGCAGATCGGCGCGAGGTCGAGGATGGAGAGCGGCGCAGCGGCGCAACGAAGGTCGGACATGGAGTGAACGAAACCAGCGGTGGATGCCTGGGAGATTCGGCCGGCGCCCCCGTTCTTCAATCCCCGCGATTCGCCGGGACCGCGCCGATGCGCGCGGTCGGCTGTGGCTCAACCTTTCCTGCCCTTCGCGTTGCCGTTCTCGGCGACCTGGGCCTTGGTGGTTCCGGCGATACGCACTTCGCTGCCGGTGACAACGCCGTCGGGCGGGTTCTCGATCACCCGATCGGTCGCCGCGAGACCGGAGCCGATCTCGACGACCTTGCCGAGATCGCGTGCGATCGTCACCGGCTTGACCACGACCTTGTTGTTCGCATCGACCGTGGCCACGCTCATGCCCCGGGCGTCGATGATCAGCGCGCTGCCGGGAACGCTGAGCACGTTGGCCTTGCCCTTCACGTCGAGGCGCACGCTGGCGTAGCCGCCGGGCAACAGTTCGCCGTCGGGATTGTCGACGAGCAGTTGCATCTGTGTCGTGCCCGACTGCACGTTGACCGCCTGCGAGGATGCCGCGACTTCGGCCGTCCAGGTCTTGCCCGGATACTCGGGTACGCTCAACGTCGCCTTGGTGCCGGGCGCCACACTGGTCGCGTAGTTCTGCGGCACGGCGAGGTTGACGCGCACCTTGTGCGTGTCGGAGACGACGAACAGTTCCGAACCGGCCGCACTGCCGGCGTTGATCAGCGCGCCAACATCGGTGTTGCGCGCGGTGACGGTGCCGTCGAACGGCGCGGTGAGCCGGGCGAAGCCCTTCATCGCGACGAGGCGCGCCACATTTGCCTGCGCCGAATTCGCGCCGGCCTGCTTGGCGGCGAGGTCACCGGTCTTCTCATCGACGTCTTGCCTGGCGACGACGTTGGTCTTGCCCAGCGTCTGCCAGCGTTGCGCGGTCGTGCGCGCGAGCGAGGCGTTCGCCTGCGCGGTGGCGAGGTCGGCGCGCGCCTGCGCGAGTTGCTGGTCGAGATCGGGCGTTTCCACTTCGGCGAGTACGTCGCCGGCCTTCACCTTTGCGCCGATATCGTACTTCCACTCGCGGACATAGCCGGGCACGCGCGCGTAGATCGGCGCGCGTTGCCAGGCTTCGATGCGACCGGGCAGTTCGAGGCCGGCCGCGTTCGCCGCGGCCGACGGCGGATTGACCGCGACCGTGGGCAACGCCTGCGCCTCGGTCCAGTCGTGCAGACGCTGCGACTCGGCGGCACGCGTGGCGATGCCGTAGACGACGATCACGGCGGCGATCAGCGCGGCTGCGATACCGGCCAAGCGCAGGCCACGGCGTGGCGTGGATGGGATGGGATCAGGCTGTGGCATGGGACTCTCCGAACGAAACTCGCGGCGCCGGCTTCTCACCGTGCCGCCGATGAATGATGCTGAACACGACCGGGACGAAGAACAGCGTGGCGATCGTGGCGAACACGAGACCGCCGATCACCGCGCGGCCGAGCGGCGCGTTCTGCTCGCCGCCTTCGCCGAGGCCCAGCGCCATCGGCGCCATGCCGATGATCATCGCGAGCGCGGTCATCAGCACCGGACGCAGGCGCACGAACCCGGCCTCGAGCGCGGCCGCGGTGGCATCGCCGAGTTCGTCGAGCTGCTCGCGCGCGAACGAGATCACGAGCACGCTGTTCGCGGTCGCCACGCCCATGCACATGATCGCGCCGGTCAACGCGGGCACGCTCAACGTGGTGTGGGTGGCGAACAGCATCCAGACGATGCCGGCCAGCGCCGCGGGCAGCGCGGTGATGATGACGAACGGATCGCTCCACGACTGGAAGTTGACCACGATGAGAAAGTAGATCAGCACGATCGCGCCGGCGAGACCGAACAGGAGGCCCGAGAATGCGCCGTTCATCGTCTTCACCTGGCCGAGCAGGACCACGTTGGCGCCCTTGGGCACATCCTTCGCGTTGGCGTCGATGATCTTCTGGATGTCCGCGGCGACGCCGCCGAGGTCGCGGTCCTGCGTGGTCGCGTAGATCTGCACGAGCGGGCGTATGTCGTATTCACTGAACACGCCGTTGACCTGGGTACGGTTGATGTCGGCGATGCCGCCGAGCACGGCGGTGGTGCCGCCGGGCGCGTTGATCGAGAGGTTGCGCAGCTTTTCCAGCGAGTCGAGTCTGTACTGCGGCGTCTGCATCACGATCGGATAGGTCACGCCGTTGGCCGGGTTGAGCCAGAACGTCGGCGCGACCTGGCTCGACCCGGCGAGATTGACGACGAGGCTCGAAGTCACGTCGCGCGTGGTCACGCCCGCGTACTGTGCGCGCGTGCGGTCGACGTCGACCTTGAGCGCCGGCGCGCGGCCGGTCTGCTGGATGCGCGCGTCGGCGATGCCGGGTATGCGCTTGATCTGCGCAAGCAGCTTGTTCGCGTAGGCGAAGTTCTCGGCGAGGTTGTTGCCGCGCACCTGCAGATCGATCGGCGCAGGCGCACCGAAGTTGAGGATCTGGCTGACGATGTCGGCTGGCAGGAAAGCGAAGGTCATGCCGGGGAAACGCCGCGGCAGTTCCTCGCGCAGGCGGCGCAGGTAGTCGGCGGTCGGCGCGTGGCCTTCGGCGAGCGCGACCTGGATGTCGCCATCCTGTTCGCCGATCGTGCCGGTATTGTTGTAGACGGTGTTGATCGAGGACAGGAATGGCGCTCCGACGTTGTCTGTGATCGTGTTGATTTCACGCGCCGGGATGATCTCGCGGATCGCCTGCTCGACCGCGGCGAAGCGCGCCGAGGTTTCCTCCACGCGCGTGCCGACCGGCGCGCGCACATGGATCGACATCTGGCCCGCGTCGACGAACGGGAAGAAGTTGCGGCCGAGGAACGGCACCAGCAGGAACGAAGCGGCGACCGAGAAAAGGAAACCGCCGACGAACGCCCGGCGATGCGCAAGCGCGAGGCCGAGCAGGTCATGGTAGCCCGCACGCATGCGCTCGAAGCGGGCCTCGAAGCCGCGCTGGAAGCGCACCAGTGGATTGCGCGACGGCGGCAGTCGTGCGCCGTTGCCGTGCTCGCCGGCATGCGCCGCGTGCGGGCGCAACAGGTAGTTCGCCATCGTCGGCACCAGCGTGCGCGAGAGCAGGAACGAACACGCCATCGCCGCCATTACCGCTTCGGCCATCGGCACGAACAGGAAACGCGCGATGCCTTCGAGGAAGAACATCGGCACGAACACGATGCAGATGCACAGCATTGAAACCAGCGCCGGCGTGGTGATCTGCTGCGCGCCGTCGACGATCGACGTGCGCACGTCCTTGCCGTGTTCGAGGTGCCAGTTGATGTTCTCGATGGTCACCGTGGCGTCATCGACGAGAATGCCGACCGCGAGCGCGAGGCCACCCAGGGTCATGATGTTGAGCGTTTCGCCGAGCGCGGACAGGATCATGATCGCGCCGAGGATCGACAGCGGAATCGAGATCGCGATGATCGTCGTCGAGCGCCACGAGCCCAGGAACAGCAGGATCATCAGGCTGGTCAGCACGGCCGCGATCACGCCTTCCTTGGCCACGCCGCCGATCGCATTGCGCACGAAAACGGACTGGTCGCCAACTGCCTTGACCACGAGCGCCTCGGGCAGCGACGGCTTGACCTCCTCGAGCATCGACTTGATCCCGTCCACGATCGCCAGCGTCGAGGTCGCGCCGCTCTTGAGCACGTTCATCAGCACCGAGCGGCCGCCGTCGACGTGGACGATGTTGGTTTGTACCGCGTTGCCGTCGCGCACATTGGCTACGTCGCGCACGTACACCATCGCGCCGTTGACCGCCTTGATCGGCAGCGCGGCGATATCCTTGAGATCCGACGGCGCGTTGTTGAGGTTGATCGCGTACTCGAACGCGTCGATCTTCTGCGCGCCGACCGGCGTGAGCACGTTCTGCGCGGCAAGCGCGTTGGCCACATCCTGGCCGGTGAGCCCGCGTGCCTGCAGCGCCGCCGTGTCGAGGTCGATCTGCACCTGGCGCGCCTTGCCGCCGAACGGATACGGGATCGCCGAGCCTTCGACCGTGACCAGGCGCGTGCGCAGCGAGTTCATCGCGAGGTCGGCCAGGTTGGCTTCGGTCAGGCCCTTGCCCGACAACGCGAGTTGCAGGATCGGCACCGTCGAAGCGCTGTAGTTGAGCACGAGCGGCGGCGTCGTGCCGGGCGGCATGTTCTTCACCATCGTCTGCGATGCCGCAGTTACCTGTGCGTTCGCCGTGGCGATGTTGACGCCAGGATGGAAGTAGATCTTGACGATGCCGAAGCCGGTATACGAGTTCGCCTCGATGTGCTCGATGTCGTTGACCATCGTGGTCAGCGCGCGCTGGAACGGCGTGGTGATGCGTCCGGCCATCTGGTCCGGCGGCAGGCCGGTGTACTGCCAGGCCACGCCGATCACCGGAATGTTGATGTTCGGGAAAATGTCGGTCGGCGTGCGCAGCGCGGCGAGCGGACCGATGATGAGGATCAACAGCGCCAGCACGACGAACGTGTACGGACGCGACAGCGCGATGCGGACGAGGCCTTGCATGGACGAAAACACCCTGGGACAGAAACTTGCCGAGGCAATTATGCTGTCACGCCGCCGGTTTTCATCATTGCGGTTATGAAGAATTGTTTAGATGGGCAGGGCCGATGCGTCCGCGACGGCATCAAACGCCCGAGCCGACAAGGATTTGCAGCGCAACTTCCACTGCATGAAATTTCGTTCATGCCGGCCACGATGCGCCCGGATCATGCCGGGTGCCGGCAATACAGGCTCATGCGCGTGCCCGGCGGCGCGTCGGCGTCGGCGATCTCGAAGCGGTAGTCGTGCAGTTTGACGATCGCCGAGACGATGGACAGGCCGAGGCCGAAGCCGGCCGGCTCGCATTCGTGTTCGTTGCGACAGGTCCTGGTGCGATAGAAACGGTGCAGCACCGCTTCGCGCTCGGCGGCGGGGATGCCGGGGCCGCTGTCGATCACGTCGATGCGTGGTCCGGTTTTCTCCTCGATCGCGCGCAGCACGACGCGCCCGCCATCCGGGGTGAACTTGATCGCGTTGTCGACGAGGTTGGAGATCGCCTCGAACAGCAGGCCGCCGTCGGCGTGCACGCTGGCCAGGTTTGCGGGCAGTTCGAGCGTGAACGCGATGCGCTTGTTCTCGGCCAGCGGCGAATAGAGCTCGTGCACGCGGGCGAGCTTCTCGCCGAGGTCGACATCGCCGAAGCCGGCGCGGCGTTGCAGGTCCTCGAGTTCGGAGATGCGCAGCAGTGCGCGGAAACGGTTGAGCAGGTTGTCGGTGTCGGCGATGCAGCGCTCGATCGTCGCGGCGTGCGCGTCGTCGGCCGGCGTCTCGCGCTGCAGGCGATGGAGTTGCGCGCGCAGGCGGGTCAGCGGCGTGCGCAGGTCGTGGGCGATGCTGTCGGACACGCCCTTGACCTCGCCGAGCAGGGTTTCGAGGCGGTCGAGCATGCGATTGACGATGCTCGCGAGCATGTCGACCTCGTCGCGTCGCTCGGAGATCGGCAGGCGCACGCCCAGGCTCCCGCGCATGATCGGCGCGACCGCGGTCTCGATGCGGCGCACGCGCTGGAGCGAGCCGCGCGCGAGCAGGAAGCCGCCAAGCACGCCCGGGATCAGGGTCAGCGACAACGCCCAGATGAAGCCGTTGCGGATGATGATGCCGACGCGGTCGATCACGTGGGTGGTGCGCGTGAGCACGATGCGCTCGCCGCCGCCGAGTTGCAGCGCGACGCCGCGGCTTGGCCCGGTGTGTTCGCCGTCAGTGCGTACGACGCCGTGCGCGAGCGCGTGGATGCCGCCGTCGACCGGCAGCTCGGGCGGCTGCTTGTCGAGGTTGCCCGCGACGTAGCGACCGCTTGCGTCGAACAGGCCGAAGCTCATCACGCCGCGCAGGTCGATCGCCGCGGTCGTCGCCAGCGCGGTCGGCAACTTGTCCTGATCGAGCGTGGACAGGTAGGCAATGCGTTGTTCGAGGATTTCGTCGACGACGCGCTCGAGATAGTGGTAAGTCTGCCAGCTGATCAGCGCGACCAGCAGCACGGTCCAGACAAGGAAGAAGGCGCCGTAGAGCAGGATCAGCCGCGCCGTGCCCGAACGCCAGTGGCCGCCGGGCGACTGCGCGGTCGCGGGAGTCTCGGGCCGGATCATGCGCACCGCTTCAATCGACGCCGCCGATGCAGTAGCCGCGACCGCGCACGGTGTGGATCAGCGGCGGCAGGCCTTCCGGGTCGACCTTGCGGCGCAGGCGCGCGATGTGCACGTCGATCACGTTCGTGCCCGGATCGAACGTGTAACCCCACACGCTCTCGAAGATCATCGAGCGCGTGAGCACCTGCCCCGAGTTGCGCATGAGAAATTCGAGCAGCCGGAATTCGATCGGCAGCAGTTCGAGTTCGGCATCGCGGCGTTTCGCGGTGCGCGTCATCAGATCGAGGTCGAGGTCGCCGATCGCAAGATGGGTTTCCGGCGCCGCCGCACGCCGGCGACGCAGCAGCACCTCGACGCGCGCGGCCATCTCGTCGGGCGCGAACGGCTTGGTCAGGTAGTCGTCGCCGCCCGCGCGCAGACCGCGCACGCGCGCGTCGACGTCGGACAAAGCGCTGATCATCAGCACCGGCGTGTCGATGCCGGCGCGGCGCAGCTCGGTGACGAGAGTAAGGCCGTCGACCTCGGGCAGCATGCGGTCGAGCGTGATCGCATCGTAAGCGCCGGTCAGCGCGCGCTTGAGGCCTTCGCGTCCGTTGCCAACGCTTTCGACCTCGTTGCCGTTGTTCGCAAGCTCGGTGACGATCTCGCGCGCGGTCAGCGCATCGTCCTCGATCGTGAGTATCTTCGCCATGCCGGCCAGCATAGCGCGGCAGCATGGCGAAGAAAATTGCGCGGATGGGGTTACTTAGCGCGCGTGATCGTGAACTTGCCGAACGAGATGCCGATGTCGACGCCCTCGCCGGCTCCGGACAGCGCGAGCGTGGAAGTGCCCTTGGTCAGCACCTGCGCAGTGCCCGACTTGACCAGCCCGGCATTGGCTTCGCCCTGCGCGTAACTGCCGAACAACTGATCGGTACTCGACACTTCGGCGAACTTGCCCTTGCCGTTCTCGACCTTGTACTTGCCGGCGGTGAGGCCGCCACCGACCGCGGTTATGTGCACTCTGAAGCTCTTGCCGTTGTCGCAGGTGATCGTGCCGCTGCCTTCGGCGTGCTTGTAGATCGCCGCCCAGCCGGACAGGTTGAAGCGCATCTCGCAATCGATCTTGCCGGCTGCTTCGGCGTGCGGGACAGGCAAGCCCATCGATGCGGCGGCGATCAGGGCGAGGGCAACCACATGGCATGTACGCATGACTTTCTCCTTGCGCTGAGGGAGCGTCGATCATACCTCCCCGAACGGAACGAAAGCGCAAACGCGGAGTGCGCCGGGGGTCGCGTGCGGCTTCCGCAAGCCGGGCTCCTGCTTCTCCGCACCGTCCGATTCGATAGGCGTAAAGTAGCGTTTCCGGACAGAAACGGGGATACGTCATGGCTCGCTTCGATATTCTGGTTCACGTGCGCCGTCATGAAGGGGATTCGCTCGCCGTCGCGGCTGCGCTCGCGCTGGCCAAGCGACTCGACGCGCACCTCAGCGGCCTGCATGTCGCTTCGCTGGGCACGATCGCCTACTCGACGCTGGAAACCGTCGTGTTCCAGGTGCAGGAGGCGGACGATCTGTACAACGCGGCATTGGCGCAGCAGGAAGGCTGGCTGCGGCGTCTCGCCGCAGCGGGCGTCGAGGGCGAGTGGCTGGTCGCCCAGGGCGAGCCGGTCGAGGCGATCTGCCATGCTGCGCGCTGGTGCGACCTTGTCGTTGCCGAACGCCCGCAGCTCAATGCCGAAGCGCCGGTCGGCTGGGGTGTGGTCTCGCGCACCGTGTTCGGCGCGGGCGTTCCGGTCGTCGTCGTGCCGGAGACGGCGAAGCCGACGAGCGTGGGCGAACGCGTGCTCGTCGCCTGGAACCATAGCCGTGAGGCCGCGCGCGCGATCCATGGTGCGCTGCCGCTGCTGGGTCGGGCGCAACAGGTGATCGTGCTCGACGGTGCCGAGCAGACCAACCTGGTCGGCGCGCGCCATCTGCCGGCGCTCGATCTCGCGGCACATTTCGAGCGCCATGGCGTGAACGCGGAATTTCGTCCGTTCACCGTGGGCAGCGGCTATGGCGCAGCCATCCTCGACGCGGCCCACGTGGCGCAGTCGGACCTGATCGTCATGGGTGCCTGGGGCCACTCACGCATCGCCGAACTCGTGCTCGGCGGCGCCACCCGCCACCTGTTCCAGCACAGCGACGTGCCGCTGTTCGTCGCCCACTAGGACGTTGTGATGCCGCGCGTCTTCAACGCGTCGGGGCCGCGAGATGCAGCTTCGCGCGCAACGCCTGCTCGACTTTTTCCGGCGCATCGCCACCGCTGCGGCGGTAGATGATTTTCCCGCGTGCATCGACGAGAAACAGCCCCGGCGTGCCCTGCACGGCGTAACGGTCGGCGATCGCATCGCCATCGAGAATCGGCGTGAAACCGAGCTTGCGCCCGCGCAGCGTCTTGACCGGATCGCCGTCGTCCTTGATGTCGATCGCGTAGACATCGAGCCGGTCCCTGCCGGCCGCATCCTGGACGTGCTGCACGTACGGCATCAACGCCTCGCAGTACGGGCACCAGGTCGCCCAGAACAGCAGGATCGCGGGGCGCGCAAGGTGTCGCGGATCGAAGTGGATCGTCGTGCCGTCCGCGGTCCTGCCCTGCCAGGCGATCGCGTCGTCCTGCGCAGATGCGCCAGGGGATACGCCGACCAGGCCGGCGAAGAGAATGAAAAGCAGTGCGCGCTTCACGCGGAAATCTCCTTCTGCTGGCGCCGCGGATGCATGTGGCGCCGGTACCCAATAGACACGGCTGCGGCGCGAAACCTTACGCTGGCGAAAAGCGGTGCGAGCCGGCATGCTAGCGGCCAACGCCGATCCATCGATCCCGCCATGCCCGCATCCACTCCCGCGCCGCGTACCTATCGCTACTACGACTTCATCCTCGGCGCGTTCGTCTGTGTCCTGCTCTGCTCGAACCTGATCGGCCCGGCCAAGGTGGCGACCGCACACCTGCCCCTGATCGGCGACTTCAGCTTCGGCGCGGGCGTGCTGTTCTTCCCGATCTCCTACGTGTTCGGCGACATCCTCACCGAGGTTTACGGCTACGCGCGCGCGCGGCGCGTGATCTGGTCGGGGCTGACCGCACTCGTGTTCGCTTCGGTCATGGCGACCGTGGTCGTCAAGCTGCCGCCGGCCGCCGGCTGGCACGGGCAGGAAGCCTACGAATCGATCTTCGGCCAGACCCCGCGCATCGTGTTCGCTTCGATCACCGCGTTCTTTCTCGGCGAATTCGTCAATTCGTACACTTTGGCAAAAATGAAATTGTGGACAAACGGCAATGCCTTGTGGTCGCGCATCATCGGCTCGACCATCGCCGGCGAAGGCGTCGACTGTCTCGTGTTCTACCCCATCGCATTCTTCGGCGTGTGGGAGACCAGGCTCGTGCTCAGCGTGATGGTGTCGAACTACGTGATGAAGGTGGTCTGGGAAATCCTCGCCACGCCACTGACCTATCGCCTCATCGCCGCGCTCAAACGTGCGGAGAACGAGGACTACTACGATCGCAATACGCAGTTCACGCCGTTCACGCTGCGTACCTGATTCGACTCGCCTGCCACGATGCGAAAAGAAAAGGCTGCAATGCAGCCTTTTCTCATCAAGCGATCCGAACGAAAGTCATTCCAGATCGAGGAACGAGCGCAGCTGCTCCGAGCGGCTCGGGTGGCGCAGTTTGCGCAGCGCCTTGGCTTCGATCTGGCGAATACGCTCGCGGGTGACGTCGAACTGCTTGCCGACCTCTTCCAGCGTGTGGTCGGTATTCATGTCGATGCCGAAGCGCATGCGCAGCACCTTGGCCTCGCGCGGGGTAAGGCCGCCGAGCACGTCGCGCACGGTTTCGTGCAGGCCGGTGCCGGTGGCGGCCTCGACCGGCGATTCGACCTGGGTGTCCTCGATGAAATCGCCGAGGTGCGAATCCTCGTCGTCGCCGATCGGCGTCTCCATCGAGATCGGCTCCTTGGCGATCTTGAGTACCTTGCGGATCTTGTCCTCGGGCATTTCCATCTTCACCGCGAGCTCTTCCGGAGTCGGCTCGCGACCCATTTCCTGCAGCATCTGGCGGCTGATGCGGTTGAGTTTGTTGATCGTCTCGATCATGTGCACCGGGATGCGGATCGTGCGCGCCTGGTCGGCGATCGAACGCGTGATCGCCTGGCGGATCCACCAGGTCGCGTAGGTCGAGAACTTGTAGCCGCGACGGTACTCGAACTTGTCCACCGCCTTCATCAGGCCGATGTTGCCTTCCTGGATCAGGTCGAGGAACTGCAGGCCACGGTTGGTGTACTTCTTCGCGATCGAGATGACCAGGCGCAGGTTGGCCTCGACCATCTCCTTCTTCGCCCGCCGAGCCTTGGCTTCGCCGATCGACATCGCGCGGTTGATTTCCTTGACGTCCGCCAGCGACAGATAAAGCGTCTGTTCCAGCGCAACGAGCTTTTCCTGTTCGGCGAGGATTTCTTCCTTGTGCGCCTTGATCGACGACGCCCACTTCTGCTTCTTGCGGATGATGTCGTCGACGAACTTCGGATTCGTCTCGTTCGACGGAAATGCCTTGATGAAGTCCTTGCGCGGCATGTGCGCCTGCTTGATGCAGACGTCCATGATCACGCGCTCGTGCTGGCGCACCGAGGCGACGACTTCGCGCAGCTTGCGTACGAAGGCATCGATCATGATCGAGGGCAGCTTGAGCTTGAGGAAGGCCTCGGCCATCTGCGTGCGGATCTTCTGCGTCTTCCTGTCCTGGGTACCGACCTTGGCCGCGCTCTTCTGGAACTTGACGTAGAGCGTGCGCAACTCCTCCATGCGCCGGGTCACCTCGGCCGGATCGGGGCCACTCTCGCCGGGGCCGGCTTCTTCGCCGTCGGCCGACTCGTCATCGTCGTCGTCCTTGGCTGCCGTGCCGGAACTTTCGGATTCGAGCATCTCCTCGTTGACCTCGAGCCCCGGTACTTCGATGTCGGCGAAGCCGGTCAGCACTTCGGACAGGCGCTTGCGCCCTTCGACGTGCTGGTCGTATTCCTCGACCAGCAGCTGGATCGACCACGGGAAGCTGGCGAGCGACGACTGAACCTGGCCCAGCCCCTCCTCGATGCGTTTGGCGATCGCGATTTCGCCTTCGCGCGTGAGCAATTCGACCGTGCCCATCTCACGCATGTACATGCGCACCGGATCGGTCGTGCGGCCGACTTCGGCGTCGACCGCGGACAGCACGGCCACGGCCTCTTCGGTCGCGGTTTCGTCGTCCGTCGCCACAGGCGCATCGGGCAGGATCGTATCGCCCTCGGGCGCAACCTCGTGCACCTCGATGCCCATGTCGTTGATCATGCCGATGATGTCTTCGATCTGCTCGGGATCGACGATGTCATCGGGCAGATGGTCGTTGACCTCGGCGTAGGTGAGGAACCCTTGTTCCTTGCCCTTGATGATCAGGGTCTTGATTTCGGACTGCTGCTGGCTGCGGGTTTCAGCGTTCATGGAATCTACGGCTCAAAGATCAAAGACTGGAAAGTATAGGAGGGGTGTCAAGGAGGGCCCGGAATCGCGGACCCGGTCGGGAAATCGCTTGAAACGACTAGCAAAAGTGAGGCCAATTGCCGTTGCGAAACCATCGTTCGACCCTTCGCGGTTTACGGCGCGGACTAACGCGCCTCCAACCAGAACGTCACCGGTCCGTCGTTGACGAGACTGACCTTCATATGGGCACCGAAACGGCCGATTTCCACGGTCGGATGACGAATTCTTGCCGATTCAATCAGGCGATTGAACCAGCGTTCGCCTTCGACGGGGGTCGCCGCGGTCGAAAAGCCGGGGCGCATGCCCGAGCGCGTGTCCGCAGCCAGGGTAAATTGCGAGACCAGCAGCAGACCGCCGCCGGTCTGGGCCAGGGAAAGGTTCATTTTGCCATCGGCATCGGCGAACACGCGATAACCGAGCATGCGCTCGAGCAGGCGCCGGGTCTGCATCTCCCCGTCTCCCGGCTGCACGCCGACCAGCGCAAGCAGGCCCGGCCCGATGCTGCCAACGGTTTCGTTCTCGACTTCCACGCGTGCCTCGGCTACACGCTGGATCAGGGCGATCATGGGTTTCCGATGCGGCGCCGGCCGCGACAGGGAGGCCAGGGTCGATGCTCGCGGGCCGAGGCGGCGGCGTCAATGCCGGCGCGACCGAAGAGGCACGGCTACAATCGCTTCTTTTCACGCTTTTCCTCCATGCGTTGGCACATCTGGATCATCTACGGCCTGCTGCGCTTGCTCGGCTACCTGCCATTGCGCGCGCTGCACGCACTCGGCGCGGGTTTCGGCGGGCTGCTCGCGCGCACCGACAACCCGATGCGGCGCAAGGCCGAACACACCCTTTCCCGAATCGATACGTCGTTCGGCGAGGAAAAGCGTCATTTCCTGCGCGCGGCACTGGTCGAAGCGGGCAAGTCGTTCTTCGAGGTTGCGAAAATCTGGACCGCCGATCCGGCGCGCACGCTCGCCCTCGTGCGCGAGGTGCGCGGCGGCGACCTGTTCGATGCGGCACTTGCGGCCCGGCGCGGCGTCATCATCGCCGCGCCGCATCTTGGCTGCTTCGAGCTGCTCAACTACTGGCTGTGCAGCCGCACCCGGATCGCGATCGCCTACCGGCCACCGCGGCAACCGGAACTCGAGCCGCTGCTGATCCGGGCGCGCGGCGGCCTCGCCGCGGAGCAGGTGCGCGCCGAAGGCACGGCCGGCGTGCGCACGCTGTTCAAGCGCCTGGCGGCGGGCGGAGTCGTCGGCATCCTGCCCGACCAGGAACCCAAGCAGGGCGAAGGCGAGTTCGCCCCGTTCTTCGGCCGTCCGGCGCTGACCATGGTGCTGCTTTCGCGCCTCGCCCAGCGCACCGGCGCGACCGTGCTGTTCGCCTTCGCCGAACGTCTGCCGCGCGGCGCGGGCTGCGTGCTGCACATCCTGCCGGCGCCGGCAGGCATTGCCGATCCCGAGTTGCCGCGGGCCGTGGCTGCGCTCAACCGCGGCGTGGAAGACTGCATCCGCCTCGCGCCGCGCCAATACCAGTGGCACTACAAGCGATTCTCGGCACAACCGCCCGCGGATATCGAAGCACGCTAGCGGTTCGAATTTTTCGCGTGCGGAGTTTTGCGCGCGGGCTTGGGTGGCGCGATGTCCGCGGGTTCCATCAGCGCGATCGGCAGGTCGCGACCCCTGCTCGCCACGTTGCCCGCGTAGTCGCTGGCAATGATGCGCACGGTGTAGTCGCCGGCCGGGAGTTGGTCGGTCCGCCATGACCCCGTCGCGAAGTTGCCGTCGCGCACCGTGTTGGTGACGACGTAGCGGAAGCGCGTCGCCGCGCTGCCGTAGACGGTGATGCCGCTGTTCGCCGCGTACGCAACCTTCGTTGCCGCGCTGTCGGCCGGAATGCGGTCGAAAACCAGCGTCATGCGCGGCTGCTCGAAACCGGGCAGCGGACTGCCGTCCTTGTCGAGTAGCTGGTAGCCCAACGAGTGGAGGCCCAGACGCCGTCGCGCTTCGTTGCCGTCGACCTGGTCCCAGGCCTCGACGACGATGGCGACGCCGCGGGCGCCCCTGGGGACAACCAGTCGTCCCCGGCGCTTCTGCGCAAACGCCTTGCCGTCGGCGTCCTCGATCTGCACGCCGTCGATGCGCGGCGGTACATGGTCGACGAAGTCCCGGAAGCCTAGCGCGAGCGCGTTGCGCGTATAGCCCCAGTCGCCCCAGGTCAGGTGCACATGCGCCATCGCGTTGGTCGTGCCGAGCACGTCGCCGGCGCTGAAGCGCGTGCCGCGGCGCACGCGCACGCGCTCGAGCGCGCCGGCCGCGTCGCGCAGCAGCTGGAAGCGCGCCGGATCGAGCGCTTCGTCCTTGAGGTTGCGACCGACGCGCATGTGGATGTAGCTCAACGCCTCGATGCTAAGGCCTTCGCGCAGTTCGCCGACGCCCCAGACCGGCAGCGGATCCTCGACCTTGGCATCGGCGATCGCGAGCACGGAGGCACCGACGTTGTTGTGGATGTCGAGGCCGTCGTGCAGATGATCGAGCGCATCACCGTGGTAGGCACCGCGCGCCTCGCCGACCGTGCCGACGATTTCATGGCGCACGTTCTGCGGCCGCACCGGCCAGCGCCCGTCGGTGTCCGGCGGCGGCGCGTCGGCCGCCGGGCCGATCGACTGCGGAGATGGCACTCCCGGCGTGGTCGCCGCAGGCACGAGCTCATGCACGCGATGGCTTGCGGCGTCGGTCAGGCGCAACCCGCCGGCCGCGACCAGCGCGATGCCGGCCGGGCGGACGAAACGCTCGCCGTCGCGCGCGCCGGCAAGCACCGCCATCTGCGCATCGGGCGCGAATTGCAGCACCCTGCCCTGCGCCATGTCGCCGACGTAGAGATAGCCGTCGTCGGTCAAAGCCAGGCTCAGCGGCCGACGCAGCAACACTTTGTCGCCGAGCATCGTCGCGCGCGCGAAGGTGTCGACCTTGTCGTCGCGCGCGATGCGGCGGATCGCACCGTTGCCGGTGTCGGCGACCCAAAGCGTGCCGGCCGCGTCGACCGCGAGCGCGCAGGGCGTATCGAAACCAGCCGCGGCGCCGATACCGTCGGCGTAGCCGGGTGCGTCGCCGCCGGCCAGCGTGGTCACCATGCCGTCGAGATCGATCACGCGGATGAGGTCGTTGTACGTGTCGGCAACGTAGACCTTGCCGGCCGCGTCGACGGCGACGCCGATCGGCCCGTTGAATTGCGCTTGTGCGGCCGGTCCGTCGCGCCAGCCCGCCGTGCCCGTGCCGGCCAGCGTCGTCACCGCGCCTTGCGGCGTGACCTTGCGGATCGCATGGTTGCCGGTGTCGGCGACAAAGAGATTGCCGGCCTTGTCGAGCGCGAGGCCCGAAGGCGTGTGGAACATGGCTGCGGCGCCGATGCCGTCGGCGAAGCCTTCGCGGCCCCCGGCCAATGTCGAGACCACGCCGTCACTCGCGATGCGGCGGATGCGATTGCTGCCGCCTGCGTCGGCCACGTACATCGCGCCATGCGCGTCGATCGCGATGCCCCAGGGATCCGACCAGCGCGCCTGCGCGGCCGGTCCGTCGCGCAGGCCGTCGATGCCGTCGCCCGAAACGAGGGCGATGCGTGCGGGCCAGCCCGCGGCGGTCGGCTTCGGTTGGGTAGCGGTCTGTTCGGGTTTGGGCGCGGACGTAGGAGGCGATTGGGTTGTCGACTTGTGGAAAAGTATAAAAAGCAACAATGCGGCAACGAGCGCAGCTGGCGGCAGAACATGCCAGCGCCGCAATGCTGAAGCTTGTTTTGCCACTCGTCGGTTCATCTTGCGGTCGCTGCCTGCAGGTCGGTGTTTGCGCTATTGCCCGCAAACCGCTGCCGCATCCTGCGCTCGATCGGCTGCGAGAAGCCGCGCGATACGATGAGGCCGAGCAGCCACGACAGCTCCGCCGCGGGTGCGTACCAGAGCCAGCCCCATTCCTTGTCGAGTCCGCACGCGCGCGCGATGCCGACGAACGCGAACATGACGAACATGTGGAACAGATAGATTTCGTAGCTGAGTTTTCCGCACGAACACAGCCAGCCGAATGCGCGCAGACGCCACGGCGTGCCGGATGCCGCCTGCCAGTGCAGGCCGAGCACGAGGCTCGCCGCGGAGCCGGTCAGCAGCAGCATGTAGGCGTCGTGCAGCCACGGAAAAACGAGCTGACCGGCAAAGAAAATCGCGCCGATGCCGATGAGGCCGATCAGGCAGCAGGCCAGCGGAAGCCCCTTCGGCGGCGAGGAAACGCGCTGCGCGAGCAGTGCGGTGAGAACGCCCAACGCGATGGCCGCCATGCCGGGAAGATAGGCTTTTTCGAGCCAGATCTCGGCGAGGTCCGAATGCGACTGCAGGTACTCCGCGCGCAACAGCGCATGCGTGTACGGCAGCGACAGGGCCAGCGCGGTCAGCGTGGCGACAAACGCCCAGCGCACGCGGCCCAATGTCACGCAGAGCAGCGGGAAGGCGAGGTAGAAAACTTCTTCGATCGACAGCGACCAGAGCACGTCCCAGCCGCCCGCGAGATAGTTGTAGCGCGCTTCGTAGACGTTCAGGTAGAGGCCAAAGGTCGAAGCGATCGCGCCGGCCAGCGATTGCCCGGGTTTGTCGATGACGAAATTCGGCACGCCGGCAAGATGGAACGCGGCGAACAAGGCGACGACGAGCACGAGCGTGGGCAGGATGCGCGAAGCGCGAAGCAGATAGAACTGTCGCAGCGATGTGCGCGGCAACTCGCCCCAGCGTTCGAGCGAGCGGCGTGCGATCAGGAAACCGGAGATGACGAAGAAAAGGAATACCGACTCGTAGCCGTTCCAGTTCAATCCGCGCAGAAGCCAGATCGGCAGAATCTGCGCCAATGCGGTTTTCGCGAGCGGAATGCGGATGCCGAGGTGGTTGAAGACGACGAGCAGAATCGACGCGCCGCGCAAAGCATCGATGCCGCGGTTGCGATCGCGCGTTGCCGCGCCAGGCGGCAGGGAACGGGGATTCAAGGATGGGGATTCCGCAGAGGCGAGCGTCGCGGCGTCAGCCTGGCCCGAGGCTGGCGAGATCGCGCTTGGCCGCGTCGAGCCAGCGCGCTTCCTTGCGCCGGTAGTAGATCGGCGAGACTTTCGCGCGCTTGAGCATGTCGTTGAACACCTCGCGCGCCTCGCGGAAGTGCGAGCGCTGCACGAGCAGCGTCGCGTAGCGGTAGCGCGCCTCCTCGCCGGGATAGCTCGTCGAAAGATCGCGATAGCGCGCGAGCGCCACGTCGGGATCGCCGAGCGCCTCGTCGATGCGCGCGCGCAGCAGGTCGGCGTCGTTCGAGCGCAGTTGCGGATTCGCGGCGTAGAGCTTGTCCACGGTTTCTTTGGCGCCGGCGAAATCGTCGAGGCCGACCTGCGCGCGGGCGAGGCCGATCGAGAAACCGGCGTCGTTCGCGTTGATCCCGGTCAGGATCGAGCGGTACAGCTCGGCGGCGTTGGCGTAGTCGGCGAGGTTGAGACATTCCTCCGCCAGCGCGCGGCGGTTGTCGACCGTATCGGCGAGTTCGAGACGCTGTTCGATCTGCTTGCGCCGGCGTTCGGGCGCCACGGTGTCGAGTACTTTCGTCGCGGTCTTGCGCGCGCGCGGGTCGTGGCGCAGGTCGGGCAGCACGTTCGCGATCACGTAGATGGCGACGCCGAGGAACGAGCCGATCAGGATGATCCAGATCCAGTACAGCTCGCGGCGCGTGCGCACGACGTGCACGGCGCAGGCGACCTGCAGGGCGAGCGAAACGAGGACGAGTATCGGCATGGGCGCGGATCATAACAAACCGCGTCATGCGTGATTCGCTCGCCGCATCGAAGATTTCTAACGCAGATCAGGACGGATTTGCAAAGCATCGACGCGGATAGAGCAAAACTGAAAAGCTCTATCCGCGTAGATCCGCTTTTATCCGCTCTGATCCGCGGTAAATGCTCTTGTTTTGGACGTGATGGGGCGATCAGTTCGGCGGCCGCTCGCCGCTGAATTTCTGCGCGCTCGCGCCGTCGACCGTGCCGATCGTCGCGCTGTCGCTGACCCACAACTCCACTTCACGCTTGAACTTCAGCGTGCCCTGCACGACCGCATGCGGGCCGATCACGATGCGCGGCTTGCGCGAGCTGGAGGAGAACCAACTGTGGTTCTCGTCGACGAAGATGCCGCCCTCGACGCGCGAGTTCGCGCCGACGGTGACGTCACCGTTGACCGTGTCGATGCCACCGCCGACGTGCGCGGCGTCGAGCTGGATGCTGCCGTTGACGTTCGATGCCTTGCCGGCGACGTCGGCCCCTTGTTCCAGCGTGATCGAGCCGTTGACGACGGTGACGGCCTTGCCAACCTTGGCGTTGGCGCCGAGTTTGATGCCGCCATTCACCGACTCGACCGAATCCAGCGTCGAGCCCGCGCCGACGTGGATGCCGCCGTTGACCGTTTCCGCGCTCTTCACGTGCGCGTTCGCGCCGATGCGGATGCCGCCATTGACCGTGGTCAGCTTGCCGCCGTTGGCGCCGTCGTCGACGGCGATGGCGCCGTTGACCTTGTCGACGTCGCCCTGATCGTCGGCGAACGCGGGTGCGGCGAAGCCGAGCGCAAGCAACAGAGCGAGCTTGATGCGGATCATGGGAGTCTCCCTGGTGTGGTGTAAGCCTATCTTCAGATGCGGCAGCGATGGAAACGGTTTAGTTGCCGTCGGCACGAAGCCGAATTCCGTTACCATGGCGAGCATACCGCCGTACCGTTCAAGGAAACTCGCAGTGCCCGCTCCGAAACCCGTCCTTCTGTTGATCCTCGATGGCTGGGGCCATCGCGACGACCCCGCCGACAACGCGCTTGCGCAGGCCAAGCTGCCGACCTGGCGGCACCTGCTCGCGACGTATCCGCACACGCTGGTGGAAACGCACGGCCGCTTCGTCGGACTGCCCGACGGGCAGATGGGCAATTCCGAAGTCGGCCATATGAACATCGGCGCCGGCCGCATCGTCTATCAGGATCTGACCCGCATCGACGCGGCGATCGAGGACGGCAGCTTTTACGCCAATCCCGCCCTGGTCGGCGCCTGCACCGCGGCGAAGGCATCCACCCTGCACGTGTTCGGTCTGCTCTCGCCCGGTGGCGTGCACAGTCAGGAAGAACACATTTTCGCCATGCTTGATCTGGCCAGGCGCCACGGTGTCGCCCGCGTCGCCGTGCATGCTTTCCTCGACGGCCGCGACACGCCGCCGCAAAGCGCGCGCGCCTCGCTGGAAAAATTGCAGGCGAAATGCGTCGCGCTCGGCAACGCACACATCGCCACGGTCAGCGGCCGCTACTACGCAATGGATCGCGACAAGCGCTGGGAGCGCGTCAAGCTGACCTGGGACGCGATCGTCGATGCGCAGGCCGGGTTCCATGCCGACGATGCGCTCGCGGCACTCGCTGCCGCCTACGCGCGCGGCGAGACCGACGAGTTCATCAAGCCGACGGTGATTGGCGCCGGCGCGAAGATCGCCGATGGCGACGCGGTGATCTACATGAACTTTCGCTCCGATCGTGCGCGCCAGCTGACCCAGGCTTTCGTCGATACCAAGTTCGCCGGGTTCGAGGCGCGCAAGCCCAGGCTGTCCGCATTCGTCACCCTGACCGAGTACAGCGCCGATTTGCCGGTGACCGCGATCGCCTACCCACCGCAGTCGCTGACGAATTCGCTTGGCGAATATCTCGCAGCGCAGGGTCTGAGTCAGCTGCGCATCGCCGAAACCGAGAAGTACGCGCACGTGACCTTCTTCTTCTCCGGCGGTCGCGAGCAACCGTACGCGCACGAGGAACGCATCCTCGTGCCGAGCCCGAAAGTCGCGACCTACGACCTGCAGCCGGAAATGAGCGTGCCCGAGGTCGCCGACAAGCTCGTCGCGGCGATCCGCGGCCAGCACTACGACTTCATCGTCTGCAACATCGCCAATGCCGACATGGTCGGCCACACCGGCAAACTGGCCGCGGCGATCCAGGCCGCCGAAGCGGTCGACGCGGCACTGGCGAAAATCCTCGCCGCGATCCTCGACGCCGGCGGCGAGATGCTGATCAGCGCCGACCACGGCAACTTCGAGCAGATGCTCGATGAAAACGGCGTGCCGCACACCCAGCACACCGTCGGCCCGGTGCCGTTGGTCTATGTCGGGCGCAAGGCGACGCTCGATCACGGCGCGCTGCGCGACCTCGCGCCGACCGCGCTGGCGCTGATGGGGCTGGCGCAACCGGCGGAGATGACCGGTCATTCGCTCGTGCGCCTCGCTTGAATCGGGTTCCACTGCTCCGCTTTTTCTCATCATTCCGGCGACTGCGGGCGCAGTCGCGCGCGCGAACATTCGCGCAGCGATTGGCTCGAAGGGCGGGCGCCGGGATGGCGCGAGCAAAGCCGGAATCCGGTGTCTTTGTTTTTGATCATGGGTTGGTTAGGAGCCACAACTTCCACCCGTCCTGCGGACGAGCGGGTGACTTTCTCTTGCTCGCGCAAGACCAAGTCACCAAAGGGAGCACGCCCCAGCGCCCTGCACCCGTTGCGCGTCCTGCCCAAAGGGTGCGCGACATCGGCCGGGTTCCGCTGATTGCACATCCCCGTGCAACGGCGGAATGCGTGCGATCCTCGCGCGCACCCCTTCGGGGCCTTGTCGACCGCTGCCGCCGCGAGGCGATGGGGAGCCGAAAGCAGAAGCAGCACGCTCCAGCGCGCCAAGCTTCGGCACTTGATCCGTCTTTTGGCCTTCGGGTCCCCGTTTGCGGCGGCGAGGGCGTGACGGAAACGTCCGCAGGATCGCGCGCAGGAGGCGTACGGAAAGGCGAAGGGAGGCGGTCAGAGAAAATCAAAAGCCAAGATAAGAACTGGATTCCTGCCTGCGCGGGAATGACAAGCAAAGCCGCTGCGGCGATCACGTTGATGCTTCTGGTTTCATCGGGCATGCGTCCAGCCCACGCGCAAAGCGACGAAACCCAGCACGCCGCGCAGGAGGCGCAAACCCGGGAAAAACTGGAAGCCATCCGCACCGAAATCAAGAAAATCGTCGACGCGCAGAAGGAAACCGGCGCGCAGAAGGATGCTGCGGTCGCTGCGTTGCGCGAGCAGGATCTCAAAGTCGCCGCGACAGCGAAGGACTTGCGCGCCATCGAGCAGAAGCTTGCCGACCAGCAGGACAAGCTGCGGCAACTGGAAGCCCGGCGCGATGCGCTCGACATCAAGCTCGCCGCGCAGCGCGAGACGCTGGCGGCGTTGCTGCGTTCGGCCTACGTGGTCGGCCGGGGCGAAGAACTGAAGCTGCTGCTCGCGCAGGAAGACATCGCCAAGATCGGCCGCATGCTCGAATACTTCCACTACTTCGAGCGCGCACGCGTCGGCCAGATCCAGGCCTTGCTCGAGGATCTCGACGCGCTCGCCCAGGTGCACAGGGCAATCGACACCGAGACCACGCAACTCGCCGCGACGCGCGCGCAACGCGCCGACGAGGCCGGGCAACTCGACGTCGAGCGCATGCAACGTGCGCAGGCGCTGGCCGACCTGGAGAAGCAACTCAAGTACGACCAGGCGCGCCTCGCCGCGCTTGGACAGGACGAAAAGGCGCTATCCGACCTGCTCGCCAAGCTGCGCGATGTGTTCGCCGACATCCCCAGGCAACTCGCCGGTGCGGAACCGTTCGCCTCGCAACGTGGTCGATTGAACTGGCCGGTACGCGGCAAGGTGTTGAACGGGTTCGGCGCACGGGCGGGCGAGCGCGTCAGCAGCGGCATCGTGATCGCGGCAGCGGCCGGTGCCGAGGTGCATGCGGTGTCGCACGGACGCGTTGTGTTCGCCGACTGGATGCGCGGCTACGGCCTGCTCCTGATCCTCGATCACGGCGACGGGTACCTGAGCCTGTACGGCTACAACGAAACCCTGCTCAAGGACGTCGGCGACTGGGTCAACGCGAACGAAACCATCGCGACCAGCGGCAGTACCGGCGGACAAAAGACGCCGGGGACGTATTTCGAACTGCGCGCGCAGGGCAAGCCGATCGATCCGCGCGCCTGGCTCAAGCCTTGATTGCCGTGCGACGGGCCGCATGCAGGGCAAGACGGCCGTGCGACGCACGAAGCGCAGGAGTAGATTCCGCTCGTGTCCGCGCGCTTCGATCCGATGCGTTTATGTTCTACTGCTCATGCTGATTCCCTAGGTGCATTCCATGTCGGCCAAAGTCCTCGCTGTTGCCTTCGTCGCCGTTGCCGGCCTCACTCTCGCCCGCGCCGACGAGGCCCGACCCGACGCGCCCCCCGCGCCCGCGAACGAGGCGGCGAAGAAAGTCACCGTCGACATCAACGACGTGCGCCAGTTCGCCGCCGTGTTCGCGCTGGTCAAACAGGCGTACGTCGAGCCGGTCGACGACAAGACCCTGTTGCAGTCGGCGGTCAAGGGCCTGCTCGCCAACCTGGATCCGCACAGCGAGTATCTTGACGAGAAGGCGATGGCCGAGCTGTCCGAGGACACCACCGGCAGCTACAACGGCCTCGGCATCGAAGTGCTCACGGTCGACGGCAGCTTGCGCGTGGTCGCGCCCATCGACGACTCGCCGGCCGAGCGCGGCGGGATCAAGCCGGGCGACACGATCGTGCGCATCGACGGCAAGCCGATCACCTCGGAGAACGCGGGCGAGGCCTCGAACATGCTGCGCGGCAAGGTCGGCAGCCAGGTCACGCTCGGCGTGGTCCACGAGGGTGCGAGCGCACCGGTCGAGATCAAGCTCACACGCCAGCCGATCCGCGTCGCGAGCGCGCGCGCGCGCTGGGTCGAACCCGGTTATGCCTATCTGCGCATCGCCCAGTTCCAGGAGGACACCGGCTCCGAGGTCAAGCGCAAACTGGCCAAGTTGCGCGACAAAAGCCAGCCGGGCGGCGGCGAGCGGATCCGGGGTCTCGTGCTCGACCTGCGCAGCAATCCCGGTGGCCTGCTCACCTCTGCAGTCGAAGTCAGCGATGATTTCCTTGACTCGGGCCTCATCGTCACGACCAAGGGCCGGCTCAAGCAGTCCGACCTCGCCTTCAACGCGACGCCCGGCGACCTGATCGACGGCGCACCTATCGTCGTGCTCACCGACAACGGCACCGCCTCGGCCGCCGAAATCGTTGCCGGAGCGCTCAAGGACAACCACCGCGCGCTGATCATGGGCCGGCGCACGTTCGGCAAGGGCTCGGTGCAGACCGTGCTGCCACTCGACGAGACGCATGCGATCAAGCTCACCACGGCGCGTTACTACACGCCGAGCGGCATCTCGATCCAGGCCGCGGGCATCCAGCCCGACATCGAACTGGGCGACCTCAAGCTGGTCGCGCGCGACACGCCGCCGAGCTTCATCACCGGCGAGCGCGACCTGCCCAACCACCTCAAGGGCGACGAAGAAAAGGACAACGTGGCGGACAAGCCGCCTGGTCAGCGCGGCAACACCGACGACTACGCGCTCAGCGAGGCGATGAACGTGCTCAAGGGCCTGGCGCTGCACCGCGACGCGGCCGCCGGCACGCCGGGGAAAAAAGGATAGAGATCCGCGCCGTCAGGGTTTGCGCAACGACGGTGCGAGCGGAAACGGCGTCACCACCCTCTCGCCGCTGACTGCGTCGCGGATCACGAGCGGTTCGCGCTTCTGCACCTCCTCGACGCGCACGATGCACTGGATCGGCAGGTGCAACACGCGCGTGTTGCCGAACTCCTCGCGCAAGCGCACTTCGGTCGGATCGATCACCAAGCCTTCCTGCTGGTCGAAGACGATGTCGCCGACCTCGGTGAAGCCCCACAGGGCGCTCGAGGCGACGTGGCGGGCATAAAGCTCCAGCGTCTTGCCCTGGTCGAGGAAGGTGATCTTGAACAGTTTCTTGTTTTTCATGCGCCTATTTTCGCACGCTCGTGAAGCGGCGCAACGCGCTACGAGCGCAGCCTGCGCGCAATCGCCGGCCTGGATACGAGCGCGAACAGCACGCCGCTGACGAAGCCGGCGATGTGCGCCCACCACGCGACCGCGCCGAACGCCGGACCGACGAAGGTGAAAGCGACCTGCAACAGCGCCCAGAATCCAATCAGCAGCGACGCGGGGATGCGCACGAATTCCAGGAACATGCCCAGCGGCAGCACGAGGCCGAGACGCGCGCGCGGAAACAGGCAGAGATAGGCGCCGATGATCGCCGACACCGCACCGCTCGAACCCACGATCGGCGCATTCGCGCTCGACAAGATTGCCGCTTCGGACAAGTTGGCGAGAGCGCCGCCGAGCAGGAACAGCAACAGGAACCGCCCGTGGCCGAGCGCACGCTCGGCCGGAACGCCGAAGATCATCAGGAACAGCAGGTTTCCGGCCAGATGCAGCCAGCCGGCGTGGATGAACAACGCGGTGACGAGGCCGAGCCAACGCATCCCGACAAATTGCTGTGCCAGCGGCACGCCGGTGTCGAACAGGCGTGCAGGCACCGTGCCCCACTCGCGTCTGAACTGCCAGCGCGCGGCCTCGGGCAAGAGCACGAGCCAGAGAAACAACGCGACGCAGGCGGCGACGAGCGCGAGTGTCACCCAGGGCAGTGCTGGCTTGTGCTGGCGGTGGACGGTGACGAACACTACGCTCAGGACCCCGGCCGCGGCAGCAGCAGTCGATGGCCGTTGAACACGAGAACCAGCCCGGCCGGCCGGATCTCCTGCACGGTCACGCCGCGCACGCTGTCACCTTCGACCACGCGCGCGCCGTCAATGATGACGAAGCGACGCTTGGGGTCTGGCGAGTACACCTGCATCGTGATCGGCAGCGCGGGCAGCGCACTGCGCAGGCCTGCCGGCAGATCGTCGAGCGTAGGCACGTCGTTCGCCGCTGGCGCGGCGGCGGGCGGTGCGGGTGGCGGTGCGGGTGGCAGTGCGGGTGGCAGTGCGGGTGGCGGTGTGGGTGGCGGTGTGGGCGGCGGCGTAGCGAGGGCGGGCGGCGGCGCAGCGATCGGCGACTGCGCAGGCTCCTTCCTTGCCGCGGCCGGCGGTACGGACGCAACGACGGCCGGCGGCGGGGTTGCGGCAGACTTCGGCGCGGGCACCCGCTGCACCGGTGTCGGCGATTGCGCCACACCGTCGGCAGGCATCGCCGCGGCGGCCGGCGCCGTCCGGGGTTGCGCGGGCGACGCCGACGCCGGTGTCGGCGCCGGGCGCGGACGCAGGTGGCGCCAGCCACCGATCGCGGCCAGCGCGAACACAACGGCCACCGCCAGCCATGGCAGCGGGCTGCGCCGCCGCCGCGTCGCCGCGATCGGCGTGCCGAGATCCGGCATCTCGCCGAGCCGGCGCTGCTGTTCGGATTTCTTCAGGGCTTCGAGGATCAGCGACATGGGCTCGTCATTCGTATGCTGCTATACCGTTCTGCGCATGGCGCACGTCTACTGCACGCCGCGGATCAGATGCGGACCGGCCGGATCCAGCGCGGACAACGCGAACAACGTCTCCGGACCGACGATGCCGTCGGGCTTGATACCGTACGCGGTCTGCAGCTTGCGCACGCGCTCGGCGAGCGCGTCGTCGAAGAATGCCGGTCCGGCATCGGCCGCGCCGCCGTCCATGCGTGCCAGCTCGGCCTTCACCCAGGCAACACCCGGGCCGGCATCGCCGTTGTGCAGCTGCGTCGGCACGTCGGCGGGCAGACGCCACAGGGCGAAGAACTCGCCGTCCCACACGCTGGAAAGATCGCCCTTGCCGACGCGGAAGCTCTCGCCGGCGAGATTCAGCTGCACCTGATCGCCGCTGACGCCCTGCAACAACGCATAGGCACTCGCGTTCCGCCACTTGATCGGCAGGATCAGCGGCCGGTCGAAGCGTACGAGCTGGGCAATCGCACCGTGCCCGCGCAGGCAGTTCATGCCCGGGAAGACGACGGCACGACAATGCGCGGCGTCGCGCACCGAAGTCTCGGCCGACGTCGCCTGCCAGCGCGCGAGCAATTGGGTCCATGCCGTCAGTTCGGAATCGGCGGACGTTTCGGCGAGCGCGGCGAGTTTGCGTTGTGCCGGGTTTTCCTCCGGCCTGGCCGCTTCGGCTGCCGCCGTGGTAGGCGCGCTCCCGGTCGCGGCAGGCGCGGTGGGCAGGGGTGGCGCTATTGCCGGCGGCGGCTTCCACTGCGGAAAGAAATACGCCGCTGCGCCGAACGCGATCACCAGGCACGCCGCCGCCGCCCATGGGCCGTAGTGGCGCACGCGATAGCGCGTCGTCCCGGGCAGCGTCTCGTCCGCCGCGCGATCGACCAGGCGCTCGCCGATCGCAGCCTGTTCGCGAGCGTAGCCGGCCATCAACGCCCGGTCGCCGATGATGTTGATCAGGCGCGGCACGCCGCCGGAGCGCTTGTACAACGCACGCAATCCGAGACGTGAAAACGGCGAGCGCAAAGCCCCCGCCACAGCAAGGCGGTGACGCACATAGGCCTCGGTCTCGTCACGGTCGAGGGGAGTCAGGTGATAGCGTGCGGTGATGCGCTGGGCGAGCTGGCGCAACTCGGGATCGTCGAGCTTGTCGCGCAACTCGGGTTGACCGAGCAGGATGATCTGCAGCAGTTTCTGCGTCGGCGTTTCGAGATTCGTCAGCAGGCGCACCTGCTCCAGCGAATCGGTCGACAGGTTCTGCGCCTCGTCGATGATCAGCACCACGCGCAGGCCTTGCGCATAGGCGTCGAGCAGATAGGCGTTGAGCGTGTCGACGAGGCCCTTGAGGCTGCCCTTCCGGTCGCCGATGTCGAGTTTCAGTTCGTCGCAGATCGATTCCAGCAACTCGATCGGCGACAGGCGCGGATTGAGCACGAGCGCGACACGCGTGTTTTCCGGCAATTGCTCGAGCAGCAGCCGGCACAGGGTTGTCTTGCCCGTACCGACCTCGCCAGTAAGTTGCACGAAGCCGCCACTGCCACCCTTGCCGATGCCGTAGAGCAGATGCGCGAGCGCATCCCGGTGGCGCTCGGACAGGAACACGTAGCGCGGATCGGGGGTGATCGAGAACGGAGCCTCCTTGAGGCCGTAGAACTCCAGATACATGCCGGTACTTTACCTTGGGCCGGGGCAAAAATTCGTGATTTTTCGGCTGCGCTGTCGCTTCGCCATCATCCATACCCGGGCGGGGTCGCTGCCAGGCGCACGCGCACGCACGTGCCGCGTCCGCCGGCGCCGGCGGTGAGTTCGACCGTCGCGCCGTGCGCGCGCGCGATCTCCTCGACTATGGCAAGGCCAAGCCCGTTGCCCTCGCGCTCGCCGCCGGCGATACGATAGAAACGTTCGAACACGCGCGCGCGTTCGTTCTCGGGAATGCCGGGGCCGTCGTCCTCGACTTCGAGGACGGCCAGCCCGGATCCCGCTTTCCCCGATCCACGCTCGACCCCGCAGCGCACGGTGACGTTGCCACCTGCCTGCGTGTAGGCCAACGCATTGTCGATCAGGTTGGCCAGAAGTTCGCGCAACAGCCAATCGCTGGCCTGTACCCGCACGGACTCGGCGTCGAGACCCAGATCGATGCGCGCGGCGAGCGCGCGGTCGAAGTGTGCGGCGACAACATCCTTGGCGAGGTCGGCGAGATCCAGTTCGCGGAAGTCACCGGGCAGGTTCGCCGCAGGCTCCGCGCGCGCAAGGGCAAGGAGCTGGTTCGCCGTGTGGCCGAGACGCTGCATGCCCGCGTGCAGGCGCGCTACGCGTTCGCGCAGGGCCGGATCGCTCGCGCCTTGCTCGTGCAGGTCATTCGACAGCAATTCGAGCTGTGCCTGCAGGCCGGCAAGGGGCGTGCGCAGCTGGTGCGCGGCATTGGCGAGAAACCTGTGCTGCGCGTTCGCCGCCTCGGCGACGGTCGCGAACAGGCGATTGAGCGCCCGGGTCAGCGGGCGCACCTCGCCCGGCACCTGCGATTCGTCGAGTGCGGCGAGATCGCGCGCGGAACGGCGTGCGATCTGGTCGCGCAGCGCGAGCAGCGGGCGCAGCCCCGCACGTACACCCACCCAGACCAGCAGCAACGTGCCGAGCAGCTGGGCGAGGTCGCTGGCGACGATGAAACTGAGCATGCTGTGCAGGGCTTCACGGCGTTTGTTGGTCGTTTCGGCGACGCTGATCGCAATGACCCCGCTCGCATTCGTCAGCCGATACGTGGCTACGCGCACAGGCGCGTCGCGAAATTCCGCGTCGGCGAAGGAGGGATTGTCGCGCCCCGGCGGCGCGACCGGCAGACCCGCGTCGCCGACGACGAACTCGCCGTCGGCACCAAGCACGAGGTAGTAGATCTCGTCGTGGTTGTCGGCGCGCAGCACCGCGATCGCCTGATCGGAGAGTTCCGACTTCACCCTGCCGTCGACGCCGATATTCAAATGCGCGGCCACCGCGACGATCGAACTCGCCAATACCTGATCGTAGGCTGCATGCAGCGGCGACGCGGTCGAGTAGTAGTCGATCAGCACACCGGCGGCGAGGAGCAGCCCGAGCGGTGCCGACAGCAGCAGCAGCAGGCGACGGCGGACCGAGAACGCGCGGGCGGCGACCATGCGAGTCCCTTGCCCCGGCCTCAGGGTTCGTCGAGCCGGTAGCCGAGCCCGCGCACGGTGCGGATCGACACCGCGTCGCCGAGCTTGCCGCGCAGGCGCGATACGTAGACCTCGACCGCGTTCGCCGTGATGTCGTCGCTCCAGCTCGACACGGCCTGTTGCAGGCGCTCCTTGCGCACGACCTGGCCGACATGCAGCGCGAGACATTCGAGCACGGCCCACTCGCGTGGCGTCAGTTCGAGCGACTCGCCGCCGACGCGCACCTCGCGCCGTGGCAAATCCATGTACAGGCTGCCCACGGCCAGCTGCGGGTTGCCCGCGGCCTTGCTGCGCCGGATCAACGCGCGGCAGCGCGCGGCGAGCTCGGGCACGGCAAACGGCTTGACCAGGTAGTCGTCGCCACCGATGTCGAGTGCGTTCACGCGGTCGGCAAGACCATCGCGCGCGGTCACGATCAGCACCGGCACCGTGCCGTTCGCGCGCCGCACCCGGCGCACGAACTCGAAGCCGTCCATGCCCGGCAGGCCCAGATCGACGAGGAGCAGGTCGAACGTCTCCTGCTGCATCGCCGCCTCGGCCAGCTCCGCGCGATCGACGCGGTCGACCGCGAAGCCACTCTGCACCAGCCCGCGCACCATGGCATCGGCGACCAGCGCGTCGTCTTCAATCACGAGTATGCGCATGCCTGTCTTTCCGCACCGTGTCCATCCGCTGCCCGATTCTGCCCCGGCCATGACTATACGGGGCCGAAAGCGCGAAGCGTTAGTGCCCGGCCGACGCGGGCGCGCGCAAATCGCCGCGGGACCGTACAATAGACGACGCACCGGATATCCCGATTTCAAGTGAAAGAACAACTCCGCACCCTGATCGAGCAGGCGCTGGACCGCCTGCGCAGCGCCGGCACGCTGCCGGCCGACGCCAGCGCCGCCTTCGTCCTCGAACGTACCAAGAGCCGCGAACATGGCGATTTCGCCACGAACGCGGCGCTCGCCTTGGCGAAACCCGCGCGCACGAATCCGCGCGCGCTCGCGCAGGCGCTGGTGGCGGCGTTGGCGCCGAACGCGCTGGTGGAAAAGGTCGAGATCGCGGGGCCGGGATTCATCAATTTCTTCCTTGGTCCGGCGGCGTATCACCAGGAAACGCGGCGCGTGCTCGATGAAGGGGTGCGCTACGGCTGCAACACGACGGCCGCGGGACGCAGGACCCAGGTCGAGTTCGTCTCGGCCAACCCGACCGGGCCGCTGCACATCGGCCACGGCCGTGCGGCTGCGGTCGGCGACTGCCTCGCGCGTGCGCTCGCCGCGAGCGGCGCGGAGGTGACGCGCGAGTTCTACTACAACGATGCGGGCGTGCAGATCGAGAATCTCGCGCGCTCCACGCAGGCGCGCGCGAAGGGCAGCAAACCCGGCGCTGCCGACTGGCCGGCGGACGCGTACAACGGCGACTATATCGGCGACGTGGCCGAGGCCTATCTGCGCGGCGACCGCGTGGAGTTCGAAAATCACGTCGTCACCGGCGCAAAGAATCCCGACGACATCGATGCGATCCGCCAGTTCGCGGTCGCCTATCTGCGTCGCGAGCAGAACGCCGATCTCGCCGCGTTCGGCGTGAAGTTCGACGTCTACTTCCTCGAATCCTCGCTGTACGGCGACGGCAAGGTCGAGGAAACCGTGCGCGAACTGGTCAAGCATGGCCACACCTACGAGGAAGGCGGCGCGCTGTGGCTGCGCACGACCGATTTCGGCGACGACAAGGACCGCGTCATGCGCAAGTCCGACGGCACGTTCACCTACTTCCTGCCCGACGTCGCCTACCACCTGTCGAAGTGGCAGCGCGGCTACCAGCGCGCGATCACCGAGCTCGGCGCCGATCATCACGGTTCGCTCGCGCGCGTGAAGGCGGGCCTGCAGGCGCTGGACATGGGTATTCCGAAGGACTATCCGGAATACGTGCTGCACCAGATGGTCACGGTGATGCGCGGCGGCGAGGAAGTGAAGATTTCCAAACGTGCCGGCAGCTACGTCACCCTGCGCGACCTGATCGATGAAGTCGGCCGCGACGCAACGCGGTTTTTCCTCATCGCGCGCAAGTCCGATTCGCAGATGGTGTTCGACATCGACCTCGCGCGTTCGCAGTCGAACGACAATCCGGTCTACTACATCCAGTACGCGCATGCGCGCGTGTGCAGCGTGCTGCGCCAGCTCGACGAGCGCGGGCTGAAATGGAACCGCGACAACGGGCTGGCAAAACTTGCGCGGCTCGACAACGAACACGAGAGCGCGCTGATGGTGGAGATTTCGCGTTATCCCGAAGTGGTCGAGGCCGCGGCGCTGAATCTCGAGCCGCACCTGATCGCGAGCTATCTGCGCGAACTGGCCAACGCGCTGCACGCCTACTATCACGCGCATCAATTCATCGTCGACGATGCCGACCTGCGCGACGCGCGCGTTGCGCTGGCCGTTGCCGCGCAACAGGCTCTCGCGAACGGATTGGATTTGCTGGGCGTTTCCGCCCCGGAGCAGATGTAATGGCAAAGCGGAATTCACAAGCCTCGCGCAACGGCGACCGCCGGCAGATACCGGCCTGGGCAATGGTGCTGCTCGGCGTCGCGCTCGGCGTGATCGGCTCGGTTGCCGTGCTCTACGGCGGCAGGATTCCGACCCTGCGCGGCGGCAAGAACCTGCCGCAACCCAATCCCGAGGCGGTCGCGCCGAAGGAAACGGAAAAGGCGCTGGCCGACGACACCGCCAAGGCGCCGCCACCCGCGCCGCCGAAAAGCAATTACGACTTCTACACGACACTGCCGGAAAAGGAAGTCGTGATTCCCGATGCCGAACTCTCGGCCAAGGCCAAGGCCGAACAGCAGCGCGCCAAGCAGCAGACGCAGGCGAATGCGGCGAATCCGAACAACCAGGCGGCACCGGTCGCGGCCGGCGGCCGCTACATGTTGCAGGTCACTGCGACGAGCGATGCAGCCGCCGCCGACGCGCTGAAGGCCAAGCTCGCCATGCTCGGCTTCAGCGCCAAGGTCTATACGGGCACGGTCGATGGCAAAACTTGGCACCGCGTGCGCCTCGGGCCGTTCGCGTCGCCGAGCGAAACCGAGTCCACGAAGCGCGCGCTGGCCGAGAACAGCATCAACTCCACCGCGGTCAAGGAAGCGAACTGACCGCGACGCGTTTCAGTTCCCCTCGCTGCGCCCACCCAGACGGAAGCGGCACGCGCCACCACCGCGCACGATGCATTCCAGATGCTGGACCTTGTGCCCGCTTGCCGCTTCCATGAAAGCCAGGTCGAAGCGGCAGATTTCCGGATGCGCACGTGCCAGCACGTGGAACACGCAGTTGTAGGCCTCGATCTGTGTTTCACCGTCGCGCGACACGGCTTGCGCCTCGTAGCCGAGCGCGTCGAGCTGGGCAGCCAGCGCCCGCGCCGTTTCGTCCGCATCGTCGCCATGCACGCGCCGCGCGGAGGTCGAACCCAATTCACGCCCCAGGCCGGTCAGCATTGCCTGCACGCCGGACGGCCCCGCACTCGCATACAGGCGATCGAGGATGCCGGTGGTGATCAGCGCGTAGTTGCGCGGGAACAGTTCGCGGCCGGCTTCGGTCAGCAGGTAGCGCATCTGCGGCCGGCCGCTGCTTTGCCGCGCTTCGCCACGCTCGACCCAACCGGCGTGGATCAGCGCGGTAAGATGCTGGCGCACGGCGTTGTGCGTGACTCCGAGCGCCTGACACAGGGTCTCCACGCTCGCGCCCTGCGCGGAAGCCAGCAGCGTGCGCAACAGCTTGCGCGCGCTAGGTCCGAACCGGCGCAGGGCCTGACTCATCGCCTCACGCCGCCCTGGCCGGGAACTGCCGGGCGATGGCATCGGCGAGCGCATCGGCGATCACGTCCATGTGCGCCTGCATCGCGCTCCAGGTTTTCGCTTCGGCCTGCATGTCACCCTGCATGATCTCGCGGATCTGCACGGCATGGTGACCGACGTGCGTGGTCAGCAGCGACAGCACCGCATCCTTTTTCAGGTACGGATTCGCCGAGGCGAGAAAACCCGCGATCGCATTGCCGTTGGCGACGAGATCGTCCATCGCCTTCTGCTTCGCCGCCGCGTCGCCGCGCTGCTCGGCATCGGTCAGCGCCTTGACCCCGCCCCAGTGGC
>NZ_DBNHDN010000038.1:0-118759 GCF_057139185.1 Rudaea sp. | reverse complement strand
GATGAATGGTCCGTGCTCAATGGACAAAAACGAAGTGATGCGGATGCTAGGAAATTGGGCCGGCGCGAAGGCCGCCAGAATTTACGCGGTGAAGGTGCCGATCGACGCAATGCCTGCGGCCTAACGCCAAAGCTAAGGCGCCGTAGCGAAGCGAAGGTCGCCTTGAGCGCAGAGTTAGCTGACAACCGACAGGAAACAGAAAATGGAAATTGAATCGCGAGAACTTAGCCGTGAAGAATTGCTAGTACATATGCGCGCGCTCTGTTCGGCGCTTAATGAAGCTTGCGCCGAACGTTCTGCTGCGCAATGCGAGCTTGCGGCGTATAGGCAGGCAGTGGGCGAATTACAGGGGTCCGCTGGCGAATGGACAAAAGCGCGCGTCGCCGCGCTATTGGCAGCTAACTACTAGTAGGCGGCGAAACGCCATCTAACTTGGCAGCCTATCACGCCAAACGAAAAAGTATATTTTTCAGCAATTCAACAACATGGTCGAAAAAAGAACTGCCAGCTTGCAGCCTAACAAAGAGGCGTTTCTCGCTCGATCATTTTTGCATGTCGCGAAGCGCACGCGGATGGCATTTCGCCGCGGCACGCAACTGCGTCAGGTCGACGCCGCAATAGATCGCAGTGGTCGCGAGATTCGTGTGCCCGAGCATTTCAGCGATCGCGGTCAGCGGGCATCCGCTATGCAGCAATGCGGTCGCGAAGCTGGCGCGGAGCAGATGCGGGTAGCGGCCCGTCCACGGCCGCGACGTGCCTCCGATGCGCAGCATCCCGTAACCGGCGCCGATGCCAGCGGCAGCGTGCAGGCAGCGAGAGACGATTTCCCAGACGGTTTGCGCGGTGAGCGGCTTCCCACTGCGGCCGACAAAGATGCGCCGGCATCGGCCCAGGCCAGCCGCGCCGCGGCGCTGGCGATAGTGTTCGATCATGGCGAGCGTTTCCGCCGTCATCGGCACGTAGCGGCGCTTGCCGAGTTTGGCGTGCTGAACGTAGAGATAGCCATCGTCGAGCACGTCGCCGAACTCGAGGCCTGCAAGCTCGGCAGCGCGCAAGCCGCTTTCGTACAGCACGCGCAAGATCAGCATGTCGCGCAGGCCGGCCAGCGTGACGGGATCCGGTACGGCCATCGCACGGCCGATCTGCTCGTCGGTCAAGTAGCGCGGCAGCCGCGCCGGCATGCGGCGCTGGCGCGGAAGCTTGGCCAGCTCGGCCGATGCCTCGATCGTGCCCAGTGCGTGCTGAAACCGCAGCCACGCGCGGATGGCCTTCAGGTCGGCATTGATCGTCGCCTGGCCGACGTGCGCGCGGCGCGCGTACAGGTAGCCGAGCATCCGCTCCTCATCGACATGCAGCAGCGCGCCGCCGGCCGCAAACCAGCGCCGCAGCACGCCGCTATAGACGCGCACCGTGGCCGTCGACCGGCCGCAGCCGCGCAAGTACGTGCCGAAGCGCACCAGCCACGCCTCGACGTCCGGATCGCGCGCCGCAGGCAGCGTCAAGACAGGTTTACGATAACCACGTGGTATCACGGTTTCGCGCTTTTCTGTTTCCGTTCAACACTCGCAAGTAATTGTATTTATTGGTATTTTGTGCCAGCTATTCTGTATGTTACATAATATACATTCACGAACGTTCATGATGAGGTGCTCATGCGGGAATCCCGAAATAAGGCTGTACGAATCGATCGAGCCTGCGCTACAATGCGCGGCTGTATTCGCCCGTACCGCCCTGATATTCGGAAATTCCCATGAAAGTCCTTTCGTCTCTCAAGTCCGCCAAGCAGCGTCATCGCGACTGCAAGGTCGTGCGCCGCCGCGGCAAAGTGTTTGTGATCTGCAAGAGCAATCCGCGTTTCAAGGCGCGCCAGCGCTGACCCGGTCGCTCGGCTCTCGCAAGCCGATCGTTGCCGTGAAGGCCGCCTGGTGGCGGCCTTCACGTTTTCGGGTTGCACTGATTCACCAATTGCGCCGCTTGGCACTGCTGGTATTGCAACGGTCATGCCGGCTTGGCACCATCGATCGCATGGAATAGCCAACGTGGAGAATGCGCCATGACGCTGCACCGTCCTTTTCTCTTAGCGGCATCCGCCGTGCTCGCTCTGGGCACCTTCGGCGGCGCGCATGCCGACACCTTGTTGATCGATCGCGTCAAGCAAGAGAGCGGCCGCATCACCCCCACGCGCGGGCTGTCGATGGCGCAGGTGGAAAACCGGTACGGCGCGCCGCTGAGCAAACTCGCTCCGGCCGGCGGCGATTCGCGCTGGCATCCGACGATCAACCGCTGGGTCTATGCCGACTATACGGTCTATTTCGAGCGCGATCGCGTGATCGACACCGTGATAAATCGCGTTTCGGCCGAGGAGATCGGGCCGAAGGGCGCCGTGCCGCGTCGATGACGGCGTCCAGCTTCCGCCTCCCCGCGGAATGGGAGGCGCAGCACGGCGTCCTGCTCGCCTGGCCACATGCCGAAACCGATTGGGCGCCGCGGCTTGACCAGGTCGAAGCCACTTGTGCCGCCTTGATTTCCGCGATCTCCCGTCGCGAACACGTGGTGCTGTGCGTCGCCGACGCTGCGGTACGCGCGCGCGCCGAACAGGCGTTGCGTCGCGCCGGGGCGCAAGAGGCGAGCATCCGACTCGTTGCCGTCGAGTACGACGATACCTGGTTGCGCGATTCCGGACCGATCACGCTCGTCGACGGCAAGCGCCTGCGTCTGACCGACTTCCGCTTCACCGGCTGGGGCGGCAAGTTCGGCGCGAGTCGCGACGACGCGCTGGTCGGCAACCTTGTCGTTCGCGGCGTGTTCGCGCCGGTCGAGCATGTGCGTGTGGATTGGGCGCTCGAGGGGGGCGCGATCGAATCCGATGGCAACGGCACGATCCTGACAACCTGGCGCTGCCTGCATCAACGGCATCCCGAACAGAGTCGCGAGGAGATGGCGCAGTTGTTGCGCGACAAGCTCGCCGCGCAGCGCGTACTCTGGCTCGAACACGGCTACCTGCAGGGCGACGACACCGACGCGCACATCGACACGCTGGCGCGTTTCGCGCCGGACGAGGCGATCGTGTTCCAGGCCTGCGACGATCCGACCGACACCCATCACGGCGAGCTTGCGCGCATGCGCGAAGAGCTTGCCGCGCTGCGCACGCCGGAGGGCAGGCCATACCGCCTGCATGCCCTGCCCTGGGCCAAGCCCATCCTCGACGGCGGCCGTCGCCTGGCAGCCTCGTATGCGAACTATCTGATCATCAACGATGCCGTGCTGGTGCCAGCCTACGACGATCCCGCGGATGCCGAAGCGGCTCGCATCATCGGCGATGCGCACCCGGGGCGGGAGATCATTCCCATCCCCTGCCGCGCGCTGATCTGGCAGAACGGCAGCCTGCACTGCATGACCATGCAGTTGCCGCAAGGAGCATTGACGTGAGCAAGACATTGCGTGTCGCGCTGTTGCAGGAGACCGATCGTGGCAGCCGCGAGGCCAATCTCGACGCCATCGAGGCAGGCTTGCGCGAAGCGGCCGCGGCCAAAGCAGGGCTCGTGTTGTTGCAGGAACTGCACAATGGTGCGTACTTCTGTCAGCACGAGGATGTTGCCGAGTTCGATCGCGCGGAACCGATTCCCGGGCCGAGCACGCAACGCCTCGGCGCACTCGCCGCCGAACTCAAGCTCGTGGTCGTCGCCTCGCTGTTCGAGCGCCGCGCGGTCGGGCTTTATCACAACACCGCCGTCGTCTTCGATGCAGCCAGGGACATTGGCGGGAAGTACCGCAAGATGCACATTCCGGACGATCCCGCCTTCTACGAGAAGTTCTACTTCACACCGGGCGACCTCGGATTCGAACCGATCGAAACGTCGGTCGGCAAGCTCGGCCTGCTCGTGTGCTGGGATCAGTGGTACCCGGAAGGCGCGCGCCTGATGGCACTGGCCGGCGCCGACCTGTTGCTCTACCCGACGGCGATCGGCTGGGACCCGGGGGATGACGCCGCGGAAAAGGCGCGCCAGCGCGACGCCTGGATCACCGTGCAGCGCGGCCACGCCGTTGCCAATGGCCTGCCACTGCTGGCCTGTAACCGCACGGGCTTCGAGCCCGCGCCCGACGGTGCGCGCGGAATCCAGTTCTGGGGATCGAGCTTTGTCGCCGGCCCGCAAGGTGAATTCCTCGCCCAGGCCGCTACCGACAAGCGCGAACTGCTGGTCGTCGACATCGACATGCAGCGCAGCGAGAACGTGCGCCGTATCTGGCCGTTTCTGCGCGACCGGCGCATCGACGCCTATGGCGATTTGCTGAAGCGTTTTCGCGACTGACAACCACCTACGCGCTCGTCATTCCGGCGCAGGCTGGAATCCAGCTGCTACTTCCGACACAAAAAACAAAAACCGGAATCCAGCCTGTGCTGGAATGACGGCTAAAGAAAATCGAATGAGCGATCCGCCCCTCCCCACCTCCCCCGTCACCGACCAGCCGCTTGCGCGCATCACCCGCGATGGCGTCGAATACACCCTGCTCGGCACGGCGCATGTGTCGCGCGCCTCGGTCGAGGCGGTGCGCGAGTTGATCGGATCGCAGGATTTCGACGCAATCGCGGTCGAACTGTGCGACACGCGCTATCGTGCGTTGCGCGACCGCGAGGCATGGCGCAACCTCGACCTGCTGCAGATCATCCGTCAGGGCAAGGCCGGCATGGTTGCGGCGAATCTGGCGCTATCGGCGTATCAGCGCCGACTTGCGGAACAGTTCGGCATCGAACCCGGTGCGGAGATGAAGACCGCGGCGGAACTCGCCGAGGCTCAGCACAAGCCGGTCTGGCTCATAGATCGCGAAGTCGCGACGACACTGAAGCGCGCCTATCGCAGCGTCGGTTTTCTCGCGCGCTTCGGCCTGCTCGGCGGGCTCGTGGCCAGCCTGTTCGAACGCGGCGATGTCGCCGAGGAAGATATCGAGAAGCTCAAGCAGGGCGACATGCTGCAAAGTGCATTCAGTGAGTTCGCCGAACAATCCGAGCCACTGTTCCGCAGCCTGATCGCCGAGCGCGACGGCTTCATGTCGGCGCGACTGCGCGAGGAAAGCGCGAAAGCGCAGGCGCTCGGCACGATGGTAAAGCGGGTGCTGGTGGTGATCGGCGCGGGGCATCTTGCCGGCATGACGGATGCGATCCAAACGCAGCAGGACGACCCGACCCGGTGCACGGAATCGCTCAACATGCTGCCGCCGGCCTCGCCGTGGCCCCGCTGGATCGGTTTCGGCGTACTCGCCGTCATCGTCGCCGCGATCGCCTACACGTTCACGCGCGGCGCGCATTTCGGGGTCGAGGCGATCAAGGTCTGGGTGCTGTTCACCGGCGGCTTCGCCGCGCTCGGTGCGCTGCTCGGCGGCGGCCATATCCTCAGCGCGCTGACCGCGTTCGTGGTCGGGCCGTTGAAACCGTTCCGTCCGTTCGTGCCGGTTGGCGCGGTCGCGGCGGCCGTCGAGATGTCGCTGCGCCGGCCACGTGTCGCCGATTTCGAATCGCTGCGCGACGACGTGATCGACTGGCGCGGCTGGTGGAAGAACCGCGTCTCGCGCACCCTGCTCGTCTTCCTGCTGAGCAATTTCGGCATGATCCTCGGTGAATATCTCGCCGGCATCCGCATCCTGAGCAAGCTGCTATGAATCTCGCACGTCTGCTGTTCAAACCGAAGTGGCAGGACAAGAACGCCGAGGTGCGGCGCGTCGCCGTCGCTTCCGCCGACGACGCGGAACTGATTGCCTCTCTGCCCCGGATCGTGCGCACCGATGCCGATGCCGGTGTGCGCCTGGCCGCACTCAAGCGCCTTGATGATTACGAAGCCTGGCGCGAACGTTCGACTGGCGACGCAGACGCAGCCGTCCGCCGCATCTCGCGCGAGGCCTATCTTTTCCTGCTGTGCGCGAGCGACTCGCGCGTGCCGGCGCTGTCGCGACGCATCGCCGAACTCGAGACGCTGAGCGCGGACGAACTCGAACGCGTCGCCACCCGTGCTGCCGATCGAGAGCTGCGCGCCGACGCGCTCGCGCGGGTGACGCGCCCTGCCCTCATCGCCGAGCGCGCGATCGCCGATCCCGATGCCGCGATCCGCCTCGCAGCACTCGAGCGCGTCGTTGACACCGCCGCGCTGGATCGCATCGCGGAGCGTGCGCGCAAGACCGACAAAACCGTCAGCCGACGCGCGCGCGAGTTGGTCGAAGCGCGGCGCATCGGCAGCGGCGATGCGGCTGCCGTCGCGCAAAAGGCACGCGCGTTGTGCGAACGCATGGAGGCATTGGTGCGGGCACCCGCCGCTGACGACGTGGTCTACGAGGCGATCGTGCGCGATTGGGGGGCACTGGGTAACGCGGTGCCGACCGATCTGCTCGCGCGCTATTGCGGCGCCGACGCACTCGTGCGACAGACGAAGATCAACGTGCGGAATTCGCCCGCCCGCGTGGTTGCGCCAGACGTCGAGGAAACCCAGCCCGAGGCGCAAGCTGCCGCACCTGCGATGCCCGGTGTCGAAATGTTCGCATCACAGGCGCGTTTCGACGCCGCACTTGCGAGTGCGGCCAGCGAGGCGCAACGCGAGCGCGAACTGCGCCGCGCGCATCTGCACGAAATGGAGCAGGCTTTGCCGCGCTACGCAGCGATGCTCGATGCGGGTACGGTATCGGCCGCGCACGCGCTGCACGATCGACTGCTCAACCTTGGCGCGATGGTCGTGCCATTGCCCGCCGCACTCGAAGCCAGGCTTGCACCGCTGCACGCGCACTACAGCGAGCTCAAGCAGCAGCAGGCTTGGGCCAACCGCCGGCGGCGAGAAATGCTCTGCGAGGACGTCGACAAGCTTGCGCAGTCCGGCTTGCATCCCGACGCACTTGCGTTGCGCCTGCGGGAAGCTCGCGAAGAATGGCAGCGACTCGATGCGGCCGAGGGTATTTCCGGCGGCATCGAGTCGAGTTTGACACGACGCTTCCATTCCCTCTGTCATCGCGCGCTGAAACCCGCGAAGACTTACTTCGACAAGCGCGACGAAGTGCGCAAGTCGCATGCCGGCGAGATCGGCAAGCTGCTGCAGGAAGCCGCCGCGTTGCCGGAGGAGATCATCGACTGGAAAGCAGCGGGCCAACTGCGCCAGAAACTCGGCGACGCACTGCGTTCGCTCGACGGTGTCGATCCGCGCACGCGCACCACGCTGGCCAGGCAGATCAAGGCGGCGATCGATCAACTCGCGCCGCGCCTAGATGCGCACGCAGACGAAGTCGAAGCGGCCAAGCGGCGCTTGATCACACGCGCCACGGCCTTGCGGCAGCAGAGCGACGGCCGCGCGGTTGCGCGCGATGCACGCGAATTGCAGACGCAGTGGACCGCACTCGGCCACGGCCGCCGCGGCAGCGACCAGCGCCTTTGGAAAGAATTCCGTACGGCGGTCGATGCCGCTTTCGGCCAGCTCGACGTGGCGCGCAAGCAACGCGACGAGCAATCGACGGCGATACGCGCACAAGCGCAGAACCTGCTCGCCGAACTCGAAGCTTTGCGCGACGACGATACCCACGAGGCGAAAGCACAACTGCGCGACATCGACACGCGTTGGCACGCGCTGGGTTCGTCCGATCGTGCGCTCGAGCAGCGCTACCGCAAAGCGCACGACGCGCTCGAGTCGCGCTTGCGGGGCGCGGCGCGGTGCAAGCGTCTGGCGGGCTATACCGACGCGCTGGCGAAATACACCGTGCTGCGCGCCGTGGAAACCGGCGCGCAGACTGCGGAGGCTGTCGCTGCCTCCTGGCACGAGCACCCCGCCCCGGCCGAATTCGGCGCAGTACTCGATGCGCGCTTGGCCAGGATGTCAGTGGCACCGTTTGCCGAAGGACAAGACGAAAACCCGGCACGCGACCTGCTTGTCGAATTCGAGTTCTTCGCCGGCCTCGAAACGCCGGCTGAAGACCGCCAGCGGCGCATGAACTTCCAGGTCCAGCGCCTCGCCTCACGCATGCGCGATCGCGGCGCGGCGACGCCGGAGTCCGAGCTTGCGCGACTGATGCGCGCTTGGCTCATGCAGCCACCGCAGGCGGTCGAACTCGAGGACCGTTTCGCGCGCTCGGCCCGGGCAGGTATCGAAGCCCTGCCTTGATCGCGGTCGAAGCGGGTGTATCTTCGTGGTTCGTTCGTACCACGGGGCTCGAGTCCATGCAGCAACGCACGAAAACACCGTCGAAGAAGCGGTCGCCGACGCCGCCTCGCAAGGCGCAACCCGCAGGCGGCCGCGCGAACAAATTCGCCGAGGAACTCGCCGTGCGCGTGCGTGCCGCTCTCGGCGAGTCCGGCAGTCTCGGCGAAAAGAAGATGTTCGGCGGCATCGGCTTCATGCTCAACGGCAACCTCGTCGTTGCGGCATCCAGGCGCGGCCTGCTCGTTCGCAGCGGCAAGGACCGTCAACCCGAGGTGCTGGCCTGGCCGAACTCGCGGCCGATGGTGATGCGCGGGCGGACGATGGAGGGCTACGCTTACCTCGATCCTCCCGGTGCTTCCGACGGAGCCGTCCGCGCCTGCGTCGGCATCGCGCGCACTTTCGTCGCGACGCTGCCGAAAAAATAACACTACGTCGCGAGCTGGCGCCGCGTACGCACCTCGCGCAGCACGCGCTTGGCCCACAGGCTCGCGTCATCGAGCAGCGAATATATCGTCGGCAGCACAAGCAGGCTGACGATGGTCGAGAAGATCAGGCCGCCGGCGATCGCGCGCGCCATCGGATAGTACGGAGGGCCGTCGCCGCCGATCGCCGCGTCGCCCAGGCACAGCGGCAGCATGCCCAGGATCGCCGTGCCCATGGTCATCAGGATCGGGCGCAGCCGGTCGCGCGCACCCTGGATCAGCGCTTGGCGCCGGTCCATGCCGTCGTGGCGCAACTGGTTGATGTGCACGATCATGACGATGCCGTTGTTGACGACCACGCCCATCAGGATCAGCACGCCGATCGAGGCCATGATCGAAAACGTCGTGCCGGTGATCCAGAACAGCCAGAACACGCCGAAGATCGAGAATACGAACGTGGTCAGGATCGCCGCCGGGTAGATCAGCGACTCGAACATCGCGCACATGACGACGTAGACGAGCACGAGCGCGATCAGCGTGTTGAACAGCATCGTGCTGCCGGCTTCGTCGTCGCGATCGAAGTTCTCACCGAAGCTCCATTTGTAGCCTGGCGGCAGTTCCATCTTGCCCATCGCGGCCTGGATGTCTCGTCGTGCATCGTCCGGAGTCTTGCCTTCGACGAAGTTGGCGACGATGGCGAAACTGGTCTGCCGGTTGCGGCGCTGGATCGTCGCGGCGGCGTTTCGCGCGTCGACATCGATCATCGACATCAGCGGCACCTGGGTGCCATCGGCACGGCGCAGCATGTAGTCCGAGAGATTGTCCAGGCTCTGCGTGTCACCACCGGAAAAGCGCAGCCAGACCGGCACCTGGCCTTCGCCGCCGTGGTAGTCCTTGAGACGGAAGCCGCGCAGCGCGATGCCGATGTACTGCGCGATGTCGCTTGCCGAGAAGCCCATCGCCTTGGCCTTCTGTCCATCGACGTGCACGGCGATTTCGCGGTTGCTGCTGTTCTGCTGTGCGCGCACGTCACGCAGGCTCGGCAGGCTGCTCAGGATCGGAATGACGTTGCTCGCCAGCTCGCGCAGCTGCGCGCCGGAGTCGCCGGTCAGATTGATGCCCACGCTTGGCTGCTGGCTGCTGCTGCCGCCACCGCCCTCGAAGCCGACCACGACTTCGCCGATCGGCACCTTGGGCATGCCCTTGCGGATCATTTCGACGATCTGCGCCTTGTCGGGCGCGTCGTCGTCGAGGAAGGCCGCCATCTCGCTGTCGCCCTGCTCGTTGTAGAAGACATAGACGTTCTTCAGATGAAATTCCTCGCGATGCTGCTCGAGCCAGCTCTCCAGCGTCGCGTAGCTCGTGCGCATCTGCGCCAATGGATACAAACCATTGAGATTCATCTGGAAGAAGATCCACTTCGACGGGCCGCCGCCATTCATGTTGACCTTGGTCTGGCTGATCGGCACGAAGCTCGCGAGCAGCAGCGCCAGCAGGCCGAGCATGGTCCAGCGTCGATGCGCCAGCGTCTTCTCGATGAAACGGCCGTAGCGCTCCTGCGCAGTCGTGATCACGGTCTTGCGGCCGATGAATTTCGGCGGCGGCAATTTCGCCGACAGCATCGGCACGAGGCTGACCGCGACCAGCCACGAAGCCAGATGCGCGATCGCCATCGCCACCGCGACCTGGGTCAGGAAGATGCTCATGCCGTTCTTCTCGCGCAGCACCATCGGCAGGAACACGATGATGCTGGCAAGCGTACCCGCAGCGATCGCGATGCCGACGATCTGCGTACCCTGCACCGCGCAGTACCACGGCTTGTCCGGATGGTGCTCACGATACTGGTAGATGCTCTCGACAACGACCACGGCGTTGTCGACGAGCATGCCGACAGCGAGCAGCAGACCCATCATCGACAGGATGTTGAGGCTGATGCCGAACATCTGCATGCAGCCCAGGGTGATGACAAAGCAGATCGGGATCGCGAGCGACACCATCAGTGTCGACGGCCAGTCGCGCAGGAAGAAAAACAGCACGAGCACTGACAGCAACGTGCCTTCCAGCCCGGCCTTGCCGAGCTGCTTCAGACTGTCGGTTACACCGGCGGCCTGGTCGTTGAACGCGACCAGTTGCAGATCATCGATCTGGCCGGATTGCTTGATGCGGTCGATCTCGTCCCAGACGCGGCGGCCAACGTCGACGAGGTTGGCCGCGCGCTCCTTGTACACGCGCAGGATCACGGCCGGACGCGTATCGAGGTGCAGTTCGTAGTCCGCGCGCGCCGGTTTGAACGAGATGTCGGCGATGTCGCTGAGCTTGAGGCCGCGCTCGTTGATCGCGAGCAGGCGGATGTCGTCGATGCTGCGCCACTCGCCGGCCGGCTGCACGTGATAGCGCAGATCGCCGTCCTTGATCAGGCCACCCGAGGCGGAAAAATTCGCGGTCGAAAGTTTCTTGTACAGCTCGTCGAGGCTGATCCCGGCAGCGGCGAGTCGCTCGGCTGAAATCTCGATCTGCACTTCACGCTGCGAGACGCCCTGCAACTGCACGCGCGCTACGCCGGGCAGGCGTTCCAGCGGACGCTTGAGTTTGTGGTCGAGCAGGTCGTAGGCGTTGGTCAGGTTGCGTTCGGAGGAGATCAACATGCCGAGTACGGGGTGATCGCCGGTGCCGAATTTTTCCACTGAGTAGCGCTTCAGGTCGCTGGGCAACTGGTCGCGGATCGCGTCGATCTTGCCGCGCGCTTCGACTGCCTTGACCGCGGCGTCCTGGCCCCATTTGAACTCGATGAAGATCTGCGCGCCTTCCGGCGGCGAATTCGAATTCATGTTCTTGATGCCGGTCAGCGTCGACAACGCGTCTTCGACCGGTCGCGTGATCGTGCGCTCGACCTCGCCCGGCGTCGAACCGGGGTACGGCAGGTCGACGAACATGAAAGGAAACTGGACGTCGGGCATCGCCTCGAGCGGCAGGCGGAACGCCGCGATCAGGCCGATCACGGTCATCGAGACGAAGACCATGATCGCGGTGACCGGCCGTTTCAGGCTGAGTTCCGCCAGCGTCATACATGGATTCCATGGGCAACTAGAGCCAATAACACGGATAAACGCGGATCATCAAAAGTATCGACGCGGACAAGACGGCAATTACCTTTCCCTCTATCCGTGTTCATCGTTCTTGATCCATGAAATCCATGTCCATTGCTTTGGATTTCAGGCGGCGCGCAAATCCCGCCCGCGACGCGCGCGCGCATCTCGTAGCACGCGCTTGGCCCAAAGACTCGCATCGTCGAGCAGCGAATAGATTACCGGCAACACGAGCAGGCTGACGATCGTCGAAAAGATCAGACCACCTGTGATCGCACGCGCCATCGGGTAGTACGGCGGGCCGTCACCGCCGATGCCGGTGCGGCTGATGCACAGCGGCACCATGCCGAGAATGGCCGTACCCATCGTCATCAGGATCGGGCGCAGGCGGTCCTTCGCGCCCTGGATAAGCGCGTCGACGCGATCCATTCCCTCGTGGCGCAGCTGGTTGATGTGCACGATCATGACGATGCCATTGTTGACGACGACACCCATCAGGATCAGCACGCCGATGAAGGCCATGATCGAGAACGTCGTGCCGGTGATCCAGAACAACCAGAACACGCCGAAGATCGAGAAGATGAACGTGGTCAGGATTGCGGCCGGATAGATCAGCGACTCGAACATCGCGCACATGACCACGTACACCAGCACGAGGGCGAGCACGAGATTGAGCATCATCTTTGCCGCCGCGTTGTCGTCGCGGTCGAAGTTCTGGCCGAAGCTCCAGCGATAGCCGGGCGGTAGCTGCACCTTGTTCATCACGTTCTCGATCTCGGCGCGCGCATCGTTCGCGGTCTTGCCGTCGGCGAGGTTGGCCTTGATCGACAACGAGGTTTGCCGGTTGCTGCGCTCGATCACCGACGAGGCATTGTTGGTCGATACCTGCACCATTGACATGAGTGGAATCTGGGTGCCGTCGGCGCGGCGCAACTTGTAGTCGGAGAGGCTGTCGAGGTCGCGCGCATCCGCGCCGCGGAAGCGCATCCATACCTGCAATTGGTCCTGGCCGCTGTGGTAGTCCTTGAGCTGGCCGCCGCGCAGCGCCACCGAAATGTACTGCGCCACATCGCTGGCCGAGAATCCGTAGGATCGTGCCTTCTCGCGGTCGACATGAATCGCGAGTTCGCGGTTGCCGCTGTCCTGGTCGGCGCGCACGTCGCGCAGGCTCGGCAGCGACTTGATGATCGGAATCACCGTTGCCGACAGTTCGCGCAGCACCTGCCCCGAGTCACCGTTGAGGCTGAACTGGATGCTGTTGTCGTTGCCGCCGTTGCCGTTGAAGTCGAACACGATGTCGCCGATCGGGACCCTCGGCCCTTCCTTGCGGATCTTCTCCATGATCGCCTTGGTGTCGACCTGGTCGCGTTCGTCTTCCTTGAACAGGATCGTGGTGAAGGTGTCGTTGCCGTCCTCGGCGTAGCGGCTGTAGATGTTCTTGATGTGGAATTCGGCACGATGCGCGTCAAGGTACTTCTCGACCGTGTCGACGGACCGCTTCAACTCGGCCAGCGGATACATCGCGTTGAGGCGATAGCCGAGGAAAAGCTGGTCGCGATCGCCGCTCGGAAACATGTCCATCTTCGTGTGCGCGGCCGGCAGAACGATGCTGACCAGGAGCAGGCCGAGCAGCCAGAGCATGGTCCAGCGGCGGTGGCGCAGCGTACGTGCGACGAAACCGCCGTAGGCACTCTGCATGCGCGTGACCAGCGTCTTGCGGCCGATGAACTTCGGCGGCGGCAGCTTCGCCGACAGCATCGGCACGAGGCTGACCGCGACCAGCCAGGATGCCAGATGCGCAATCGCCATCGCCACCGCAACCTGGGTCAGGAACACGCTGATGTCATCCTTCTCGCCGAACACCATCGGCAGGAATACGATCACGCTGGCGAGCGTGCCGGCGGCGATCGCTATGCCGACGACCTGGGTGCCCTGCACCGCGCAGTACCACGGCTTGTCCGGGTGTTTTTCGCGGTAGTGGTAGATGCTTTCGACGACGACCACCGCGTTGTCGACGAGCATGCCGACCGCGAGCAGCAAGCCCATCATCGACAGGATGTTGAGGGTCATGCCGAAGAACTGCATGCAGCCCATCGTGATGACGAAACAGATCGGGATCGCGAGCGACACCATCAGCGTCGACGGCCAATCGCGCAGGAAGAAGAACAGCACCAGAATCGACAGCAACGTGCCTTCGAGCCCCGCCTGGCCAAGCTGACGCAGACTTTCGGTGACATTTTTGGCCTGATTGCCGAGTGCATAGATCTGGATGCCGCGCATCTCCGGCTGTTCGCGGATGCGATCGACCTCGGCCATGACGCGACGCCCCACGTCGACCAGGTTGGCGCTGCGCTCCTTGGAGATTTCCACGGCCACCGCTGGACGCTGGTCGAGGTGGCGCGCATAGGTGAGGCGCGCGGGCATCACCTCGACGTTGGCGATGTCGGAAAGCTTCAGACCCTTGTCGTTGATAGCAAGATCGCGGATTTCCTCGATGCTGCGCCATTCGCCGACCGGCTGTACGTGATAGCGCAGCGCGCCGTCCCTGACCAGACCGCCCGACGCGGAGAAGTTGGCCGTGTTGAGTCGCTGATACAGATCGTTGAGGCCGACGCCGGCAGCGGTCAGGCGGTCGGCGTCGATCTCGATGCGCACTTCGCGCTGGGCAACGCCCTCGATCTGCACGCGCGCCACGCCGGGCAGGCGCTCGAGCGGCCGCTTCAGCGCGCGGTCGAGCAATTCGTAGGCATTGGTCAGATCGCGTTCGGACGAAATGCGCAACTGCAGCACCGGCCGGTCGTTTGAGGCGAACTTGAACACGTTGTAGCGCAACAGGTCGCTCGGCAGGTCGGCGCGGATGGCATCGATCTTGCCGCGTGCCTCGACCGCCTTCACCGCGGTGTCCTGACCCCACTTGAATTGCATCTGGATCTGCACGCCGTCCGCACGCGTCAAAGAATCCATGCGCTGGATGCCGGTCAGCGTCGACAGCGCTTCCTCGACCGGGCGTGTCACCGTGCGCTCGACCTCGCTCGGGGTCGAACCCTGGTATGGCAGATCGACCACCATGAACGGAAACTGGATGTCGGGCATCGATTCCAGCGGCAGGCGGAACGCGGCGATCAGGCCGATCACGGTCATCGACACGAACAGCATGATCGCGGTGACCGGGCGCTTGAGACTCAATTCGGCAAGGGTCATGTGCGCTCCCCTACACGTGCAAAAGAAAGAGCAACCAACGCAGATAAGAGCAGATTTTTTTTAGCCAAAAATCTGATAGAGCAAAATCCTAAAAATGCTTTATCCGCGTTTATCTGCGTTGATCCGCTCTGATCTGCGTTAAACGCTTTTTTCTTCACGGCGTCGCTCCGTGCGGTGCGACCGCAGCATCGTCAAGCACCGCCCTCGCCTTGCGCTCGCCGCGTTCGCGATACACCGCATCGCTGCGGCGGTCGAGCAACGTGTACACGACCGGGATCACCACCAAGGTCAGCAATGTCGAGATGGCCAGGCCGCCGATCACGGTGATCGCCATCGGTGCACGCACTTCCGAGCCGTCGCCGAGGCCGATCGCCAGCGGCAGGAAGCCGATCAGCGTGCACAGCGTCGTCATCGTGATCGGGCGCAGGCGCGACTCGGCGGCTTGGGTGAGCGCATCGACCTTGGCCACGCCTTCCTCGCGCAACTGGTTGACGCGATCGATCAGCACGATGGCGTTCTTCACCACGATGCCGGCGAGCATGATCAGGCCGATGAACACGACCACGCTGAGCGGCGTGAACGTCAGTTTCAGCGCGAGCACCGCGCCGACCAGCGCGAGCGGGATCGAGAACATGATGACGAACGGATGCAGCAACGACTCGAACTGCGAGGCCATCACCAGGTAGACGAGGAAGATCGCGAGCACGAGTGCGAAAATCAACGAGTTGGTCGACGCGTCGAGCTCCTCGCTCTGGCCGCCGATATGCGCGGTCACGCCCGCGGCGAGCGGATTGTCGCGGATCAGCTTGCGTACTTCGGCGACGGCTGTGCCGAGGTCGCCGTAATGCAGATTGGCCGAGACGATCGCGACGCGTTCCTGGCTGATGCGATGGATTTCGCTCGGGCCGATTGTCGAGACGACGTCGGCGACCGCGGACAGGCGGATCGGTGTGCCCGCCGCGGCGCTATTCGTTGTCGTGGATTGCGAATTCGAGTTCGTGCCGGTCGAAGCGCCGCCAGACGAACTCACCGTGGACGCCGCGCCGGAACTGCCCATGGCGCTCGTCGAACCACTACCCGAGTTGCTCGCACTCGTGCTCGCCGTACCGCTCTGCGCAAAACCGACGATCAGGTTGCGGATGTCGTCGACCGAGCCACGCTGGTTCTCCTGCGCGCGCACGAGTACGTCGATCTTGCGGTCGCGGAAGCTGTAGCGCGTCGCCACCGAGCCCTTGACCTTGTTGACCACCTGATCGGCAATCTGTTTCGTGGTCAGTCCGAACGCGGCGGCGCGGTCCTGGTCGAAACGGATCTGGATCTCGGGATAGCCGCCTTCCACGGTCGACTTCACGTCGGCGAAGCGATCCGAGGCATTCATCAGATTGGTCAGTTTCTTGCCGGCTTTTTCGAGCGAAGCGAGGTCGTAGCCGCGCAGCTCGATTTCCAGCGGTGTGGCAAAGCTGAAAAGTTGCGGTCGCGAGAACTTCACCTCGGCGCCCGGATGGGTCTTCATGCTTGCGCGCAGTGCGTCAGTCGCCGCGCGCTCGCCCTTCTCGCCGGCACCGTGCTTGAGCACGACGAGGAGGCGCGCGATGTTCTCGCCCGATTCGGTCGGTGTCGCATCGAGGCGCGTGCCGGTGCCGCTGACGCCGTAGATCAGCTCGATGTTCGGATCCTTTGCGTTGGCGGTTTCCAGCTCCTTCACCAATGCGTCGGTGTCGTTCAGTGCGGTGCCGGGGGGCAGCTTCACCGTCATCTCGAAGCGGCCCTGGGCAAGCTGCGGAATCAGGTCCATGCCGAGCGTCGGGATCACGAGCAGGCTCGCGATGAAAGCCAGTGCCGCGAATCCGAGCACGAGAACAGGGTGGGCAAGCGCCTGCGGCAGAAGTGCGTGGTAGGAACGCGCGGCCGCGTTGTACGGTATCATCACGAAGCGCCCTATCGCGCGCAGCACTTTGCCGACGACCTTGCCGATCACGCCGGACACGACGAACGCGATAGTCGCGATCAGGCGCGGAATCCGCTGGAAGAACAGTTTCGATATCGGCGTGACGATTTTCTTCACCGTGCGGCCGGGCCGGCTCGTCGGCTGCCATCCCGGTGACGGCTCTTCTTCCCTGTACGCGAGCGGCGCGCGACCCTTGAGCGAAGCCAGCATCGGAATCAGGGTCATCGCGACGACCAGCGAAATCAGCATGGCGAAAGTCACCGTCAGCGCCTGGTCGCGGAACAACTGCCCGCCGACGCCCTGCACGAAGACCAGCGGGAAGAACACCGCGACCGTGGTCAGGGTCGAGGCGATCACCGCCATCGACACTTCCTTGGCGCCCTTCACCGACGCTTCGAGAATGCTCGCACCGTGCTCGCGCATGCGCGCGATGTTCTCGAGCACCACGATCGAGTCGTCGACCACCATGCCGGTTGCCAGCGCGAGGCCTCCGAGCGACATCACGTTGAGGCTCACGTTCGCCTGACCCATGAAGAAAAACGTGGTGATCAGCGAGATCGGCAGGCTCAGCGAAATGATGAACGTGCTCCACGAATCGGCGAGGAAAAAGAAGATGATGAGGATCGCGAGCACGCCGCCGATGACCGCGTCGTTGCGCACGTCGTCGAGCGAGGATTGGATGAAGATCGACTGGTCGTCGATCGTGTCGAGCTTCGCGTTCGGCGGCAGGATGTCCTTGAGTTTGGCCAGGCCTTTCTTCACCGCGGCGGCGACGCTGACCGTATTCGCGTCGCCTTCCTTGTAGATCGCCAGCTCGATCGCCTCATGGCCGTCGACGCGCACGATGCCTTCGCGTTCCTTGAATCCCTGCTTGACGTCGGCGATGTCCTTGAGCCGCACCGGCACACCGTTGTCGACCTTGATCAGCAGGTTGCGCATCTCGTCGAGGTTGGTGAACTGGTTGACCGTGCGCACGAGATAGCGCTGCGAGCCGTTCTCGATGCGACCACCGGAGACGTTGACGTTTTCATCGGTCAGACGCTTGGTCACGTCGGCGATATTGAGGTTGAGCTGGCGCAGCTTCTGCTGGTCGATGTCGACGTCGACCTGATCTTCGAGACCGCCGCCGACCTTGACCGCCGCGACACCCGCGGTCGGTTCCAGGCGTTTCTTCAACTCATCGTCGGCGAAGCGGCGCAGCTGCTTCAACTGCGCTTCATTGACCTCGGCAGTCGCGGGCTTCGCATCCGCTTTTCCCGCTCCCTGTTCCCTGTTCCCCGTTCCCTGCGACAACGACAAACGCATGATCGGATCGGTCGACGGATTGAAGCGCAACAGCACCGGCTTCTTCGCGTCGAGCGGCAACTGCAACGTGTCGAGCTTGTCGCGCACGTCGAGGCCGGCCTGGTCCATGTTCGTGCCCCAGGCGAATTCGAGGATCACGTCGGACTGACCGGTGCGCGATACCGAATGGATCTTGCGCAGGTTCTTGACCACGCCGATCGCTTCCTCGACCGGCTGCGAAATCAGGTTCTCGATTTCCAGCGGTGCGGCGCCCTCGTACTCGGTGCGTACGGTCAACGTCGGATAGGTCAGGTCCGGCAGCAGATTGACCTTGAGTCCCGTCAATGCAATCAGGCCGAACAAAACGAAGGTGAGCGTCACCATGCCGACGGTGACGCGCCGTCGGGTTGCGAGTTCGACGATGTTCATGCTCAGCCCTTCTTCTCGTCTGCCGACTTCTGCGCGAGCTGCTTGTCCTTGTCGCCGTTGAGCACCTGCACGGCGGTACCGTCACGCACGGCGTTACGGCCGACCGTGATCACCTGCGTGCCGGCGTCGATCCCGGAGCGGATCTCGACCTTGTCGCCCTCGGTATAGCCGACCTTGACCAGCTTGCGGCGTGCGACCAGGCCCGGCGCAGCGGGCTTCACGTCGCCCTTGTTCGCATCGGCCAACTTGGCATCCTTCTTCGCCGCGTCCTTCTTCGAGCCGTCCTTCGTGTCGTCGGTGGCCTTGTCGGTGGCTTTGTCGACGACGAACACGGCGGTCTCACCGTCTTCCTCGACGAGCGCGGAGCGCGGCACTGTCAACGCGTCGGCGCGCTGGTCGTAGACGATACCGATGCGGCCGAACATACCCGGCTTGAGGGTGCCGCTCTTGTCGTGGAACTCGCAGGTCACGCGGAAGGTGCCGCTGTTCGAATCGACCACGGGCGCGATACGCAGGATGCTGCCGCCGAACTTCTGTCCGGGCAGGGCGTCGGCTTCGAGCGTGACCTGCTGGCCCGCCTTGAGGATACCGAGCTGGCGCTCGGGGACGTTGAGCACTGCCTGCAGCGGATCCATGCCGACGATGCGGAACAGGCTCTGATTGGTCTGGATCAGGTTGCCGAGCTTGACCGAACGCTCGGCGATGACGCCGTCGACCGGTGCCGTGATGGTCGTGAACTGCAGGTTCAGCGCCGCTTCCTCGCGGGCCGCGCGCAGGTTCTGCATGTCGTACTTGGCCTGGTCGAAGTCGCGCTGCGGAATGAGCTGCTTCTGGATCGCCTTCTCGCTGTAGTTGAAGCTGGCATCGGCCTTGCGCATCTGTGCCTCGGCCTGGGCCAGCTTGGCACGTGCGGTCTCCTGCTCGAGCTGGGCGAGCACCTGCCCCGCCTTCACGCTCTGGCCTTCTTCGACAAACAGCTTGACCAGCACGCCCGAGGTTTTCGCCGCGACCTGGGCCTCGTGGTCGGCAGTCAGCGTCGCAGTGCCGTTGTAGCTGGCCGCGATCTCGGCGCGCGTCGCCCTGGCGACCTCGACCGGCACAGCGTTGACGACCTCCGCCTTGGCGTCCTTGCTTTCCTTGGCCTGGGCCGGGCTGCCGCCGCTGCAGGCGGAAAGCAACAGCGAGACCAAACCGGTGCAAATGAGAATCACACTCGAATTCGCGATGTTCTTGTTTATTTTCATGGAGTTGGAAAGCGCCGGGAGCGTTGGAGAAGGGAGGCATTATCGCTATGGTGTTATACTAGACTACATCACCGTTCACTGACCATCCCCCAGAAGTCATGATCGTGCGGCGCCATGTGTTCCGGCTCGTGTGCGTTCGATCAATCAAGTACCCGCCTGCATCCCTCCCCTGACCCCAGTCCAATGGATGCATTTTCGCTACAAAAAGTTGCAAGCGTAAGCGCCAATAGTCATGCGCGCCGGCGTGGCAGCGTGTTGGTTCAGAGCGTGACGAAATTGCCGGTCATGGCTGCCTGCGATGCCCATGGATACGGAAAAATCCACATGTATACCTCACGGGCGGGCGGTCTCCGGCCTGTGCCGGCGATGGCCAACCATGTCATTCCAGCCGCAGTACGGCGAACCGGCGCGGGCTGGCCACGGGTCGCTAGAAGTAAGTGCGCGGGGGTTGTTATACTCTCGCGCCCATTTCTTCAACCGTTGCCGGCCCCGAGAACATGACGAGAACGAAGCTTGCCTGCGCCCTGATTGCCCTGACCGCAGCCCTCGCTGCGCCCGCTTTCGCCACCGATGCGGTTGTCGCGCCGAAGGGCGATGCCAAAGCCGGCAAGGCGCTCGTCTACACCTGCGGTGGCTGCCACGGGGTGACCGGCTACACGAATGCGTATCCGAACTACCACGTGCCGCGCATCGGCGGCCAGAACTACGACTATCTCGTCGCCGCCTTGACCGAGTACAAGACTGGCCAGCGCAGCCATCCCACCATGCGTGCACAGGGCGAGAGTCTGTCCGAACAGGACATCAAGGACATCGCGACCTACCTTTCCAGCATCACCGCCAAATAAGCAGAAACGGAAACCGACACGCCATGAAATTCGCCATTGCCCTGCTTTCCGTTTGTGGTCTCGCCTGCGGCGTCGCCCATGCCGAAACGATTCCGCTTGAGAAGGTGAAGGAAAAAGCCGCGACCTGCGCCGCCTGCCACGGCGCCGACGGCAATTCCGATACGCCCGCGCAGAGCCAGTATCCGCGTCTCGCCGGCCAGTACCACGACTACCTGGCGCGCGCGCTGCACGAGTACAAGTCCGGCGAGCGCAAGAACCCGATCATGGCCGGCATGGCCGCGCCGCTGAGCGAGGCCGAGATCGACGCGCTCGCACGCTACTTCGCCGCGATGCCGGGCAAGCTCGACGACCTGGCCAGGCACGAGCAAGGCAACTGATCTTCCGTCCTGATTGGCGTTCGATCCTCGGCTCGTCTATCTCGCGAAAGCGAGGCTTGCAACGGGCAAAGGGCTGGTCATCCAGCGCATGCGGAAATGACGGACAGCAACATCAGCCCACAGCGCTGGCGCCGCTCTTCCCGCGGAAGTACGGATTGCTGCCGCTGGCGTGATCGGTCGCGTCGCGCACCGCGGTGATTTCCGGGAAATGGCCGCGCAGGGTCTTCTCGATGCCTTGCTTCAAGGTTACATCGGCCATGCCGCAGCCGTGGCAGCCACCACCGAACTGCAACAACACGACACCGTCCGCATCGGCTTCGACGAGACGCACGCGGCCGCCGTGTGCGGCGATCTGCGGATTGATTTCGCTGTCGAGCACGTATTGCACGCGGTTGGCCAGCGGCGCGTCTTCACCCGGAACACTGCCCTTGATGCGCGGTGCGCGTATCGTCAGCTGGCCGCCGGTCGCGCTGACCTGATAGTCGACCTCGGCATCGCGCAGCCAGTCCACGCTGGCCGCCTCGACGTAGACGTTGAAGCCCTCGCAATCAATACGCGTTTCGTCACCGGCCAGATCGGCGCTTTCCACATACTCGAGCACGCAATCCGCCTTTGGCGTGCCGGCATGGACCGCCTTCATGCGGATGCCGAGGTTGTCGATGTCCTGTTGCGCAAGCAGGTGGCGGAAATAGTTCTTCGCGCTGTCGGAAAGGCCGATCATGTTTGTTGCCAAGGCAGGTGGAATCAGTACCAGTATAGTCCTCATTCGCGCGCAGCGCCAACTGATGGGGGCGTTGCGGGTGGCAAGTTGCGCGCTTTGGTGATGCAATGGCGGAATCAAATTCCGAAAGCGTCATCCTCATGTCCGACCCATCGACGACCCTCGCCCAACTCGCCACGGAAGAATGCCTGCCGCTCAAAGGCCGCGAACATGCCGTGCCGCTCGCACAGGCTCAGGCGTGGCTCACCGCGCTGCCCGACTGGAGTTTCGGCCCGCAGCAGGCTGACATCCGCAAGGAGTTCCGCTTCCCCGACTTCATCCGTGCGCTGGCCTTCGTCAACGCCCTAGGCTACGTCGCCGAACGCGAAAACCATCATCCTGACCTCGAACTCGGCTGGGGACGCGTGCTCGTGCGCTACTCGACGCACGATGTCGGCGGGTTATCGCGCAATGACTTCATTTGTGCTGCGAAAACCGAAGTCCTGGCCGGCTGAGTCGAAGGCATCAACGTCGCAGATTGCCCTTCCTCGATACTCCGCGCGGCAGAGCATCCAGCACCGCGGCGAGATCGGGCGCCAGCGGCGCGGAGAAGCTGTAGCTCTTGCCGTCGAGTTCGAACTCGAAACGCGCCGCGTGCAGGAACAGGCGCTTGAGTCCGAACCCACGCATGTTCTGGTTGAAGCCCTTTTCGCCGTATTTCTCATCGCCAGCGAGCGGGTGCTCGATGTGCTGGGCGTGGACGCGGATCTGGTGGGTGCGGCCGGTGAACAGCGTCACTTCAGCCATGCTCGCATCGGCGTAGATGTCGACGATATGGAAGCGCGTCAGCGACGGCTTGCCGTCATCGGCGACGCGGACCATGCGCTCGCCGCCCTGCAGGATCGACTTGCGCAGCGCCGCATTGACGTCGAAGCGCGCCTTGTGCGTGTGACCCTTGATCAAGGCCAGATATTGCTTGGTGGTCTGATTCTCGCGGATCAACGCCTGCAAGCCGGTCAGCGCGGAACGCTTCTTGGCGAAGACGAGCACGCCGCTCGTGTCGCGATCGAGGCGGTGCGCGAGTTCCAGCGTTTCGTCCGGCCGCGCCGCGCGCAGCAGTTCGATCGCGCCGAAGGTGACACCGCTGCCGCCGTGGCTGGCGACGCCGGAGGGCTTGTCGATGACGAGAAATTCGCGGTCCTCGAAAATGATCGCGCGCTCGATCTGCTCGATCTGCGCGGCCGGCGGCGCTGCCCCGCCGCCCGGCTCGGCCGTGCGTACGGGCGGAATGCGCACCTGATCGCCCGCAGCCAGGCGCACGCCCTGCTTGGCGCGCTTGCCGTTGATCCGCACCTGACCGGTGCGCATGATTCGGTAGATCAGGCTTTTCGGCACACCCTTGAGCTGGCCGATCAGGAAATTGTCGATGCGCTGGCCGTCACGGTCGTCCGGAACCTGAACGAAACGCACGCCCGGACTCGCGCCAAGGCCTTCTTCCGTCTCGTTTTCCTGTGCGGATTTTGCTCGATCTGGCCTTGCAAGATTCATTGAAGTTCGCGTCCGAATTGGATTTTTTGCCGGTCGTTCGATACAATCGAGGGGTATTGCGCGTCCTGGGTCGGCTATGCCGGCCGCAATGACGCACTCGTTCAGCTACGCCCTTCGTGCGCGGATGCGGGCCTCCAGTGGAGCCCATCTCGCCGCAGGCAGGAATCGTAACCGTTCGAGTCGAGAATTGCCCGAAAGTCGGCAAGACGGTCGGGGGTTTGCGGCAGTACAGCAAGGGCTATGTTAAACGCCGGGCGCGATTGAAACGCGCCGGCAAGAAGCGCTCCCGTGGACGCGTACCCAAGCCCACGGTCGACGCGACGCCGTCGCTGCCATCGTTATCGGGTTGGCGCGCAGGCGTTGCGACGCGTAAGCGGTAGAGCGCGTTGAGGATGTAAAAATGAAACGCATGTTGATCAACGCAACTCAGCGTGAAGAGTTGCGTGTGGCTATCGTCGATGGCCAGTCGCTCTACGATCTCGACATCGAGATTCCCTCCAAAGAGCAGAAAAAGGCCAATATCTACAAAGGCCGCATCACCCGGGTCGAACCCTCGCTCGAAGCCTGCTTCATCGAATACGGTGCGGAACGCCACGGCTTCCTGCCGATGAAGGAAATCTCGCGCGAGTATTTCCAGCCGGGCGTCGACCACAGCCGCGCCGGCATCCGCGAACTGCTCAAGGAAGGCACCGAACTGCTGGTCCAGGTCGAAAAGGAAGAGCGCGGCAACAAGGGTGCCGCCCTGACCACGTTCATCTCGCTGGCCGGCCGCTACCTCGTGCTGATGCCGAACAACCCGCGTGCCGGCGGCGTGTCGCGCCGTATCGAGGGCGACGACCGCGCCAATCTCAAGGAAGAACTCGACAAACTCAACCTGCCCGACGAGATGGGCCTGATCATCCGTACCGCCGGTGTCGGCCGCGATGCGGAAGAGTTGCAGTGGGATCTGGATTACCTCCTCCAGGTGTGGAAGGCGATTTCCGACGCGGGCGTGAGCCGCCCTGCCCCATTCCTTATCTATCAGGAATCCAAGCTCATCATCCGCGCGCTGCGCGACTACCTGCGCAACGACATCGGCGAAATCCTCATCGACAGCCCCGAGCTGTACAACGACGCGCGCGAGTTCGTGCAGCAGGTCATGCCGAACAACCTGCGCAAGCTCAAGCTCTATCAGGAAACGGTGCCGCTGTTCTCGCGTTATCAGATCGAGACGCAGATCGAGAACGCGTTCGAGCGCAACGTGCGCCTGCCGTCCGGCGGCTCGATCGTGGTCGACCAGACCGAAGCGCTGACCGCGATCGACGTCAACTCGTCGAAGGCGACCAAGGGCTCGGACATCGAGGACACCGCGTTCAACACGAACCTCGAAGCCGCGGTCGAAGTCGCACGCCAGTTGCGCCTGCGTGACGCCGGCGGCCTCATCGTGATCGACTTCATCGACATGGAAAACCCGCGCCACCAGCGCGACGTCGAGGAGAAGCTCAAGGACGCACTGCGTTACGACCGCGCCCGCGTGCAGGTCGGCCGCATCTCGCGCTTCGGCCTGCTCGAAATGTCGCGCCAGCGCCTGCGTCCGTCGCTCGGTGAATCGACGCAGATCGTGTGCCCGCGTTGCGAAGGCCACGGCCGCATCCGCGGCGTGGAATCGCTGTCGCTGTCCGTGCTGCGCCTGGTCGAAGAACAGGCGATGAAGGAAAAGACCGGTCAGGTGCTGGTGCAGGCGCCTCCGGCGATCGCCAACTTCCTGCTCAACGAGAAACGCAAGAATCTGGTCGAGATCGAGCAACGTCATGACGTACCCGTCATCGTCGTCGCCGACGACAAACTCGAAACCCCGCACTTCGAGATCACGCGGATCAAGGGCAACGAGCTCGGCAGCGATGTCAAACCGAGCTACGAACGCCTGACGCCGGTTGTTTCCGCGCCGCCGCCGCAGGTGGCCAAGCCGGGCGACGAGCCGGAAAAGCCCGCCGTGTCCGGCATCGTGCCGGCCAATCCCGCGCCGGTGCGCGCCGAGGTCGAAACAGTTGCCCCGGTTGCCGTACCCGTACAACCCGCGCAGCAGTCAAAAGGTTTCTTTGCGCGCATCGCTGCGCTGTTCGCCGGCAGCCCCGCGCCGGCACCCGCCCCGGTTGCCGAGGAGCGCAAGTCTGCGAACGGCGCGCGCCAGCGTGAGCAACGCGGCAACGACTCGCGCCAGCAGCGTGGTCGTAGCGATGCCCAGCGCGGCCAGCAGGGCCAGCAGCGCGGCCGCAGCGACGCGCGCCGCGACCAGCGTCAGGACAACAACCGCCCGGCACGCGGCGACGGCCGCCAGCAACAGCAGAATCCGAACCCGCAGCAGAAGAACCGTCAGGAGCGCCCCACGCCCCCGCCGCCGTCACGCAACGCGACGACGGCCACCGCGACGGCTGCGCCGACCGAGCGCGAAGCACGCCCGCTGCCGGTGGTCGCATCGAGCGAAGCATTGAGCGACAGGCGGATCGTTCCGCTCGCGACGGAAGCCGCAGCGGCAACCCCTGCGCAGAAGCCCGCCGAAGCGAATGCCGCTGCGCCTTCCGCCGAGGGCGAAGCTACGCGTTCGCGTCGCCGTGGACGTCGCGGTGGCCGCCGTCGCCGTCGCGGTGAGGGCGAAACCGAAACCAGCGCGTCCGCCGCCGCCGTTGCCGGCAGCGACATCGTGCTCGACTTCGACGACGAAGATGATGCTCCGTCCGTCGTGCCGCAGACCAGACCGGCCGTAGGCGAGACCGCAGCCGCTGCGAGCGTGGCAACGCATACGCCAGATTCGACGGCTGCGGCGCCGAATCCAGTCGCGGCGAAGCTTCCAGCATCGCGGCCTGCCGCTGCCGGCGTTGTACCGCATGCCGTGGCGGCTGCCGAGCCGGCCCAGCAGGTACTGCCGATCGCTCCCGCTCCTTCCCTGCCGCCGGTGGAAACCGTTGCCGCAGCGAAGCCCGTCATGACGGCAGCAACGGTCGCTGCATCGCCGACCAACAACGAGCTGCCATTCGCACCGATCGCGAAGGCGCCCGCGGTTGCGGCTGCCGTTTCGCAGCCACCCGCGGTTCCGAAAGTGCAGCAGCCGGCATCGCCGCCGAACTTCAACGATCTCGTGGCAGTAAAGGACGTGGTGCCGCTGCACGTGCACATCGAGCGCGCCCTCGCCGAGCTGCGCGATGTGCCACCGACCAGGCCAGGCACCGAATCGGCGAAGTCGGAAGTTGCGGCTGCCGAAAGCAAGCCGCCTCCGGAACCGCCCGCGACCCCCTGATGCGCAACCACATGAAAAGCCCCGCGATGCGGGGCTTTTTTTTAGCGCGCGGCTCCCCGCCGCGGCTTGTCCATCAGGCCGTGTGCGGTGGCCAGGTGTGCCAGGGTCACGACATTGTCTATCGCGAGCTTTTCGAACAATCGGTACTTGTAGGTCGCCACGGTTTTTTCGCTGAGCCGCAGGCGATCGCCGATCTGTTTGGCGGCCATGCCCTGCGCCAGCATCATGGCGACTTCGAGTTCGCGCGTGGACAGCTCTTCGAACGGCGACTCGCCGTTGCCGAAGGCATTGCCCAACGCCAGTTGCTGGGCAACGTCGGCGCTCAGATAGCGGCGCCCGTCGGCAATCTGGCGGATCGCCTTGACCAGCTCGTCGGCCGGGCAGCCCTTGGTCAAGTAGCCGCTCGCGCCAGCCTCGAGCAGGCGCCGCGGAAACGGCGCATCGCTGGCCATGGTCAGGATCACGATGCGCGTGGCGAGCTTGCCCCGGCGCACGCGCTCGGTCACCTCGATGCCGTTGACGTTCGGCATGTGCAGATCGACGAGCGCGAGGTCGGGCTTGAGCTTGCGGATCAGCTGCAGGCCGTCCTCACCGTCGTCCGCCTCGCCGAGGACCTCGATGTCGGGCTGCTTCTCGAGGATCATGCGCAGGCCGGCGCGCACCAAAGCATGGTCGTCCACCATCACGATGCGGATCATGAGTCCCTCCCCCGACGCGCCGTGACCTCAAGGTACTGCGCGTCGGACGACTTTACAAGCAGGCGGCGTGCCGGCTCGAAACCGAGGCCGGGATCACATGAAGGGGTGATCTCGGATTTCGTGCAATTTGTGACGAGCCAAACCTAGAACACCATTATCACTCAATAACTTAGCGATAGTGCGTTCCGCCGCTGCCGCTCGGATTTCATGCAGATTTTGACGAGCCAAAATCCGCTCGCACTCTTTTCCTCCGTACCGGACGTGCGTAGAGTCCGGGGTGAAGCCTCCGGAGGTTCTGCGCGTGTTGAATTTCCACTCTCGATTCATTGGAGTCGATCGTCTACCCCGAGCGCTTTCCGAATTAGACGTTGACGTTTTCTTCCGCCTGCCGCAGGCGACCATCGACGTCATGCGAGAACGCCTGGCCAATGACCATATGCCAGGAGCGGCCACGCGCCAGGTGGGCTTGGCTGTCCAGGTCGCCTTTATGAGAGCGACGGGTCGCCCGCTCGATGGGGTCAAGATCGTCCCCGCCGCGCTGCTCAAATACCTCAGCGAGGAACTCCGCGTCAGGCCGTTCTCTTTTGGTTCGCTGCGTGCGATCTACAAGCGCGGCAGAACGTTGCACGACCATCAGCAATGGGCAAAAGCACATCTCGGCTTGGAAGTACTGAGCGCCGAGCACAAGAAAGCCTTGTCGACGATGTTGCTAGCTCAAGCTAGCGAAGCGGCATCGATCGACGAGCTGGTCGCGTCCGCCAGCCGGTGGCTCTATGACCAGAAGATTCTGATTCCGGCGGACCGCACGCTGCGCGACTTGGCTCGCGAGGCGTTTTCGGCGGTCGAGGCGCAGGCCGTGGTGGCGATCAAAAAATCGCTGTCGGCCAAGCAGCGGGCCATTTGTCACAAGACGGTATTCGACAAACAGGAATCCGGAATCTCCGTGTTGGAGTGGCTCAAGAAGCCACCCAGACGCCATGGCAAGAAGACCCTCGATGAATCTGTGGCCAAGATACGCTACCTGAAGCAGCTCGACGTACACGAATGGGACTTCAGCAAGATCACTTTGCCGCGGCAAAAAGCATACGCGCGGGCGCTCACCTCACGCCCGCCGTCGGAGACGCGCAAACGCAAGGACGACACGCAGTTGCTCGAAATCGCTTGTTTCCTTCGGGTGACTTTGTTCGAACTGACGGATGCTACGGTCTACCAGTTCTCTCGCCGCGCATGGGATTTGCATCGGCATGCCGCGGAGAAAGCCGTCCAGAAACGCTCAACGTCGTCGGGCGAATACCGCAGCAGCCTGCTCGCGATACGAACGCTGGTCGACGACGGTTCACGCACGCCGACACAACGCTTGAACGACATTCGCTCCGTTCTTAACGAACTGGGCGAACTAGGGCCGGCTACGCGAGCTGCGATGACACGGAATGCGCTGATCGACGATGGCCGCGTCAGGCAATTGCTCAAGTCGGTGTCCGAACTCCAATTTCAGGGCAGTTCGAGCAACACCCGAGGGCTCAAAGAGTTGGAGACGTTGTACTCCGCCTACGAGGGCAACGATAGCGAACTTCCTCCCGATGTGGAATTGAGCGTGAGCGATACATGGCGAGAAGAGATCGACGGACCCGATCGCAAGCGCGCGTTACGCGCTCTTGAGGCATCGACGGTGCTGGAGCTCCGCAGAGGGCTGCGTCGAGGCTCAATCTGGATCGATCACAGCATGTCGTATCGCGAGCTCGAGCAGATGCTCATTCCGCGGGAGGAGTGGGAACGCGAGCGGGCGCGCCATCTCAGTGTTATGGGCTTGCCGGAGAATGCAAACGAATTCCTCAACCCCTTGTTGGAAACGCTGAAGATCGGCATCGAGGCGCTCGCAGAAGTGGGCCGCCAAGGGAAGATTGAGATCGACGATGACGGCATGTTGCGCTTGCCGAAGCTCGAAGCGCTTGAACTCGATTTCGAGCCGAAGAAGATCTCTCAGGCGATCTTCAAAGACATCGGGACCGTGCAGTTTCCCGATCTCATCGTGGAGGTGGACGCTCTAGTCAACCACAGCGAAGCTGTTCTGGGTCGGCGAGCACGTTCGCCACAGGAGCTCATCGCCTACTACGGCGCATTGCTGGCGCAAGGCACCGATCGTGACGCCAAGGCCGTGGCGACCATGATTCCGGGTCTAGACCCAGCCGATGTCACAGGAATGATGCACTTTCTGGAGGCACCTCACCGACTCGAGCGAGCGAATCAAAGAGTGCTGGATTTCTTGAAGAAGATCCCGGTAACTCAACTCTGGGGTGATGGGCAATTTGCTTCCTCCGACATGATGGCGCTAGATGCTAGCCGGAACATGTTCAACGCACGCATCGATCCTCGACGGCGTACGTTTGCAACGGGCGTCTACACCCACGTCCTCAATTCCCATGCGCTCGGCTATTCGCAGCCGGTTGTTCTGAATTCCCGTCAGACGGGCCCCGCCATTCACGGCGCGGTCCGTTACAACCAGTTGAACGAGTCGAACAAGTTGCTGCGATTGGCCGTCGACACGCACGGCTACTCGTACACCGGCATGACCATGGCAAAGCTCGGCGCCCGCCTGGATCTTTGCCCACGCCTGCAAGACTTGAAAGAGCGGAAACTTTATTTGCCACGCAGCATCGACGCGCCGGTTGAACTGGACGGGGTCGTCATGCGCGACGTCTCTTTGAGGCCCATCCGAAAGTACTGGGATGAACTCCTGCGTTGGTCGGCCTCGATTTTCAGCGGTCGCATGAGTGCCAATGTCGCCATGGAGCGCCTGGGCAGCGCCTCTCATGGCACGCGGGTGCATAAGGCAGCCGATCAGCTCGGACGGCTATTGCGAACCCAGTTTCTGTGCGACTACTTCAGCAACCCGGACTTTCGTCGTGAAGTTCACACGGTTCTCAACCGCGGCGAGTCGGTGCATCAATTGCAGCGCGTGATCCATGATGGCCGAATTCCTGCGGCACGCGGCCGGAGACGGGATGAACTGGTGGCCATCTCCGGCGCACATGGCCTGTTGACGAACCTTGTCTTGGCCTGGAACGCTAGCAAGATCAATGACACCGTCGAGCATTGGCGGAAAACGCGCCGACCGATTGAGGACAAATGGGTCGCGCACATAGGGCCGGCGCATTTTCGTCACATCAACTTCAGCGGAACAATGGCGTTCAATTTCGGCCGCTATCTGGACATGTTGGTCGCAGCTCCATCGGGCGGATCGGCGCGCGTGGTGCCGATCAGGCGGTAGCCCCCAATCCATGCGAACAGCATGCGAGGGTTTGGCCGGTTGTCAGCCCAAAACCGTTTCACTCGGCCCATCTGGTATGGGCGGATTTAGGGAGCTATCGATCCGACGTTGCGCGAACGGGTCTCCGGCGTCGATGTAGCGCATCGCCGAATGGACATCTTTCCAGCCCACATATTCCATCAATGCTTTCACGTCCCAGCCATTGTCGTTGGCCCAACCTGCGAACCCACGTCGTAGCGAGTGGCCGCTGTACCGCTCGGGCGACTCAAGGCCGGCCTCGGTGAACATGCGTCGCAGCAGCGGAATGAAGCTGTTTTCGTGCAACGGCGCCGTGTTGACCTTACCCCACCGATTGACCGACCGAAACAGCGGCCCCTGGGTCAAGCCGGCCGCGGCGATCCATTCGCCGACGGCGGTGACCGGGCACAGGCGCGACAGCGCCGGCACCTTGAAACTGTTTCCTTCGTTCTGTCGATCGCCTTTGCTGCGCGGCAAGAAACAGATCATGCCCTCACCGGGAACCACACGGATGTGCTCGACGCGTAGGCGCATCAACTCGTCCCCGCGAAACCCTCGCCAAAACCCGAGCAGAACGAGCGCGCGATCGCGCAAGTAACGCAGTCGAGTCGCCTTGTTCAAATCGGGTTTCGCGATTTCCGCGTCGAACCAGTCGCAGACACGCGATAGGTGTGCGATTTGCAGCGGCTCGGCTTGCTTCTCCATCGCCGGATGTACAGCCTTGATGCCTTTGAACACCTTGCGCACCAATGGGGCGCGGGTCGGATCTGCAAAGCCGTGCTCGGCGTGCCACTGCGCCAGTGCGGCCAGGCGCAGTTTAAGCGTGTTGATCGACAACTGCTCCGCATAGTCGGCCAGATACCGGGCCACACTGCCGGCCGTCGCCGGCAGATGACCGCCCCATTCGACTTCGAAGTGCCGGGTGGCCGACGCATAGCTGCGTTGCGTGTTCGCTCGCGTCGCGGCATCGAGATAGCGATCCAGATCGGTCATTGCGTGAATGTATGCGGGCGGCGTTCGCTTGCCAAGCGGCGATCGGAGCAAATTGTCGACGGCCTTGGTTACTTCTTTTCGGGGGGCCACGGCTTGTTTTCTGGCGGCCAAGGCTCGCGTGGAGGCCGCGAGTGGAAGTACAGAAAAAGATCGAGCATGACGACCGCGCCCAATCCGCCGAAGGCGGCGTTGACCAGGATCATGGAGGTGGGCGCCCCCCACCACGCCTGTAGCAGCGCGACGAAGGTCCCGATCAGCACAAACAGGAAGAGGCGGACGAAGCCCATCGCGATCCCGGAAGTCGGATGATGGGTTGATTCTAGTCTATATATCTAAGAAGCTAGAAATATGGATATCAAAGCCGCCGCTACGGTGTTGGCCGCCCTGGCGCAACGATCGCGCTTGGCCACCCTGCGTCTGCTGACCGCGCGGGGCGCTGAGAGCGCCAACGCGGGCGAGATCGCCCAGCATCTGGGGATCACCCCGACGGTGCTGTCGTTCCATCTGAAGGAGCTGGTGCGGGCCGATTTGGTCTACGCCGAGCCCTCGGGACGATTCATCCGCTATCGCGCCGACGTCGAAAAGATGCAGGCGCTGCTCGATTTTCTCACCCTGAACTGCTGCGAGGCCGGCGAAAGCTGCGATGCGCCCGTGCGACGGCAACGTTCGCCGACGCCTCGTCGTGCTCGTGGATCTCGACGTGGTCGGGAGGTGTGATCATGGCATTCCGGACTCCAACAGCCGTCCTGTTCCTCTGTGCAGGAAACAGCACGCGCAGCATCCTGGCCGAAGCGACGCTCCGGCACCTGGCGGGATCTCGATGGACGGCCCATAGCGCGGGGCTGTATCCGGTCGACCACGTCCATCGGCATACGCTCTGGCAACTGGAGACGGCGCAGATGAAGCGCGCCGGCTTGTCGAGCAAATCCTGGCAGGCCTTCCGGGGCCCGGAGGCACCGAAACTCGATGCGGTCATCACGCTATGCAACGACACCGCGGCGTGGGTGCAGCCGGAGATGTTCGGCGATGCCGCCCTCGCGCACTGGAGTGTTGCCGATCCGCTGACGAGCCTCGGCGACGAACGCTTTCTGCGCCGGGCTTTCGCGGACGCGCACCGTTGGATCCGCCATCGCGTCGAACGCCTGATCGAACTCCCTGCGGAAACGTTCGACCGGAGCACGTTGGAAGCGCATTTGCGGGCCATCGGCGAATCGCACCCGTTCCGGGCGACGAGCCTGCGCCGGGAGCACGCCCTGCGCTGGTCCGAACTCCAGCTCTTCGCCCCCTAGTTCACAGCGGGGTCGCACACTGCCAAATGCTCTATATATCTAGGTATCTAGAAATATAACTGCAATACCCGTCGCGTCTAATCGCGTCGCCTTCCGATTCGTTCATCCATCGTTGCGTTCACTTGAGGAGGTTTGTATGGGTTTGTCTCGTAAATGGCGTCTGGCCGCGCTGGGTCTGGCTGCGGCGCTCTTCACCGGTTCGCTGCATGCGGTGGAAATCACTGGCGCGGGCTCGACCTTCGTCTACCCGATCCTGTCGAAGTGGTCGGACAGCTACAACACGGCGACCGGCAACAAGATCAACTACCAGTCCATCGGTTCCGGCGGCGGCATCGCGCAAATCAAGGCGGGCACGGTGGATTTCGGCGCCTCCGACAAGCCGCTGCCGCCGGATGAGCTGGCGCAGGCGGGTCTGGGTCAGTTTCCGGTCGTGATCGGCGGCGTGGTACCGGTGGTGAACATCGAGGGCGTCGAACCCGGCAAGCTTCGCTTCACCGGTCCGCTCCTGGGCGACCTGTTCCTGGGCAAGATCAAGAAGTGGAGCGATCCGGCGATCGCCGAGATCAACCCGGGCGTGAAGCTGCCCGACACCGCCATCACGATCGTCCATCGCTCGGACGGTTCCGGCACCACGTTCAACTGGGTCAACTATCTCTCCAAGATCAGCTCCGAGTGGAAGGAAAAGGTCGGCGAAGGCACCTCGGTGCAGTGGCCGGTCGGCGTCGGTGGCAAGGGCAACGAAGGTGTCGCTGCCTACGTCAAGCAGATCAAAGGTTCGCTGGGCTACGTGGAGCTCGCGTACGCGCTGCAGAACAAGATGACCTACGCGGCCGTGAAGAACGCGTCCGGCCAGTTCGTACAGCCGAATGCCGCCAGCTTCCAGGCAGCCGCGGCGAGCGCGGACTGGAAATCGCCGAAGGACTTCTTCCTCGTGATCACGAACGCCCCGGGCGATCAGTCCTGGCCGATCTCCGCCTCGGTGTTCGTCATGATGTACAAGCAGCCGAAGGACGCCGCCCGTACCAAGGCGACGCTCGACTTCTTCAAGTGGGCGCTCGAGAACGGCCAGAAGCAGGCCGAAGAGCTCGACTACGTGCCGCTGCCGAAGGCGCTCGCGAGCCAGATCGAAGCGTACTGGAAGAGCGAGATCAAGCAGTAACGCGTACGTCTTAAGGGCGCGCTTCGGCGCGCCCTTTCCTTTGGAGAGGGCCGATGTCTACTGGGCTGACCGCCGGCGTTCCGGCGAACAAAGAACGCGAGCTGGCGCTGCGCGCGGGCAAAGACGCCAGTTCCGACGGCGTCTTCCGCGGCTGCGTGATGGCCGCAGGCTTGTTTGTGCTGTTGTCGCTCGCCGCCGCGGCGTTGTCGATGCTGTGGGGTGGCCGCCAGGCGTTCCTGACCTTTGGCTGGCATTTTCTGATCTCCACCGAATGGGATGCGGTCAATCACAATTTCGGTGCGTTTGTGCCGATCATCGGCACGCTGGTCACCGCGCTGATCGCGATGATCATCGCCGTGCCGGTCAGTTTTGGCATCGCACTGTTCCTGACCGAGGTATCGCCGACATGGATGCGCGGACCGGTGTCCTCTGCCATTGAACTCCTGGCGGGTATTCCCTCGATCATCTACGGCATGTGGGGTCTGTTCGTATTTGTCCCGGTCGTGGCGAACTACATCGCTCCGTTCCTCAACGATCATCTGGACGGCGTGCCGATACTGGGCCCGCTGTTCACCGGTCCGCCGCTCGGCATCGGCATGCTCACCGCCGGCATCGTGCTGGCGGTCATGGTGATTCCGTTCATTTCCTCGGTGATGCGCGAGGTGTTTCTGACGGTGCCGACCGCGCTCAAGGAATCGGCCTATGCGCTCGGGTCGACGACATGGGAAGTGGTTTGGAACATCGTCCTTCCGTACACGAGATCGGCCGCGATCGGTGGCATCTTCCTGGGGCTCGGCCGCGCACTGGGTGAGACGATGGCGGTCACCTTCGTTCTCGGCAACGCGCACCAGCTCACGACTTCGCTGCTGATGCCCGGTAACTCGATCGCCGCGACGATCGCCAACGAGTTCACCGAGGCCGATTCCCCGATCTACCTATCCTCGCTCGTCGCCCTGGGCTTTCTGCTCTTCGTCGTCACGTTCATCGTGCTCGCGATCGCGAAGCTCATGCTGATGCAGCTCGAGCGCAAGGGAGGCAGGCTATGAGCACGCAGAACTATGCGGACCGGCTCTATGCACGGCGCCGTTTGGTCAATTTCCTCGCGTTGTCGTTTTCCGTCGCGGCCACACTGTTCGGCCTCTTCTGGCTGGTCTGGATCCTATGGACGACGCTGGTCAACGGACTGAGTTCCATGAAGCTCAGCCTGTTCACCCAGATGACACCGCCGCCCGGGGCCGACGGCGGTCTGTTGAACGCGTTCTTCGGCAGCGCGGTGATGAGTTTCCTCGCCATCCTGATTGGTGCGCCGATCGGCATCGCCGCCGGCACCTTCCTCGCCGAGTACGCCAAACGCAGCGTGTTGGGCGAGTCGATCCGGTTCGTCAACGACATCCTCCTATCGGCGCCGTCGATCGTGCTGGGCTTGTTCGTCTATACCCTGGTCGTGCAGCCGGCCGGCCACTTCTCCGGCTTTGCCGGCGCACTGGCTCTGGCGTTCATTGTGCTGCCGGTCGTGGTCCGCACCACCGACGAAATGCTGCGCCTGGTGCCGAGTCAGATGCGCGAAGCGGCGCTCTCCCTGGGCATTCCCCAGTGGAAGGTCACCATCCAGGTGCTCTACCGGGCGGCCCTGCCGGGCATCCTGACCGGCATCCTCTTGGCGCTGGCCCGCATCAGCGGCGAAACCGCGCCGCTGTTGTTTACCGCGCTCAATAACCAGTACTGGACCAACAGCCTCAACACCCCGATGGCCAGCGTGCCGGTGGTCATCTTCCAATACGCGATGAGTCCCTACGATTCCTGGCATTCGCTGGCCTGGGCCGGCGCCTTCGTCGTAACGCTCTTTGTCCTGCTGCTGAGTATCCTGTCGCGAGCCATCCTCGCGCGCAAAGGAGCTTCTTCGTGAACGATCATGCTCGCATGCCGCCCCTGGTGACCATCGTCGACAACGGTCAGCCAAAGGTGGCCAATCCGCCCAAGCTGGAAGCCAAGGGCTTGGACTTCTACTACGACCGCTTTCACGCGCTGAAGAATATTCACTTGCCCGTGGCCGAGAAGCAGGTGACCGCGCTGATCGGCCCGTCGGGCTGCGGCAAGTCGACGCTGCTTCGCATCTTCAATCGCATCTACTCGATCTACCCGGGGCTGCATGCTACGGGTGAGGTCCTGCTTGATGGCGAGAATGTCCTCGACCCCAAGTACCCGCTGAATCGCCTGCGCAGCAAGGTCGGCATGGTGTTCCAGAAGCCGGTGCCGTTTCCGATGTCGATTTTTGACAACATCACCTATGCGCTGGGCCACTACGAGAAATTGTCCCGCGCCGAGCAACGCGAACGAGTGGAGGAATCATTGCGCCAGGCGGCGCTGTGGGACGAGGTCAAGGACAAGCTCCAACAGAGCGCCTTGGGCTTGTCGGGTGGCCAGCAGCAGCGTTTGTGCATCGCCCGCGCCATTGCGCTCAAGCCGGAAGTGATTCTGCTGGACGAGCCCACCTCGGCACTCGACCCGGTGGCGACCGGCAAGATCGAGCAACTGATCGACGAGCTGAAGACGCGCTACACGATTCTCATCGTGACGCACAACATGCAGCAGGCCAGCCGCTGTTCGGATTTCACCGCGTTCATGTACCTGGGCGAGCTCGTCGAGTTCGGCGACACCGAAACGATCTTCACGACGCCGCACAAGCAGCAGACCCAAGACTACATTACCGGCCGTTTCGGTTGAGGACGACACGATGACGAACCCTCCCCAAGCCGGCGAGCACATCGTCCGGAGTTTCGACGAAGAACTCGCCCGACTGACCCGCGAAATCCAGTTCATGGGCGACCTGGCCTTAGGCCAGCTCGACGCCGCGATCGACGCGGTCATCGGCCGCGACAGTACCGCGGCGGAACAGGTCGTGCGCGGCGATACGACGATCGATCAGCTCGAACAGAAAATCAGCCAGGACGTTTTGCGCGTGCTGGCGCTGCGCCAACCGATCGCTCGCGATCTGCGCGAAGTCCTGACGGCTTTGCGCGTGGCCACCGACATCGAGCGCATCGGCGACTACGCGGCCAATATCGCCAAGCGCTCGATCATCGTGAGTCAGGAGACCATGGTCAAACCGGTTCACGGTCTGGCGCGGTTGGCGAGCTTCGCGAAGGAGATGGTGCGCGACGTGCTTACGGCCTACAGCAGGCAGGATGCGGACCACGCGCTCATCGTCTGGGCCCGCGACGAAGAGCTCGATGGGATGTACACGAGCCTGTTCCGCGAGCTGCTGACCTACATGATGGAAGACCCACGCAATATCACGGCGTCCACCCACCTATTGTTCATGGCGAAGAACATCGAGCGGATCGGCGATCACGCGACGAACATTGCCGAGAACGTCTATTTCCTCGTACGCGGCGCGCCACTGGCCCAAGAGCGGCGCAAGGGCGACCGGTCGCTGTCCCCGGCCAACGAAAGCGACGCCGCATCGCCGTAAGACATGTGACGGCTGTCGCCATGCGGCAGAACCGTTACAATGCCCAACGCATCGACACCGCGTCGATGCGTTCTTGTGTCTTTCGAATCGGTTCTGGTGATGGAATCCAAAAGCGCCGTCAAAGTGCTCTCCGCGCTCGCCCAGGAAAGTCGGCTGGCGATCTTTCGTATGCTCCTAGAGCACGCCCCGGAGGGTTTGTCGGTTGGCACCATCGGTGAACGCTTGGGCGTGCCCAATGCGACCTTGTCGCACCATCTGCGCGAGCTGATCGGTGCCGGCCTCTTGGTCACGCAACAGGAAGGACGTTTTGTCTATTGCGCGGCCGACATCAGCGTCATGAACAGCCTGATGGGCTTCCTGACGGAAAACTGCTGCAAGGACAACACAGGGGATTGCGGGCTGGATCCGTCCTTGTGTGTGCCCAAGAAGGCCGGCAAGAAGGCAGTCGCGGCCGCTTCGCCGCGTCGCACGGCCGCAACCCCAGTTTCCCCGCGCAAGCGCGTCGCATCCCGGTAACGTTCGTTCGGCAGGATAGTTTTGGGGCTTTCCCATCTAGATAATTTCTATTATTCTAGATAAATGGATATAAACGACAGCATCGAGGCCTTGTCTGCGCTCGCCCAGCCGACCCGGCTGCAGGCGTTCCAACTGGTCGTCAGTCATGAACCGGACGGACTGCCCGCCGGCGAAATCGCCCGGGCCCTGGACGTGCCGCAAAACACCATGTCCGTGCACCTGGGCATTCTCACCCGGTCCGGGCTGATGACGTTCGAGCGCCAAGGCCGCTCCCTGGTGTACCGCGCCGATCTGAATCGTTTTCGCGAGCTGACGCTGTACCTGCTCAAAGACTGTTGCGGCGGCCGTGCCGACGTCTGCACGCCGCTCATCGCCGAACTCACCCCTTGTTGTTCCCCCTCCCGGAGCGTGTCATGACCGATCGTCCGTTCAACGTGTTGTTCCTGTGCACCGGCAATTCTGCCCGGTCTATCCTCGCCGAAAGCATTCTGCGCCGCGAGGGCCACGGCCACTTCGTGGCGTACTCCGCCGGCAGCATGCCGAAACCCGATGTGAATCCGCTCGCCATCGAAACCCTGGAGAAGCTGGGGTATCCCACCGACGGACTGCGCTCGAAGAGCTGGGACGAATTCGACGGCCCCGATGCGCCGCAGATGGATTTCGTGTTCACGGTCTGCGACAACGCGGCCGGCGAGGTCTGTCCGATCTGGCCAGGACACCCGACCAAGGCCCACTGGGGCATTGAAGATCCAGCCGCCGTCGAGGGGACGACCCTGGAGAAGCTCACCGCGTTCGCAACCGCATTTCGCTACCTGAAGAATCGGATCACGGCATTCGCGGCGCTACCGCTGGCCAAGCTCGAAGCATCCTCGCTGCGCCAGCAGCTTCAGGACATCGGTCGCGGCGATGGTGCCTCGTCGGGGACTTTGGAACATGCTTAAGCCGACGATCGACGTCATCATCTACCACAACCCGGAGTGCGGCACGTCGCGCAACACGTTGGGCTTGATCCGCAATGCCGGCATCGAACCGCACGTCATCGAATACCTCAAGACGCCGCCAAGCCGGGAGATGCTGCAATCGCTGATCGCGCGCATGGGCATTGCCGTGCGCGAGCTGCTGCGTGAGAAAGGTACGCCGTACCACGATCTGGGATTGGACAATCCCGACCTCACCGATGACCAGCTACTCGATGCGATGCTCGCGCACCCGATCCTGATCAACCGACCCATCGTCGTTACCCCGTTGGGGGTAGCGCTGTGCCGACCATCGGAATGCGTGCTCGATCTACTGCCTTCACCGCAACACGGTGCGTTCACCAAGGAAGACGGCACCGCCGTCGTCGACGACCAGGGTCAACGTGTCCTCTGATATCACGGAAACATGCAATGAATGCACTCGCTGAAAACGCCGCGCCCGCACGTCCGGCCATGAACACTTTCGAACGCTACCTCACGTTGTGGGTGGCGCTCTGCATCGTCGCCGGCATCGGCTTAGGCCACCTGATCCCGGGCGTGTTTGCGACCATCGCCACCGCCGAAGTCGCCAAGGTGAACCTTGTGGTCGCGGCGTTGATCTGGCTGATGATCATTCCGATGCTGCTGAAGATCGATTTCGGCGCCTTGGGCCAGGTGCGCGAGCATTGGCGCGGCGTCGGTGTGACGTTGCTGGTGAACTGGGCGGTGAAGCCGTTCTCGATGGCGCTCCTCGGCACACTGTTCATCGGGCACCTGTTTGCTGGGTGGCTGCCGCACGATCAAAGCAATTCCTACATCGCCGGCCTGATCCTGCTAGCCGCGGCGCCGTGCACCGCGATGGTCTTCGTCTGGTCGAACCTGTGCGACGGTGAGCCACACTACACGCTCAGCCAGGTGGCGTTGAACGATGTGATCATGGTGTTCGCGTTCGCGCCGCTGGTCGGCTTGCTGCTCGGCGTCGCCTCGATCACTGTGCCATGGGACACGCTGCTCTTGTCGGTCGTGCTGTACATCGTCGTACCGGTTCTCATCGCGCAGGTCTGGCGCCGGGCACTGATCGCCCGAGGCGGCGACGCGGCGCTTCAGCGCACCTTGACGGTTCTGCAGCCGCTCTCGCTGCTGGCGCTGCTCGCCACGCTTGTCCTGTTGTTCGGCTTCCAGGGCGAACAGATTCTGAAACAGCCGGCCGTGATCGCCTTGCTGGCCGTACCGATCCTGATCCAGGTCTATCTCAACGCCGGCATTGCCTATTGGCTGAGCCGGACGTTCGGGGTCGCGTGGTGCGTGGCGGCGCCGGCGGCGCTGATCGGCGCCAGCAACTTCTTCGAGCTGGCCGTGGCGGCCGCGATCAGCTTGTTCGGCCTGAATTCCGGTGCGGCCCTGGCTACCGTCGTTGGTGTGCTCGTCGAAGTGCCGGTGATGCTCTCGGTCGTGTCCCTGGTGAAAGCCTCCCGCAGCTGGTATGAGCGCGGCGGCGCCCAAGGGGAACGCGCGTGAGCACGCGAGTCCGTGAACTGTCGTCGCCCGACGACTTGCCGGCACTCGATCCACGCTATGCGCACCTGCGCCCGGCGGCCGGGTTCGACGATCCGGTTGGGCATCCGCCGCGCATCCTTCTGCTGTACGGCTCGCTGCGCAAGCGCTCGTTTTCTCGCCTTGCGGTCGAAGAAGCGGCCCGTCTCTTGCGCTTCTTCGGTGCCGAGCCGCGTATTTTCGATCCCTCCGATCTGCCGTTGCCCGATCATCCCGACGCCGCCGATCATCCGGCAGTGAAGGAGCTGCGTGAGCTGTCGCTGTGGTCCGAAGGCCAGGTCTGGTGTAGCCCCGAACGGCATGGTGCGATCACCGGGCTCATGAAAATGCAGATCGACCATATTCCGCTGGCGATCGGTAGCGTCCGTCCGACGCAAGGCCGAACGTTGGCCGTCATGCAAGTCTCCGGAGGCTCGCAGTCGTTCAATGCGGTCAACACGTTGCGTTTGCTCGGCCGCTGGATGCGCATGTTCACCATTCCGAATCAGTCGAGCGTGGCGAAGGCCTTCCAGGAATTCGACGACGCCGGCCGCATGAAGCCGTCGGGCTACTACGACCGCATTGTCGACGTGATGGAAGAACTCGTACGTTTCACGATCCTTCTGCGCCCGCACTCGGCCGCGCTGGTCGATCGCTACAGCGAGCGCAAAGACGCCGGAGTAGAGGTCTCTCCGGAGACGGATCTCGCGGCGATCGCGATGGCGCCGCAGTAGCCTCCACGCAGGAAGCGGTGCCGTGACCAGCGATCTTGACGACGCTTTCTGTCAGCCATATAGTTGGCACATGCAACCAAATACGGCCCGCTCTGTCGTCCCTCGAAAGCCCGCCTCCGGCGGGACGTTGATGGCCGACGCAGAGGCGTTGAATTCCGCCTTGTCCGAGCTGCTTCGCATCTATCAGTTCCGCGATCGCGACAAGATTTGCTGCTACGACATCTCAGTGACGCAGTGCTATGCGCTCGAGGCGCTTGTGGAACACGGGCCGATGCGAAGCCAGGCGCTCGCCGACCAGTTGCTGCTCGACAAGAGCACGACGACGCGCGTCGTTGATGCCCTTGTGCGAAAAGGATATGTCGAACGAGGTACTGCAGACGATGACGCCCGCGCACTGTCACTGCGGATTACCCGCAACGGCCGCTCGCTGTACGAGAAGATCAACCGCGAGCTCATCGCCCAACAAGCCGAGCTACTGGCCGATCTCGACCCCGCCGTCCGCGCCGGCGTGACGGATGTGATTCGACGCTTGGCTCGCGCCGCGCAGAGTCGTTTCGTGAGCGGCGTCAGTGTCGGGCAATGCTCGTCGAATGCGTGTGAACCAAAGTGCTGACCCCTTTTTTTACCTATAATGTTGCTACTGACAACGATATGAATACAGTTGCCACTTCCATCTCCGTTCGTGCTGCGGACAGCCGCGACGCTGCCGCGATCGCCGACATTTACAACCAGGGTATCGCCGATCGTGGTGCGACCTTCGAGACGTCGCCGCGCAGTTCTGGGGACATGCTGTCTCGCCTTGCGGACACACGCTATCCATTGCTCGTCGCGGTCGACGACAACGACACCGTGCTCGGCTGGGCGGCGCTGAGTTCGTACCGATCGCGCGATTGCTACGACGGCATCGCCGAGTTTTCGATCTATCTCGACCGCGCTGCACGAGGGCGTGGAATAGGTCGCCTGTTGCTCGCAGCGCTGGTCGATGCCGCGCGTGAACGAGGCTTTTGGAAGCTCGTCTCGCGCATCTTTCCGTTCAATACCGCCAGCCGTGCGCTGTGCCGTGCCTGCGGTTTCCGAGAAGTCGGGATCTATGAAAAACACGCCCAGTTGGAGGGGCGCTGGCTCGACGTCGTCATCGTCGAACGTCTGATCCCGGAAAACCTGACCCAATAACCCAACGAGGTTCGCCATGTCTGCCAATACATTGCCCGTCGTCATCATCGGAGCCGGCCCGGTCGGGCTCGCCGCCGCGTTGCACGTCCGCTCGCGCGGACTGGTCCCGATCGTCCTCGAAGCCGGCCCCTCGGTGGGAACGGGCATGCGGCAGTGGGGGCACGTGCGCATGTTCTCGCCGTGGGAATACAACATCGACAAGCTTGCCGGCGCGTTGTTGGCCTCGCACGGTTGGGTTGCTCCCGATTTGATGCGGTTTCCGACGGGACGAGAAGTCGTCGAAGCCTATCTGGAGCCGCTAGCTGCAACACCGGAACTCAAGCCGCAGATTTTGTTCGACGCGCGAGTGATTGCCGTCACCAAGGAGCGTCACGACCGCATGAAGAACGCGCAGCGCGTCGGCACACCGTTCCTTGTGCGCTATCTGGACCGCGGCGAGGAACGCGAAATCCGGGCCCGGACAGTGATCGATGCCTCCGGCACGATCCAATCCCCGAATCCTGCAGGCGGAGCCGGTATTCCGGCGCTGGGTGAACTCACGGCAGGCGACCGTATCGCCTACGGCATCCCCGATGTCTACGGTGATGCGCGAGCGCGCTATGCCGGCAAGCGCGTCCTCGTGGTCGGCAGCGGGCATTCCGCCTTCAACGTCCTGGGTGATCTTTCCAAGCTACGCGGTGAAGCGCCTGGCACGGAGATTCACTGGGCGGTGCGCCGACCTTCGCTGCGCCGCGTGCTCGGCGGTGGCGAAAACGATCAGCTCAAAGAGCGTGGCCAACTCGGGATGCACATCGCCGAACTCGTCGCCAACAATGTCATCGCGGTACATACCAACATCTATGTCGATCGGATCGATCGCACTGCGCATGGCCTGATTGCGCGGAGTGGAGAGACCACGCTGCCTCCGATCGACGAAATTGTGGCATCGACGGGGTTTCGTCCGGATTTTTCGATTCTCGACGAGGTCCGGTTGAACCTGGATCCCGGCACGCAGAGCGCCGCGGCCTTGGCGCCACTGATCGACCCGAACTTGCACAGTTGCGGCACCGTCCGCCCGCACGGTGCGGTCGAATTGAAGCATCCTGATGCGGACCTCTACGTGGTCGGCATGAAGAGCTACGGCCGTGCACCGACCTTCTTGCTGCTGACGGGCTATGAGCAGGTGCGCTCGATCGCTGCCGCCATCGCCGGCGATTGGGAATCCGCGCGCCGCGTCGAGCTCGTACTGCCCGAGACCGGTGTGTGCAGCACGCAGTTCGCCGACGAGGACAACACAGCTCAAGCCACCAGTTGCTGCGGGGGCCCGGCACCCGCGGAAGCCAACGCCTGCTGCGTGGCCGATGCCGACGCAAAGGCAGCCGGCGAAGCCGGATGCGGATGCGCCACGGAAGAGCCGGATCAAGTTATTGCGATCGCTCCCGCGGCAATCCCGCCAAAAACGTCCTGCTGTGGCTCATCGCGATCCGCGTGATGCCACCGCGCTCGGCAATCTGGGGATTGGGCGTAAGCCAGTGCGTCTACTGGGGCATCATCTATTACGCGTTCTCCGTGCTGTTGGTACCGATGCGCGAGGAATTTCATGCATCGAACACCGCCATCGTGGGCGCGTTTTCGATGGGGCTCGGCATCAGTGCGTTGCTCGCGCCGCACGTTGGCCGCTGGCTGGATGACGGCCGAGGCATCGCGTTGCTGCGTTATGGCGCTTGGCTCGGCGGAGTGCTGCTATTGGCGTGGTCGTACGTGACCTCGCTTACGGAGTTGTATGCGGTGTGGGTGGGCCTCGGGGTCACCATGGCAGCAGTGCTCTACGAAACCGCGTTTGCCCTCGTGGTACGCATGATCGAACAACCACAGTCACGCTTGAGCGCGCTGGCGATCGTCACGGTGATGGGCGGTCTGTCGAGCACGATCTTTGTTCCGATCGTCGGCACTGTGATCGCGCATGAGGGCTGGCGCACGGCGTTGCGAGTGCTGATGGTGATCTGGGTCGCCGCTGCCGCGTACATGGAGTGGCGAACGCTGCCCGCGCTGCATGCCGCGGAGTCGCGCCTAACTCTGGCTGCTGCTCCCCAACGCTCGCGCCTTCCACTCGGATTGATCGTCCTCGTGGGAGTGCCCTTTGTGGTCGGCATCTTTGCCGCGATGGCGCTGACGACGCTGGTGATTCCCATGTTGGTGGATCAGGGACAGCCGATCGATCGAGCCGCATGGGTATTGGCGGCACTCGGCATCATGCAGTTGCCCGGCCGTATTTGGTTGGGGCGTGGTAGCACCGCATTGCCTTCTTCGGTGCTGCTCGTGCTGCCAGTGATATTGCAGGCCACAGGCCTGCTGCTCTTGGCGTATGCTGCATCGCTTCCAATCGCGTTTGCCGGCGTGGGCATATTCGGATTGGGCGCTGGCCTACACACGTTGGCTCGGCCTTGGGTTGTACCGCAACTGTTCGGGGTGGCATCTGCCGGAGAGGTCAACGGCATCATTGCTCGAGCTCAGGGCATTGCTCGAGCAGTTGGGCCAGCTCTGGCGGCGCTGACCTACGGTCAGTTCGGAAGCACCGTCGTATTTTCGTTGCTCGCTGTGGCGATGGCCTTGACAATTGTTTTGGCGACAAGGGCGAGCACACAACTCGCACCTTCAGCGAGAGCAGCGATCGAGTAACTTTATTTGCGCATAGAGCGGAGATCAGGAGCGCGGATACGCGGTTCGACATAAGGGAATCCGCGGTTCGTGCTGCGTGAACGCCTTTTCATTCACGTTCTGCGTACCCTGAGACAGGTCTATGCAACGCTGCCAGAATTTCACAAGTCCCGCGCTTCCCCCGCGCGCAATCTTCAATCATTCGCTTCAACTCGCGCCCTAGTTGGGCAAGCGCACGCTGCTTCGCCTCGATATCGGCCAGATGCGTGCGTGCCAGCATGTCGACCTTACCGCACGACAGTTTCGGATTTTCACCTAGCGCAATTAGGCTGCTGATTTCATCCAAACTGAACCCCAACTCGCGACAGCGAACGACAAATCGCAGGCGATCGATATCCGTATCCGTGTAGCGGCGATAGCCGTTACTGGACCGTGGAGGCTTGGCCAGCAATCCGATGCGCTCGTAGTAACGGATGGTTTCCAGATGGCAGCCGCTCGCGGCGGCCGCTTCGCTGATCCTCATAACCTTGACCCTGTGGCAACTACAGGCTTTAGCATCCGTGCTTTGCACCGAAGGAGCAAGTACATGGCCTGCGACGGGGATTTAGTCGACGGGAAACCGGCGGCGGAACAGCGCGTCCTCAGAATTGCGTTGCTGTTGAACGCGACCATGGCGGTGGTCGGTGCCCTAGTGGGTGCTCTTGCTCAATCAACTGCGGTATGGGCCGACGCGTTGGACATGGCGTCGGATGCCGCCGTGTACGGGGTCGGTCTGGTTGCGATCCATCGTTCGCGGAGTTTCAAGGCGCAGGCGGCGCGTGCCAGCGGCTACTTGCTCATGGTGATCGGTATTGTTTTGCTTGTTGAAGTCGCGCGACGAAGCTTCGCGGGCAGTGAGCCCGTATCCTGGCCCATGATTGCCTCGGCGATGGCGTCACTGGGCGTCAATGTTTTCGTGTTGCATCTCCTGCAACCGTTGCGTTCCGGCGATGTCCACCTGCGTGCGGCGTGGATATTCACGCGAGCCGATGTGATCGCGAGTATCGGTGTGGTCGCCGCCGGTGTGGCCGTGGCCTACACCGGGTCGCGATATCCCGACCTCGTTGTCGGCGCTGCCATTGGAGTGTACGTGGTCAAGGAGGCCTTCGAAATCCTGCACGAAGCCGGTACTGCCCGGGCCGATTCGAATCTCGCGGGAGGCAGCAAATGAAAACGGCTATCATCCGAACGATTGTCGGCGCCGCAGCTCTGGGCGCGCTTTTCAACACGCCGATCTACTCGGCCCAGGGGACCGAGCCAAAGCCCCTGTCGCTCTCGCCTCCGGCAGTACCACCACCGCGCCGAACGGACTCCGTACTGACGCTGGATCAGGCCATCGATCGTGTGCTCGACAAGCATCCCGATCTGCGCGTTTTTTCCTACACGGAAAAGTCGCTCCGAGCCGCCGCAGACACGGCTGCGCAATCGCCGCCATTGATGGCCGGCGCAACCATCGAGAATGCACTGGGCACCGGTGAAGCAGCCCGATTCAATGCGGCTGAGATCACACTGACGCTCGCGTCGGTACTGGAACGCGGCGGCAAGCGCGAAGCACGCCAGGCGCTCGCCACAAGCCGCATCGATGCGCTGGCGATGACGCGGGAGGCCAAACGACTGGACCTCCTGGCCGAGGTCGCTAGACGTTATCTCGACGTCGTCGCAGCCCTGGCGGAACAACGAATCGCAGCGCTCGACCTGGCGCAGCGCGAACGCACACTGGTTGCCGCCACCCAGCGCGTGCAAGCCGGCGCATCGCCAGAGTCCGCACGACTGACCGCCGATGCAATGCGTGCGCGGGCGGAGCTTGAATGCGATCGCGCACGTCTGGAAACCGAAGCGGCCCTGCGCCGCCTCGCCATACTGTGGGGCGACCGCAACGCACCCGCATTGACCGTGGCCGGCGATCCCTTGCAGCTCGCCGAGGTGTCGGACTTCGAGACGTTGGCGAAGCTGCTGGAACGGACGCCCGAACTTGAACGTTTCGCCGGCGAAGGCCGCATTCGCGAAGCCCGCCTGCGGCTCGCTCAAAGTGCACGTGCGCCCGATATCGAATGGCAGATCGGAGTCCGGCGCTTGCAGGACTTGTCGGCATGGGGGCTGATTGGCAGCGTCTCGGTGCCGTTGGGTACTTCGCGGCGCGCTGAACCTGGCATTCGTGAGGCCGAGAGCGAGCTCGACGCGCTGTCCCTCGAACGCGAATCGAGTGAACTGACGCTCTACGCCACGCTTGCTCAGGCGCATGGCCAATACCGTGCACGGAAAGTCGAGGTCGAACGCAGCCGCGACGAGGTATTGCCGCGCCTGGGACGTGCGGAAGCGGCGGCCGAACGGGCGTACCGCAGTGGCGCGTTGAGTTATCTCGAATGGGCGCAGGTTCAGAACGAAACGACGGCCGCCCGCAAACAACAACTCGCCGCAGCGCTCGATGCGCAGCGCGCCCTGATCGAAATTCAACGCCTGACCGGCGAGTCGCTGGTGCGCTCGCCGTCGGCCAAGGAGACTACCCCATGACCGCGAATATCCGGCACCTTTCCCTCCTTGTCGCGATCGCCCTTGGGATCGCCGGGTGCGGCGGCAGTCAGCCGGCGGCGCCCAAAGAAGGCAAACATGAAGAAGCGAGTGCCGAAGAAAGCAACCGCGTCCACATCTCCGCGGCTATGGCAGAGCAATCCGGCGTGCGCGTTGCGGCGGCCGGTCCCGGCACCATTCGCGATGAGCACGACGTACAAGGTCTTCTTACCCCAATCGAAGGACGGCATGCCCGCGTGGTTGCGCGGTTCGCTGGCCCCGTGCGCGCCGTGCGCGTTGGCGTCGGCGATCAGGTTCGCTCGGGGCAGACCCTCGCCATCGTCGAGAGCAACGTCAGTCTGACCGACTATCCCATCGTGGCGCCGTTCGCGGGCACAGTGCTCTCGCGCAGTGCGGCCGTCGGAGATCTGGCGGGCGACACGCCCTTGTTCGAGATTGCCGACCTCTCGCAACTCTGGGTCGACATCCACCTGTTCGGCGGCGATGCACAACATATCCGCGCCGGGTTGCCGGTCGAGGTCGTAAGGCTGTCGGATGGCGTCAGCACGACGACGACCCTCGATCGCATCCTGCCGGGGACGGCGACTGCAAGCCAAAGTACCGTCGCACGGGCCACGGTCCCGAACAGCGACGGTAATTGGCGTCCCGGTGCGGCTGTTCGTGCCCGCGTGAGCGTCTCGGAGGACGCGGTGTCGTTGGCCGTTCCGCTCGATGCGCTGCAATCGGTGCGCGGCGAAGACGTCGTGTTCGTGCGCGAAGGCGACGACGACTACGAAATGCGCAAGGTCCGACTCGGTCGGCGCGACGGCCACCGTGTCGAAGTGCTCGATGGCCTGAAGGCTGGCGAGAATGTGGTCGTTGAACAGAGCTATCTGATCAAGGCCGATCTCGAAAAATCGAGCACCGAGCAAGAGGAGTGACGCCCATGCTCGAACGATTCATTCGATTCTCGATCGCGCACCGCTGGCTGATGCTAGTGCTGACGTCGGCGCTCGCAGCCTTGGGCATCTGGAGTTTCACGCGCCTGCCGATCGACGCGACGCCCGACATCACCAACGTGCAGGTGCAGATCAACACCCTGGCGCCGGGCTACTCGGCGCTTGAAGCCGAACAGCGCGTGACGTTTCCGATCGAGACCGCCATGGCGGGCCTGGCCAAGCTCGACAACACGCGTTCGCTGTCGCGGTATGGACTGTCGCAAGTCACCGTGGTGTTCGACGACGGCACCGACATCTACTTTGCCCGCCAGCAATTGGCCGAGCGGTTGCTGCAGGTGCGTTCACAGCTTCCCGAAGGACTCGAACCGGAAATGGGGCCGATCGCGACGGGCCTGGGGGAGATTTTTGCCTACTCGGTCGAAGCACGGCCCGACGCGCGCAAGCCAGACGGCAGTGCGTGGAGCGCCACCGATCTGCGCACGCTGCAGGACTGGGTCGTGCGGCCCCAGCTCCGCACCGTACGCGGCGTGACCGACGTGAATACCATCGGAGGCTACGAACGACAGATTCACATCACGCCGATGCCGGCGAAGCTGATCGCCTATGGCTTCACCTTGCGGGATGTCGTCGACGCGGTCGCACGCAACAACCAGAACCTCGGCGCCGGCTACATTGAACGCAACGGCGAACAGTATCTCGTCCGCGTGCCCGGTCAGGTCGCCGATCTGGATGCGTTGAAAAACATCGTGCTCGATCGTCGCGACGGCGTACCGATCCGCATCGGCGACGTTGCCGACATCGGCGAAGGCAAGGAACTGCGCACCGGAGCCGCCACCGAAAACGGACGGGAAGTCGTACTCGGTACGGCCTTCATGCTGATCGGCGAGAACAGCCGTACGGTGTCGCAACGCACGGCGCAGAAGCTGGGCGATATCCAAAAGAGTCTGCCCGACGGAGTGATCGCCAAACCCGTCTACGACCGTACAACGCTGGTCGATCGCACGATCGCGACGGTCTCGAAGAACCTGATCGAAGGCGCGCTTCTGGTCATCGTGGTGTTGTTTCTGCTGCTCGGCAATATCCGCGCGGCGTTGATCACCGCGGCCGTGATCCCGCTGGCGATGCTGATGACGATTACCGGCATGGTGCGCGGTGGGGTGTCCGGCAATCTGATGAGCCTGGGCGCACTCGATTTCGGCTTGATCGTCGATGGTGCCGTCATCATCATCGAAAACGCGCTGCGCCGGTTTGGCGAACGGCAAGCGCAGTTAGGGCGCATCTTATCGCGCGACGAACGGTTCGATCTGACCGCTCAGGCGACCGCGGAGGTGATTCGGCCGAGTTTGTTTGGGGTCGGCATCATCACGGCCGTATACCTGCCGCTCTTCACCCTGTCGGGTGTCGAAGGAAAGATGTTCCATCCGATGGCGACTACGGTCGTGTTTGCCCTTACGAGCGCCATGCTGCTGTCGCTGACGTTCGTGCCGGCGGCGATCGCCGCGTCCCTGGGCGGCCGGGTGCAGGAGCACGAAAACGTTTTGATGCGGGCGGCGCGCCGGATTTACGAGCCGGTGCTGCGCGACGCTGTCCGGTTGCGGCTTATGGTCGTTGCCGTAGCAGTTGTTCTGCTGATCGGCGCCGGCTTCCTGGCGATGCGGCTCGGTTCCGAATTTATTCCCAGCCTGGATGAGGGTGACATCCTTCTGCAACCGCTGCGCATTCCGGGCACAAGCCTGAGCCAGTCGTTGGCGATGCAGGAGCAGTTGGAAAAGCGATTGCTCAAATTTGCCGAAGTCGAGCGTGTGTTCAGCAAGATCGGCACGGCGGAGATCGCGAGCGATCCCATGCCGCCATCGACCGCCGACACCTACGTCATATTGAAGCCGCGCGAGCGCTGGCCCAATCCACGCAAGCCCAAAGCGCAGTTGGTGGAGGAAGTGGAGCGTGCCGCCCGTGAGCTGCCCGGCAATAACTATGAGATCACCCAGCCGATCCAGATGCGCATGAACGAGCTGATTTCGGGGGTGCGCTCGGATGTGGCGGTCAAAATTTATGGCGACGATCTGGATACGCTGCTCGATATCGGAAAGCGTGTCGAGGCGGTCGCTCGCAAGATTCCGGGAGCGGCGGACGTCAAGCTCGAACAAATCACTGGCCTGCCGATGATTGCCATCGTTCCCGACCGTACCGCGCTGGCGCATTACGGATTGAACACCGGTGATGTGCAGGCGACGGTCGGAACCGCGATTGGTGGCACGGTCGCCGGTCGACTCTTTGAGGGTGATCGGCGCTTCGACATCGTCGTGCGCCTGCCTGAAGCGCTTCGGCAGGATCGCAATGCCCTAGGCGATCTCACGGTACCTCGCGGCACCGGCGGCCAGTCCGATGAATCGAGCCGAAGTGGCGAGAAGTCCGTCGGTACACCCTCGTTCGTGCCTTTGCGCGAGGTGGCGGCAATCAAGGATCAACTCGGTCCGAATCAGGTCAATCGCGAGAACGGCAAGCGCCGCATCGTGGTGACGGCGAACGTCCGAGGGCGCGATCTCGGCGGCTTCGTCAACGAGCTGCGCGCCCGTATCGATACGCAGGTGAAGACGCCTGCCGGCTACTGGATCGGCTATGGCGGAACATTCGAGCAGTTGATATCGGCCAGCCAACGCCTGGCCGTCGTCGTGCCGGTGACCTTCCTCATCATCTTCGGGCTGCTATTCATGACCTTCGGTTCGGCGCGCGACGCGTTCGTCGTGTTCAGCGGTGTGCCTCTGGCGTTGACTGGCGGTATTTTGGCCTTGGCGTTGCGCGACATCCCATTCTCGATCTCCGCGGGCGTCGGGTTCATCGCGCTGTCCGGTGTGGCCGTACTCAACGGCTTGGTCATGATCGCCTTCATCCGGAAGCTTCGAGAGGAAGGCGATTCGCTCGACGATGCTATTGTCGATGGCGCACTGGGTCGGTTGCGCCCCGTGCTGGTGACCGCGCTGGTGGCCTCGCTGGGGTTTCTGCCGATGGCCTTCAACGTCGGCCCCGGCGCCGAAGTGCAGCGACCACTGGCAACTGTGGTCATCGGAGGCATCGTATCGTCAACGCTTCTGACGCTGATCGTACTGCCGGCGCTATACCGATTGGTGTATCGCCAGCGCCGTTGAGCGACAAGGCACGCCACGTTGAAACTTTGACTCTAAATTGATGTCTCTCGAAAGACAGGAGCACCGGCAAATCGATTTCTGCGCTTCATTTGCAATGAAATACGAAATCTGCCGATGTAAGATGAGCGAGAACACCCCGGTCACTTAGCCGCCGCGTAGGGAAGTTTTTCAGAGTATGCCATTGCGTCGTCAACGCCACCGCCGCTGGATTGCGCTGTTCGCGCTCCTCGGCCTGCTGTTCCAGCAGGTCGCGATGGCGGCGTATGCGTGCCCGGTCGAGACGCGCAATGCGGTGGCCATGGCGGCGTCCTCCGACATGCCGGACTGCACGGAACCGGGAAAGGCGGATCTAGCTCGCTGCCAGCAGCATTGCCATCCGCTGACGCAGACCTCCGACCATGGCACGCCGCCGACCGTACCGCCGGCCCTGTTGCCGCCAACCACTTGGTTACGCGCGGCCTCGTGGCATCCCGTGCGCTGGCACGATGACGTCGTCCACGGCGTCATTGCCCGTGCCGCTGCGCCACCGCTGAACATCCAGCACTGCACGTTCCAAATTTGAGCTTCGACCCACGACGTTGAGGGCGCCGCGCGCTGCGCGGCACGTTGTGTCGTTGTCGGAGTTCAACCATGTTTTCCCTTGTTTATTTGCATGTGCGCCGCTGGTGCGGAGTCGCGCTGCCGCTGCTTTGCGTGTCCCTCTCCCTGATCCTGGTGCCGCTCGCCGCAACCCAGGCCGGCGAGACCTCCTTATCACTGCTTGAGGCGGTCAAACAAGCCGAAACGCAGGCGCCGAATATCGACGCGCACCAGGCAGCGCTGACCTCGGCCGAACGCGCCGTGACGCCGGCCGGGCAATTGCCCGATCCGCAGCTCATCGTCGGCATCGACAATCTGCCGGTTACCACGAACGATGCGTTCCACCTCAACCGCGACTTCATGACGATGCGTAAGGTCGGCGTGATGCAGACCTTTACGCGTGGCGAGAAGCGCGAGCTGCGCACGCAGCGCGCCGAGGCGATGGCCGCGCGGGAAGGCGCGCTGCTGACGACTGAGCGCCTGACCACCCGCGAGTCCGTCGCCCGCGCTTGGGTGATGCGCGCGGCGGCTGAGCGGCGGCTGGCCTTGCTCCAATCGCTGCGCCCGCGTGCCGAAGCGCAGATGGCGGCGGCGACTGCCGCGCTGACTGCCGGACGTGGTTCGGCGGCCGATGGCATCGCTGCACGTGCCGAACAGGCGATGCTCGAAGATCGCATCAGCGAGGCCGCGCGTGTTGTCGCGGAAACCCGCGCGGAATTCGTTCGCTGGCTTCCCGACTCGAGCGACCAGCCGCTGGGCGACGCGCCGGACTTCCGCAGTCTCGGCGCCGACCCTGACACGCTGATTCGCAACGTTGCCCATCATCGCGAACTGCTTGCCTACGATGCCGCGGAAAAGGCGGCGACGACGGATGTCGCTCTCGCGAGGGCAGAGAAGCGACCGGATTGGTCGCTGGAATTCGCCTACGCACAGCGCGCCCCTCAATTCTCCAACATGATCTCGATCGAGGCGCGCATCGATCTGCCGTTGTTTGGCAGCAAGCGACAAGACCCAAACATCGCCTCCAAGCAGGCGCTGGTCGATCAGATTGCCGACGAGCGCGAAGCCGCCCGACGCATGCACTCGGCCGAGTTGCAGAAGACGCTGGCCACCTGGCGCAGCGCGGTCGAGCGCGTGCAGCGCTATGAGAAGGAACTGCTACCTCTGGCCGACGACCGCGTGGACGCTACCCTGGCTGCGTACCGCGGCGGAAGTGGCAGCTTGCAAGCCTCATTGACCGCACTCGACAACGCCATCGAGCAACGGCTGGCCTACACCGATCTGACGAGCACGCTCGGCCAGTCCTGGGCAGCGCTGTACTTCGCGTTTCCGAAGGAGCACTAACGCCATGCCACGTCTCATCACGATTCTCGCGACGACGGCCGCTTTTCTTCTAGGCATTACCGCAACGCTGTTGTGGGTGCACTACCGCTCCCCGCCGTTGACACCATCGACGGCGACGTCCGCCGAGAAACCGCTGTACTGGTACGACCCGATGGTGCCCGACAAGCATTTCGATGCACCCGGCAAATCGCCGTTCATGGACATGCAACTGGTGCCGAAATACGCGGGTGGCGCGAGTGCTGAGCCAGGTACCGTAGCGATCAATCCACGCCTGGCGCAGAACCTTGGCGTGCGTACCGCACAGGCCGAAAAAGGCGCACTGAAATCCAGCGTGCGCGCAACGGGCACGATCGCGTTCGACGAGCGCGCGGTCAGCGTCGTGCAAAGCCGCGTCGCCGGCATCGTCGAACAACTGCATGTGCGTGCGCCGCTGACTCAAGTTGCAGCCGGCCAGCCCTTGCTGACGGTGCTCGCACCGGACTGGACGGCGGCACAGGAGGAATATCTCGCCTTGCGTCGTGCGCGAACGCCAGGACTCGACCCGTTGCGTGCGGCTGCAAGACAGCGGCTCGTGTTGCTCGGCATCGGTGATGCTCAGATTCGTGCGATCGAGCGCAGCGGCCAGGCACAGACGCGAATCACCCTGACCGCGCCCCGCGCCGGTGTCGTCGGCGAACTCAATGTGCGCGACGGTGCGACGATCGCCGCGGGCATGCCATTGATGCGCATCAACGGTCTCGACGACGTCTGGGTCAACGCCGCGATCCCGGAAGCGCAAAGTGGTCGCCTGGCGGCGGGCGCCGTAGTCGTAGCACGAGTGCCGGCATTTCCAGGGGAAACGTTCGCGGGAACGATCGAAGCTCTGTTGCCCGACGTCGATACGACAACGCGCACACTGACCGCGCGCATCGTGCTCAAGAATCCGCAGCGCAAATTGGCGCCAGGCATGTATGCCAGCCTCGACATCATCCCAACGATAGCGGGCGCAGAGAGCGTGCTGGTACCCAGCGAGGCCGTGATTGCGACCGGCCTGCGCAATGTCGTCATCATCGATGCGGGTCAGGGCCATTTTCGTGCGCAGGAGGTACGCCTCGGCGACGAGTCCGGTGGCAAAACGGTGGTCCTCGACGGTGTGAAGGACGGTGACAAGGTGGTGCTGTCTGGCCAGTTCCTGATCGACTCCGAAGCGAGCCTGACCGGCACATTGGCGAGACTCGAAGGTAACAGCGAGACGAGTTCGTCGGTGCCGATGGAAAAACCAGCCGACGCGGTTCCCACGCCGGAACTGCATCTTGCCACGGGAACGGTCAAGCGCATTGCCGGCCACGACTGGACGATCGACGCCGATGCGATTGCCTCGCTCAATATGGGCGCGATGACGATGTCGTTTGTGTGTCCGCAGAAAATCCCCACGGAGGACATTCACGCCGGTCAACGCGTGAGCTTCAGCTTCTTCCGCAATGCCGATGGCGCCTTCGAGATTGCGAAGATCGCTGTGCTCGATGCAGGCGTCACTCCGAAACCCAACGGGGCCAAGCCATGATCGCGCGCCTGATTCGTGCCTCGATCGCGAACCGTTTTCTGGTGTTGCTCGCTGCGGTTTTTCTTGCTGCCTGGGGAGTCTACGCGCTCAAGCAAACACCGGTCGATGCGCTGCCGGACCTATCCGACGTGCAGGTCATCATCCGCACCACGTGGCCGGGACAATCGCCGCAACTCGTCGAGGATCAGGTCACCTATCCGCTGACGACGACCATGCTGTCGGTACCGGGTGCAAAAACGGTGCGCGGCTATTCGTTCTTCGGCGAAGCCTTGGTCTACGTGCTCTTCGACGACGGCACCGATCTGTATTGGGCGCGCTCCCGTGTGCTCGAATACCTCAATCAGGTGCAGTCGCGCCTGCCGGCGAAGGCATCGACGGCGCTTGGGCCCGATGCGACCGGCGTCGGTTGGATTTACGAATACGCGCTGGTCGATCACAGCGGCAAGCACGATCTGTCCGAGTTGCGTGCGACGCAGGACTGGTTTCTGCGCTACGAGTTGAAGAGCGTGCCGAATGTCGCCGAAGTCGCCACCGTCGGCGGCATGGTGCGCGAGTACCAGATCGTGCTCGATCCCGACAAATTACGCGCCTATAACGTCACGCATGCGCAGGTGATCGATGCCGTGCAGCGTGCCAACGGCGAGGCTGGTGGGGCGGTGCTTGAACTCGCCGAAGCCGAATACGTCGTCCGTGTCTCGGGTTATCTCAAATCGATGGAGGATTTTCGCGCCATTCCATTGAAGACCGGTGCCGGTGGTGTGCCGGTGCTGCTGTCCGACGTTGCACACATCCAATTGGGTCCCGAGATGCGCCGCGGTATCGCCGAGCTCAACGGCGAAGGCGAGGTCGTGGGCGGCGTGGTCCTGATGCGCCAGGGCAAGAACGCGCAAGCGACGATCGCGGCGGTCAAGGCCAAACTGAAAAGCATCCAACCCAGCCTGCCGCCCGGCGTCGAGATCGTCGAAACTTACGATCGCTCACAACTGATCGGCCGTGCGATCGACAACCTGCGCGGCAAACTGATTGAGGAGTTCTTGGTCGTCGCGCTGGTCTGCGCGGCGTTCCTGTTCCATCTGCGTTCGGCACTCGTCGCAATCGTCGCATTGCCACTCGGCGTGCTCGCTGCACTGATCGCGATGCATCTGCAGGGCCTCAATGCGAACATCCTTTCGCTCGGTGGCATCGCGATCGCGATCGGCGCGATGGTCGATGCAGCCATCGTGATGATCGAGAACGCGCACAAGCACCTGGAAGCTTGGCAGCATGCACATCCCGACGGGAGATTGAGCGCCGATGAACGCTGGCACTTGATCACCGAGGCTGCAGTCGAAGTTGGCCCCGCGCTGTTCTTCAGCCTGCTCGTGATTACGCTGTCATTCGTGCCGGTGTTTTCTCTGGAAGCACAGGAAGGCCGGTTGTTCGCACCGCTCGCGTTCACCAAGAGCTACGCGATGGCGGCGGCGGCCGGGTTGTCAGTCACGCTAATTCCCGTGCTGATGGGCTATTGGATACGCGGGCGCATTCCCGACGAGCAAGCCAATCCGGTCGTGCGCGGTTTGATCGCCATATACCGTCCGGCGCTCGATGCCGTGCTGTCTTGGCCGAAAACCACTCTCGCGGTAGCGGCCTTGCTGTTGCTCGCCACACTCTGGCCGATCTCGCGACTTGGCGGCGAATTCCTGCCGCCGCTCGATGAAGGTGACGTGTTGTACATGCCGACCGCGCTACCGGGTCTGTCTGCCGGCAAGGCAGCGCAGATTCTGCAGCAGACCGATCAGATGATCCGTAGCGTGCCCGAAGTCGCCAGCGTCTTCGGTAAGATCGGCCGCGCCGAAACCGCGACCGATCCGGCGCCACTGGAAATGGTTGAGACCACCGTACGCTTCAAGCCGCAGGATCAATGGCGGCCAGGAATGACGAAAGACAAGCTGATCGAGGAACTCGACCGTGCCGTGCACCTGCCGGGTCTGACCAACTTGTGGGTGCCGCCGATCCGCAATCGCCTCGATATGCTTGCGACGGGCATCAAGAGTCCGATCGGCGTCAAGGTCAACGGCAGTGACCTAGCGACGATCGATCAGATCGCCGCGCGCATCGAGCAGGTCGTGAAAACCGTACCGGGGGTGACCTCGGCTCTGGCGGAACGCCTCACGGGTGGCCGCTATATCGATGTCGACATCGACCGCGCCGCTGCGGCGCGCTACGGACTCAACATCGCCGACGTGCAAAGCGTCGTCTCGTCCGCGATCGGCGGCGAGACGATCGGCGAAACGGTCGAAGGCCGGCGGCGCTTTCCGATCAGCGTGCGTTATCCACGCGAGCTGCGCGATTCGGTGCAGAAGCTGCGCGATCTGCCAGTGGTCACTTCGGGCGGTGCGCAGATTCCGCTAGGCGCGGTGACGAAGATCGGCATCGCGGAGGGTCCGCCAATGATCAAAAGCGAGAACGCGCGCTTGTCAGGCTGGATCTACGTCGATGCGCGCGGTCGAGATTTGGCGTCCGTCGTCAACGACATGCGCGAACGTGTCGCACATGAGGTGACCCTACCGCCCGGCGTCTCGATCACGTGGTCGGGCCAGTTCGAGTATTTCGAGCGCGCCGTCGCACGTCTGCGCGTCGTCGTGCCGGCGACGCTGTTGATCATCTTCGTATTGCTCTACCTGACCTTCGGTCGTTTCGATGAAGCGGGGTTGATTCTTGCCAGCATCCCGTTCGCCCTGATCGGCGGGTTCTGGTTCATGTACCTGCTCGGCCATGCGATGTCGATTGCGACGGCAGTGGGTTTTATTGCACTCGCCGGCGTAGCTGCGGAATTCGGCGTCGTGATGCTGCTCTATCTCAAGCACGCCTGGGAGCACCGGCTTGCCGCGGGTGAACCGGCATCGGATGAGACGCTGCTAGCCGCAATTCGCGAAGGTGCCGTCCAGCGTGTGCGCCCGAAGGCCATGACCGTCGCCGTCATCCTTGCGGGTCTTGCGCCGATCATGCTCGGTGCAGCGACGGGTTCGGAAATCATGCAGCGCATCGCGGCACCGATGGTTGGGGGCATGGTCACCGCGCCGCTGTTATCGATGCTCGTTGTTCCGGTCATCTACCGACTACTGCGAAGCAGGTCGCGTTCCCAAAAAATTTCGTTCGCATCCGCTCGACGGACGTGACATTGCGCAACGCTGCGAAGGCGTTGCTTCCCCCAGTAATGGAGAACCACCATGAAAACGCTCACTCAAACCCTTGCGCTACCCCTGATTCTCATCATGGCGCCGTTGGCCCATGGCAGCGACCCGGATCCGACTCACGACGGCTGGGTCTCACATGTGGACGACCATCGGTTGGAGATCTGCTATCAAGATGGGCTGCCGCCCGTAGGTCAGACCGTGCAGATTCTTCGGGTGTCGTACTACACCGTCAACAAGGCATTTTTTCGACAACAATTTCGATCCTCCGGTGGGGCACGAATCCTCGCTTCGTCATCGAAGGGATGCGTCGTCGGCGAGTTGACAGCGGGCACGGCAGAGAGGACAGACCATGCGCGCTCGATAACCGGAGCGCCATCAAGCTGACCCTCCGCCGGATTATTTCGAACGCTTGGGCTTCTGCGTCAGCACGCTGCCAGCGAGCGAACGGGTGGTCTGACTGGTGCGACCGTCATTGATCGCTTTGGCAGCGATATGCGCGGTCGTCGCTGAGGATTGCTTGTTCGTATGTGCTTGCGCCAGCGCGCTGCCGGCGAGGGACTTTGCTGTCTTGCTGGCATGAGGATCACTCAGCACCTTCGCCGCTTCTTTAGTCACTTTAGGTCCCGTTTTCTCATTCTTGGCCATGTCATTGCCTCACGGATTGGGTTGTACGCTATCGTTTGTCGGTGGATAAGCTGTCATGCCGCTTTTCGCGGCACTTGTTGCAACTCCATCACGTCGAGCGTGAAATCCAATGGAATCTGGATCGGTGCCGCCGGGTTGCGCTTGTCGTTGTAGACATCGACGTCCGTGGCGAGTTGGACACAGTCACCGACGATCTGTTGACGCCGCTGGGCGAACGATTTGACGAAGTGCGAATGCGGTGCGTTGGGATCGTCAAGGTCAGCCCACAGCGACAACGTGCGGTTGCCGCGTTTTTCCGTGGCGGCGTGCTTGGCCCGATACCGGCGGCCGACTGCATCGATGCGATACTCTTCGCGGAATACTTGGGCAATATCGCTCGCGATCGAATCGATGATCGTCTTGAGGTTCGGCTTGTGCAAGCCACGCTTGTAAGCCCACTCTGCGATGGCGTGAGGATCCATGAGCGCATCCGAACCGGCTTCTGCCTGATAGCGCTCAACATAATCTTTTACAGAATTCGAATAAGCGGACATGGAGTGCTTCCTTATTCAGCGTGAACGACGCCCCAGCCATCCGTCAGGGCGGAGGCGGTGACGAAAGAACGAACCTTGGCCTGGTACTTCCGAAACAAGTCATAACGTTTCAGGTGACGCTGCAACTGCCCGACCACGAGGCCGGGGTGGATATTGAGCCGCTGAGCAAACAGCACGACGCGTTCCTCCTTGAAGAAAGGGGACACGCGAGCAATGAATCCGGCCAATTCGTCACGGGCCACGCAAAACTGGGCCGCAGCGGCATTTGCGACCGCCTCTTCGCCATTAACCTGGTCGGCAGAAGCACCTTCGATATCCTGATCGAGGATGTAGCCATGTTCCTGGCCGTGACGGCACAGCACGTGCTCGAGCTCATGTCGAAGCACGAACCAAAAGTTGTCGATCCGATCGAGCCGAAGCGACATCGCTACCACCGGCTGTTCTTTTGCCAACCAGAAACAAGCCCCATCGATCTTCGAGCCGGGGATCGGCTCGACCGCAACGAAGCGAACGCCACAGTCAGCCAGGATGCGCGGCACATGACGCGTTTCCTCCGGCGCGCTCAAGAGCGCAGACAACGAGGCGAGTGCCTGCCGCAGCAACGCCTCCGAATAAGGCTTGGTGACGATTTCGGACGCACAGCGCCGCGCCCGGAACAACCAGGCCAACTGAAGCATGTTGACCGGCGCGTCGGCTTCGGATTTCTTGGCGGCGTGGCAGAACGAGACGTTGGCATCCAGAGCCTGGATGTCGAAGAACTTCAGGAACTGCTGCTCCAGTACATCGATGGACTTGGAGGTTTCGATCCAGCCGCGCTTGATCATTTCGCGCACGGGAAACCGCTCGTACAAGCGAGCGCGTCGCGCAATTAGCCCATCCACCGATCGAACCTTGGACAGTTGGAACTGGCTCTCCAGATTCATCCAGAGCTCGGGGCCGGTACCGAGCGAATCGCCCAGTTGGATCGCCGTCTCAGGCGTAATGGCCTTCTTGCCGGCGATGATTTCGTTGATCAATCGAACGGGGCGGCCCATGATTTCGGCCAGTTCCGTCTGGGTCCAACCGCGAGCATCCAGCTCGTCCCGGAGAAACTCACCAGGCGGGAAGACTTCTGCAACACTGTTCATACATTGCCCCTCCTCAGTGGTAGTCATCGATTGAAATGATCACGACAATTTTGCCGTTCGGCTCATGCTTGAATCGCAAGAGCAGGCGCCATTGATCATTCAGCCGCATCGAGTGCTGACCCTCTCGGTCCCCCTTAAGCTTTTCGTAGTGCAAAGACTTCATGGCGTAAAAGGCGCGCTCGTCGAGCGCGGCACGGATCAGTTGCATCCGTTTTCGGAACGCCTTAACCACGGCAGCGTCGAAATCGGCGGTGTACTTCGGGTCAGCCTCAAGCCTCTGTAGCGAGGCATCGTCGAATTCCACGTCCATGGCAAGGATAGGATTAAAGACTAGGGTTGTCAATGAGCTTATTACACTTAGTGTAATAGTGTCAATTTAGAGTTTATCGCGTGTTCTGTTTGATCACTCGTTCTCCATTGGGACCCACGAGACATACCCCTTTGAGTCGCCCGATTCCGGTGATTCGTACTGCGTGGAGTCCGATTTGCCACCGGGCGATGACATAACACGGGATAACTCAACATTATCCCGTATGAAATTTTACAGATTTATCTTGATTTTCTACTGAAATTTTGTATGTAATTACATGGTATGTAATACAGTACGAAATACATCGGAGAGACATCCATGGCACGTGGCGGCGTCTACAGAAACGAAGTGGAAAAAGCTCGCAACGCTTTGTTGGCGGAAGGAAAACATCCGTCTGTCGACGCAGTACGCGTGGCGTTGGGTAACACGGGATCCAAAACCACCATCCACCGCCATCTGAAGGAGTTGGAAGCCGAAGATGCCGGCGGCTTGGGCGGCCAATACCCGATCAGCGACACCCTGGCCGATTTGGTGAGCCGGTTGGCCGGGCGACTGAACGAGGAAGCCGACACCAAGATTGCCGAAGCCAAGAGCCGTTTCGACGCACAACTTCAGGATCGCGGTGAGCAGCTCGAGAAAGCTCGGCAAGAAAACACCGCGGTGCAAGCCCAACTCGAACGTACCGAAACCGCCTGCCACGAAGAGAAGATCGCCCACAAGACCACCCAACAATCGCTTCAGGAGGCGACAACTCAGATCCGCGGGCTCGAAGAGCGCATTGCCGGCCTGAACACACGCCTGGCCGAACACGAGGCGCATGCCCAGTCGCTGGAAGAAAAGCACCGCCACGCCCGCGAGGCCCTGGAGCACTACCGCACTTCGGTCAAGGAGCAACGCGATCAAGACCAGCGGCGGCATGAACACCAGATCCAGGAACTGCAGGTCGCGCTGCGCCAGGCGAATGAAACGATCGCTGAGAAGAATCACGAGTTGCTGCAGCTCAACCGCGATAACGGCCGCCTGACGGAGCATGGGGCGCGGCTGGATAAGGAACTGCATCAGGTACGCGGCGAGGTGCGTGCCGCTCACGACGAAGTCGCCTCGCTCAAGACGGCCGTCGCGGAACTGGCGACCTTGCGCGCCACCTGGACCCAAGACCTCCAGACGCTTGAGCGCCTGCGCGCCGAGCTCGCCACGACGACACGGTCGTTGGACCAGGAGCGCACCGCGCGTCAGAGTGCCGAAGGCGACGCACTGAAAGCCCAGGCACGCTTGCAGGCGCTGGAGGACGTGCTCGCCAAACTGCAACCGCCTGCAGGCGCGACAGCGGCGCCGGCTACCGGCTAGAGGGCGTTATTGTTTGCCGTGGCGTCGACGGTTCTCATAAACCGTCGCCTGCCACTGCGCGATATCCCTTGACCGCGCGAAGGAACCGCGACGCCCCGCAATATCGAATACCTCAACCTCGACGCGTTCTTGAGAGAGGGCTTTGCGGAACGATGCCGGCGTCGCGAAGCCCAACTCTTTCCACAGAGCGGTAGGCGGGACGAACTCCCCGTATCGGTCGGTCAGGCGCGATTCGAATTCTTGAACGAGGTCGCTCATCGCGGATGGGTCGATTGTTCACACATCTCGGCGGGATTACCGCATGCAAGGTAGACGCAACCTACATATCGAGGCAAGCGGCGATTGATTCGATCGACCTCATCGTCTCCGACGATGAAAAAATTGCAGGTGTGAATTCGTCGGTTCGGAACCTACGATTTGAGGGTCGCAATTTCGCGCCGAATGCGGGCGATCAGAGCATCCGTTTCGGCGTTGTTTCCGCCGGTGTGGGATAGCATCAGCAACGTCAGCGGATGAATGGCCAGAACCTGGCTGATCGCCGCGAGTTTGTTGAGCGTGGGGCTCTTCATGCCGCGCTCGAGCGAACTCATGTACGTGCGGCTGGACACGTCGGAAAACGCCTCCTGGCTCAGGCCGCGCGCTTTGCGAGCCATCTTGAGCGCTGCGGGGAGGGATCGTTTGCTCGGCATCCGTGAACTCTCGGGAATTCGCGGATGACAACGCATTGAACCCTATAGGACTACAATCTATAGTGTTCATTTTCATGGACTTGCGCTCAGCGACGTCCATTTTCTCGAAGGTGAACGGTGGATTCGAACGATCTGACGGCTACTCTGTATTTCGCCGCCGCGGTCCGTGCTGGAGCGGACAGTTCTCTCACTCGGCTGTTGCCACTCCAGCGCCTCAAGGAGCCTCTCTCGCCCCACGAAAGCTTCTCCCAGCGCATGTTGTTCGCGTTGCAGGCGCTCGGTGTGATCCAACCGGAGCTCTCGCTATCGAATGCGGAAGACTGGCTGACCGCGAAGGATTGGTTCGAGATGGGGCCGCAGACTCTGGCCTGGCGCATCTGCTGGTCTCCCGGAGATTGCCGTGAACGCAACGCGATGGCGAACGCGCTGCTGAGCGGCATCGAGCCGTCGAACGACGTTCTCAATGCGCTGTTGGACGTCTGGCGGGACTTAGCGCTGGCCGAGGTGGTGCAATATGCGGGTTGGGAGTTGGCGAAATCCGGGTACAACCCGAAGTGGGCGGAGGCCGCGACGTCCAACCTCAGAGAGGCCCTCCACATCTTTAGCATCGCCCAGGTGATGCACCTTACCCAGTTGGCGATGCGCTCGCTGGCCAGCACGCATCAGCGGGGCGGGATCGCGTCGAGCCGGCTGGGCACCGTCTTCGCGGACTCCGTCAGCTACTTTGCTCGCCGTGCCAAGCTCGAAAAATGGACGGTCCGAGAGGTGGCTCGACCCGCGGAACTGCCGATCAGCGCGATCGTCACACTGTTCACCCAACAGGTCACTCGTTTGCACGACGAGTACGCGACGCGCACGCCGTCGGTCGCAGCCGTGCTCGATGCCATGACCCGTGCTCGATCCGTAAATTAACGAGAACCGTCCCCGTGACCCGATATTCCATCAATCCCGAGGCGGCGAGCGGACCCCAGGCGTACCTGGACTCGCCATTCACCGGCTCCGCGATGCCGGCGCCCAAAGTCTCGCTCCAGGAACTCGAGAAATTGCGCCGGCGTGCCAAAGAACAGAAGGATGAAGTGCCGTTCTTTCGTGCCTTGTTGGATGCCGCGGTGTATGCGCATGCACCGCTATCGGACGACTCGGGCCGCGTGCGATTTATTCAATTTGCCCATCCAGACACCCAGGCCTTGCTCTTGCCGTTCTTCAGCGATTCGCAACAGGCGCACCAAGCCTCAGGAGGACAGCGCAAGGTCATCGCGATGACCGGGCGGGATTTTTTTGAGGTGACCTTGGGGGCAACCCTGATCCTCAATCCGAACGAGGACCACGTCATCCTGTATCCCGAGGAAGCTCAGGGGCTGCTCGAGTCCGGCACCGTGGCGCCAATCGATGTGGAGCAACTCCAGGAGGAGACGACGAGGGGGTTTCGGCTGCCGATCCATGCCCCTGACTGGCTGGAAGCCCGGCTGCAGGACATGTTCGTCCAGTTGCCCTACGTCGAAATCGCGTATCTGGCCGAAATGATCCGGCTGGACGATCCCGAGAACTTTGTCCTGATCCTTGCTGCGGGCGTCGCTCCGGAGAATGCTGAGCGCGCCGGCCGGGCGGTATCGACCAGGATTTACACCTGCTGTGCGGGACTTCAAATCTCGGTGGATTTGGTCACGTTCGATCCGGCCGTGGGGCCGCCGGAGTGGGTTCATTCTCTCGATGTTCGTCCAATCTATGAGCGAAGCAGGGATGACTAACTGGCGCTAGCCAAGAGCACACTGAAGGGGTACAGGCGGAATTTTGGCTCGTCACAAATTGCACGAAATCCGAGGTACCCTCGGCGAAACGCTCAAACGGTAAGTTATTGACCTGTAAGGGTGTTATTGATTTGGCTCGTCACAAATTGCACGAAATCCGAGATCACCCCATGAATCGCTCAGGCCAGCACGAACCCACAGGTTCCGGCCAGTTCGAAGAATCCTGGGAACGAGGTCGCGACGTTGGCGCAGTCGAGCACGCGCACCGCACCACCGGCGACCAGACCGGCGACGCAGAAGCTCATCGCGCAGCGGTGGTCGCCCGTGCTGTCGGCCTCGCCCGCGTGCAGCGCGCCACCTTCGATGACGGCGCCGTCCGGCGTCTCCTGGATGCGTGCGCCGAGTGCGCGCAGGCCCCGGGCCATCACCGCGATGCGGTCGGACTCCTTGACCCGCAACTCGGCCGCGCCGCTCACGCGCGTCGTGCCCCGGGCCACGGCGGCAGCGACGAACAACGCGGGAAACTCGTCGATCATGTCCGGCACCAGAGTCACCGGCACGTCGATACCGTGCAGCGGGGCGTAACGCACGACCAGATCCGCAATCGCCTCGCCGCCGGCTTCGCGCGCATTCGTTTCGCGGATATCGGCGCCCATCAGGCGCAACGCCTGCAGCAAACCGGTGCGACGCGGATTCATGCCGACGTCGAGCAGCGTCAATTCCGATTCCGGTACGATGCTCGCGGCGACGAGGAAAAACGCCGCCGAGGAAAAGTCCGCCGGCACGACGATGTCGGTCGCCCGCAGGCGCTGGCCGCCGCTCAATCGAGCGTGGCCTGCGGAAAATTCGATCGGATAGCCGAACGCGCGCAGCATGCGCTCGGTGTAGTCGCGCGTCGGGTGCGGCTCATGCGCCTGCGTTTCGCCCTGCGCATACAGACCGGCCAGCAGCAGTGCCGACTTCACCTGCGCGCTGGCCACGGGCAAGGTGTAGTCGATGCCGCGCAATGACGCGGCGCCGTGGATGCGCAGCGGCGGCAAGCCGCCTTCGTTCGAATCGATCTTCGCGCCCATCCGCGCGAGCGGCTCGATCACGCGCCGCATCGGCCGCTTCGACAGCGATTCGTCGCCGATCAGCGTTGTGTCGAACTTCTGGCCCGCAAGCAGGCCCGCGAGCAGGCGCATGCCCGTACCGGCATTGCCGCAGTCGATCGGCATCGACGGCGCCTTGAGCCCGTCGATGCCGACGCCATGCACGATGCGCTCGCTCGCGCTCGGCGTCTCGATGCGCACGCCCATCTGCGCGAACGCGCGTGCGGTCGCGCGCGTGTCCTCGCCTTCGAGGAATCCGCTGACACGCGAAACGCCATCGGCGAGCGAGGCGAACATCACAGCGCGGTGCGAAATCGACTTGTCGCCAGGAACGCGCATGCTGCCATTCAGGCCGCGCGCGAAGGAACTCGTCCAAACCAGATTGCTCATCGGTACGTCTTGGCAGGGGAAACATCCATGCCGCCGCGAGCACCCACGCCCGCGCGGCGAACCGCGAACACTAGCACAGCGGCCGGGATATCGCCCTATTCCACCGACGCGCAAGGAACTTCAAGGCCTTCGCGACATTCGGACAAGCTCGCCTCATATGCAAATGGACGGCATGCACATGCACGCACTCGATAGAGCCTGGCGCTACGGATATCTGTATCTGACTTTGGCGATTGCCAGACTGGCGGCTCATTGGCCGGGCCGAAAGCACAACGTAGATGACGCTGTGCAGGCGACAGCGCCAGGGTTGTCCATCCTGATTCCCGAGCGCGGCACGCCCGACCTTCTCGAGCAGACCTTGACGGCGCTGGACGCGGCCTTGTTCCAGGTGCACGAGCCGAGCCAAATCGTCATCGTGGTCAACGGTGTGGGCGAATCTGACTACGCCGGCCTGGTTTCGCGGTTCGGTTCTGCCGAGTGGCATTTCGTTGCCGAACCGCTGGGTTTCAATGCCGCGATCGAATTTGGTCTGAAGCGCGTCCGCCACACATGGACCTATCTGCTCAACAGCGACATGTGCCTGGATCCGCACGCGCTGCAGGAGGCGCTGATCCACCGCCGTGTGGACGTGTTCGCCGTCGCTTCGCAGATCGTCTTCGCCGAACCCGACCGTCGGCGCGAGGAAACTGGCTGGACCGACTTCACCGACGATGCACACGCTGTGGATATTTTCGACCGGGCGCCGGAAGTCGACGGCGGCGTGCGCAATGGCCTCTACGCGGGTGGAGGTTCCTCCCTGTTCCGCACCGCCCCGCTGTGTCGCTATGTCAGCGAAAGTGCGGACTATGCGCCGTTCTACTACGAAGACGCTGAATGGGGGTTGCGTGCCTGGCGCGAGGGCTGGGCGACGCTGTTCTGCCCGCGTTCGCTGGCGCGACATCGCCATCGCGCCACGATAGGCAAGTTCTACGCAGCGGACGAAGTGGAACGAATTCTGCGACGCAACCGCCTGCTGTTCGACCTGCGCAACGCCTGGACCCGCCTGTCGCCATTGCAACTCGTCCGGCGCATTAGCCGTGAAGACACGCAGACGCAGGCCGAATTGTTGAATCTGCCTGCGTTGCATCGCATCTGGCATGCGCGCATGGATGCGTTGCGCGCACAGGCGGCGGGCTTTGACCCGCGCACGGCGTTGCCGCACGCCGGCACTACGGCGAACCGTGCAGCGGTTGCAGTGCAAGCCGACACCATCGCGCTGCGCACCGCGCCGCTACCGCGCATCCTGTGGATCGAGCTGACCTCGCGCTGCCCGTTCGATTGCGTGTTCTGCTCGCGCAAGCTGCTGCGCGGCGCCGGCCAGCATCTCGACTTCGAGTTGTACCGCAGGCTGATCGCCGAACTGAAGTCGCCCGACATCATCCGCCTGAACTATTCCGGAGAGTCGGCCCATTATCCGCACCTCGTCGAAGCCGCAACACTTGCGGCCTCGACCGGTGCGCGCGTCGAGCTCGTCACCACGCTGGCTGCCCTGCCCGAGCACAAGCTCGCCGGTCTCGTGCATTCGGGGCTGACGCGCCTGACGATTTCGCTGCATACCCTCGATGCGGAACAATTCGAGGACATCTACCGATTCAGTTCGCTGGCGACGATGCGCGAACGCATCGAAGGCGCGATCGTGCTCGCGAAGACCGCGCCACGCGAGCTCGATGTCGATTTCGCCTTCGTCGCCATGAAGCGCAATCTGGCGCAGATCGACGAGATTGCAGAATACGCCGTGCGCCTCGGCATCGCGCGCCTGGCCGTGCATCCAGTGATCCGGCGCGACCCGATCGAGGAAACCTTCATCGCGGAACTCGACCATGGCCATTTGCGGCCAACCTTCATCGCCGAACTCAACGCGCGGATCGGTACAGTGCGTGCGCGCTACCCGCAACTCGCGATCGAATCGTCGACGCCCGAGCTCGAACATGCCGAGCCGCTGTCAGAGGAGCCGCGTTATTTCCCCGGCAGCATCCCGGCCGGTGCGATGATCCATTCCTGCGATCAGGATCCGTGGGAAACCATCCACGTCCTCGCCGATGGCAGCGTCGTCAGCTGCGAGCAGCGCGATCGCATCATGCTCGGCAACCTGCACACGGCGAGCCTTGCAGAACTCTGGCACGGCGAAGCCTATCGGCGCTTCCGCGCAACCTACGCTTCCGCGCGTGACGCGCACTGCAACGCCTGTCCGTACAAAAAGGTGCGTCTGCCCGCCGAAATTCCACGGCATTTCCTCGCGCCGGATACGGGACGCGCCAGCCTGCTCGACGGCTGGTACGCGGACGATGCCGAGAAGATCGTCTGGAGTCGCCCCGCTGCGCAATTGCAGTTGCGCGCGGACGGTGACGGACGCATCAAGGTGCTCGGCTATCTGCCAGCTGGCATCGACGGCAGGAACCGCATCGAAATGCGCGTAAACGGACGGCAGATCGCCGCCTTCGTCAACCGCGGCACCGCGCTGCAGGAGTTCCGCATCGACGCCGCGTTGCGCGCACAAGGCCGGATCATGCTCGAGTTCGCCACCTCGGACGACTACTGCCCGATGGAGCGCGGCGAGAGCCGCGACTCGCGCCGGCTCGGTTTCGCTCTCGCCGAGGCTCGTTTCGATCCGGCTGGCTGACGGAAATTACAGTACCGCCACCGGATACGAGCCGAGAATCTTGATCTGCGCCGCGTGCGCTTTCAGCTCGGCGAGCGCGGCCTTCATCGGCGTATCGTCGATGTGGCCGGCGAGGTCGATGAAGAAGGCGTATTCCCACTTCGCGTGATGCGAGGGCCGCGACTCGATGCGGCTCATCGACACGCCATGACGCGCGAACGGGCTGAGCACGTTGAACAGCGCACCGGGCTGGTCCTTGATCGAGACCAGCACCGAGGTGCGGTCGTGGCCGCTGCTCGGGAAGAACTGGCGGCCAAGGACGAGAAAGCGCGTGGTGTTGTCGTCGCGATCCTGGATCGGGCTGACGACGACCTTCTTCAAGCCGTAGACATGCCCCGCTGCCTCGCCGGCGATCGCCGCCGCGTCATCGGCATTGCGCGCGCGGCGCGCCGCTTCGGCGTTGCTCGACACCGGAATCTTCTCGGCCTTCGGCAGGTTCGCGCGCAGCCAGGCCTTGGTCTGCGCAAACGACTGCGGATGCGAGTAGATGCGTTCGATGTCTTCGATATGCCCCGAACGCGAGAGCAGGAACTGGCGCACGCGCAACTCGACTTCGCCGCAGATCTTCAGGTTCGATGTGAGGAACATGTCGAGCGTGACCTGGATCGTGCCCTGCCCCGAGTTCTCGACCGGAACGACGCCGAAATCGGCATGACCGGCCTCGACCTCCTGGAACACTTCCTCGATGCTCGCCAGCGGCAGGCCGTGCGCCGAACCGCCGAAATGCTTGCGCATCGCCTGCTCGCTGAACGTGCCTTCGGGGCCGAGGTAGCCGATCTTGAGCGGCTCCTGCTGGGCAAGGCAGGCCGACATGATTTCGCGGAACACATGCACGAGCACTTCGTCGGCGAGCGGACCATGATTGCGGTCGATCGCCATGCGCAGCACCTGGGCCTCGCGCTCAGGCCGATAATAGTCGACCGCCGCCTTGAGCGGGCCCTTGGCCTTGCCGACCTGCTGCGCCCAGCCAGCGCGCTCGGCGATCAGTTCCTGGATCTGCCGATCGATGCCATCGATGCGCGCGCGCGCTTGAGCGAGGTCGAGTGGCGCTGCTTTGACGATGGCGGATTTGTTCTTCGGAGTCTTTTTGGCTGGCATGGGACTACTTGTACGGAATCGGGGGCATGGTGCGGATCGGGTCAACCGTAACGCTTGGCGAAATCGCGCATGAAGTCGGCCAGGGCATGCACCGCTTCGAGCGTCACCGCATTGTAAAGCGAGGCGCGCATGCCGCCGACCGCCTTGTGGCCCTTGAGTGCGAGCAGACCGGCGGCTTCGGATTCCTTGAGGAACAGCGCGTTCAACTCCTCGTCGAACAGGGTGAACGGGACGTTCATCCACGAGCGCGACGCTGGCTCCACCGGGTTGCGATAGAAGCCACCGGAGCCGTCGATGCCGGCGTAGAGATGCTCGGCCTTGGCGCGATTGCGCTCGCCGATCGCGACGAGGCCGCCCTCGCCCAGCAGCCACTTGAACACGAGGCTGGCCAGATACCAGCCGAACGTGTTCGGCGTGTTGAGCATCGAATCGTTGGCTGCGTGTTCAGCGTAGTTGAAGATCTTCGGCAGATCTTTTGGACAGCGCTCGAGCAGATCCTCGCGCACGATCATGACGACGAGGCCGGAGGCACCGATGTTCTTCTGCGCGCCGGCGTAGATCAGGCCGAACTTGCGCACATCGAGCGGGCGCGAAAGGATGTCCGAGGACATGTCGGCGACCAGCGGCACGTTGCCGACGTCCGGCACATGCTGGAACTCGACGCCGTGGATGGTCTCGTTCGGCGTGTAGTGGACATAGGCGGCGTCCGCGTGCAGCGTCCAGGTGTCGCGCGCGGGAATCGCGGTGTGTCGGCTCGCATCGCTGTTCGCCGCGATACGCACGTCGGCCAGCGTCCACGCCTCGCGCACCGCCTTCTCGCCCCAGTGGCCGGTGACGACGTAGTCGGCGATCCGGTCGCGGCGGGCGAAATTCATCGGAATCTGGGCGAAGTGCTGGGTCGCCCCGCCCTGCAGGAACAGCACCTTGTAGTTGCCGGGAATGTCGAGCAGGGAGCGCAGGTCGCACTCCGACTCGGCCGCCAGTTCGGCGAACAATTTGCCGCGATGGCTGATCTCCATCACCGAAGCACGCGCCTGCCCCCAATCGAGCAGTTCGGCCTGCGCCTGGCGCAACACCGCCTCGGGCACCGCGGCCGGGCCGGCGGCGAAATTGTATCCACGACTCATAGGGGCTCCCGACTGGAGCCCTGCATTATGCCGCAGCGCCGCAAATTGGCAATCGGTCCAACGCGGCGGTTCCGGGCGGCCGATCAGGGTAGAAGCGGCGCAATGATGCTGCGCCAGAGGTCGTAGCCGGTGCGGTTCATGTGCAGGCGGTCGGCAACGAACAAGTCCTCACGCGGCTGGCCGGACGAGTCGAGCATCCTGCTCGCGACGTCGATGTAGACGAGATGCGGATGCGCCGCCGTGTATGTGTGAATCTTCGCGTTCGCCTCGCGCATGACCGGCAGCAGTGCCGCGCGCGACGGGCTTGGCTTGATCGAAATGAACGCGATCGGAGTCGTCGGCAAATCCTTGCGCACGCGCGCAACGAAAGCCACGTAGTCGTCGAACACCTGTTGCGCCGTGTGCCCGTCGGCGACATCGTTGTCGCCCGCGTAGAACACGATCATGCCCGGCTTGTACGGCACGATGATGCGGCCCGCGTAGTACGTCGAGTCGGCGATACGCGAACCGCCAAAGCCGCGGTTGAGCACGCGCTTGCCGGGGAAGTCATCGGCGACGTCCTTCCAATGCTCGATCGACGAGGAGCCGATGAACAGGATCGCGCCGGGCTTCGGCGGATTCGCCTTGTCCGCTGCTTCAAATTTCTGGATGTCCTTTTCCCAGATCGCGGAACCGGCCTGCAATTGCGCGGCGGCGAACGGGCTGGCAAGCGCCAGGCATAGCAAGGTGAACATTGCGGCGAGCCGCAGCGGAAAATTTCTCGTCACGTCATGTCCTCAATTCGAAATCGTCCGCATCCATCCATGCCGGGAAGCGCTCGCGATGCGCGGCGAGCGCCGCCGGGTCGAGGGTCACGGTAACGACCTGCTCGTGGGCGCCGAGCTCGACCAGCGGCGCACCGACGAAATCGAGCGCCGCGCTGTCGCCCGAATAATGCAGCTGGTTGCCGTCAACGCCGACGCGGTTGACGCCGACGACGTAGGCCAGATTCTCGATCGCGCGCGCGCGCAGCAGCGTGCGCCACGGTTCGCGCCGCGGCGACGGCCAGTTGGCGACGAAAATCGCGAGATCGTAGTCGAAGCGTTGCGCGGCCTGGTCGTAGCGGTTGCGCAGCCAGACCGGAAAGCGCAGGTCGTAGCAAACCTGGGGCAGGATGCGCCAGCCGTTCAATTCGACGATCAGGCGCTTGTCGCCGCCCGCGTAGCGCTCGTGCTCCCTGGCCATACGGAACAGATGGCGCTTGTCGTACAGATCGAACGAACCGTCAGGGCGCATCCAGACGAGGCGGTTGACGCAACGTTCGCCCTCGCGGACCACCATGCTGCCGGTGATCACGCTGCCGACTTCCTGCGCGAGCGCCGTCAGCCAGGCAAAACTCTCGCCCTGCATCGTCTCGGCCTGGTGCAAGGTCTCGTTGGTGAAGCCGCTGGTGAACGTTTCCGGCAGCACGATCAGGTCGCTGCGCCCTTTCAGCGCGCGCGCGAATGCTCCGTAGTAGCCGCGATTGGCTGCGGCGTCATGCCAGCGCGTCGCGCCCTGGACGAGCGACACGCGCAGCGATTTGATCACAGCCTGCACAATCGCTCCGCCGCTTTCGCGAGCGTGTCGTCGTTTTTGGCGAAGCAGAATCGTACAAGGCGTGTTGCGGGCGGCGTCTCGTAGAACGCAGACACCGGAATCGCCGCGACGCCGGCGTTGTGGATCAGCCACTCGCAGAAGTTCAGATCATCCATGTCGCTGATCGCCGAATAGTCGGCGACCTGGAAATACGCACCGCGCACCGGCAGAGGTTTGAATTTCGAATCGGCGATCAGTTCGCGAAAGCGGTCGCGCTTGGCTTGGTAGAACGCGGGCAGGTCGAGGTAATGCTGCGGATCGGTTTCGAGCACCTCGGCGAATGCCCACTGGGCCGGATTGAACGTGCAGAACGTGAGGTACTGGTGCACTTTGCGGAACTCGGCGCTGAGCGCCGGCGGCGCGATGCAGTAGCCGACCTTCCAGCCGGTGCAATGGTAGGTCTTGCCGAACGAGGAGACGACGAAGCAGCGCGCGGCCAGTTCGGCATGGCGCAACACGCTCTGGTGCGGCGCGCCGTCAAACACGATGTGTTCATAGACTTCGTCGGAAAGGACGAAAATATTCGTGTCGCGCACAATCGTCGCGAGGGCGTCGAGATCGGCCGTCGACAGCACGGCGCCGGTCGGATTGTGCGGCGAGTTGATCACGATCAGGCGCGTCTTCGGCGTGATCGCGTCCTTGACCCGCTGCCAGTCGACCGAAAAATCCGGCAGGCGCAACGGCACATGCACGGCGCGGCCGCCGGACAACTCGATCGCCGGCTCGTAGCTGTCGTAGCACGGATCGAGCACGATGACTTCGTCGCCCGGATGCACGACCGCGGCGATCGCGGCGAACAAGGCCTCGGTCGCACCACTGGTCACCGTCACCTCGGTGTCGGCGTTGACATTGGCGCCGTAGAGCCTTTCGGTCTTCAGCGCGATCTGCTGGCGCAGTGCTGGAATGCCAGTCATCGGCGCGTACTGGTTCTTGTGCTCGTTCATTGCGCGCGCCAACGCATTGCGCAATGACTGCGGACCCTCGAAATCGGGAAACCCTTGCCCCAGGTTCACCGCCTTGTGCTGCGCGGCCAACTGCGACATCACCGTGAAGATGGTCGTGCCAACCTTGGGAAGCTTGCTTTCTATTTGCATTCTTTACGTCGATTCGGAGATACGTGATGAGCGATGAAGGCTTGTGGCCAAAGCTAGTGTGGGCGCACCTGCCCTTTGTCGCCTGCCGCCCGCCATTTGACCGCTCACTTGATCAGCTTGATTTCGCGCAGCCGCTGCTGCAGGTACTCGTGCGAGGTGATCGAGGTATCGTAGCGGCGCGGGTTGTCGGCAGTGATCGTCTGCGGCAACGGGTCGAGCACGACATCAGGGTTCGGATGCAGGAAAAACGGCACCGAGTAGCGCGGCTGGCGCGCCTTCTCGCCCGGCGGATTGACCACCCGATGCGTCGTCGACGGATACACATGGTTGGTCAGACGCTGCAACATGTCGCCGATGTTGACCACGATCGTGTCGCCCTGGGTCGTGATCGGCAACCACTCGCCGTTGCGCTGCAGAAGCTGCAGGCCTTCGGCACTGGCACCGACCAGCAGGGTGATGAAATTGATGTCCTCATGCGCGCCGGCGCGAACGTTCGGGACCTCCACCTGCGTGATCGGCGGATAGTGAATCGGGCGCAGGATGGAATTGCCGAAGTTGGTCTTGTCGTCGAAATAGTTTTCGGGAAGGTCGATATGCAGCGCGAGCGCGCGCAGCACGCGCGAGCCGAGCGCATCGAGCGCTTCGTAGAGTCCGTAACCGTATTCCCTGAAGCCCGGCACTTCGCTCGGCCACAGGTTCGGCGCCATGTGCTCGGCGTACTTCGAGCCGGCGGGCAGCTCGCGGCCTATGTGCCAGAATTCCTTGAGATCGAAATACTTCGAGTCCTTCGCCGTCTCGATGCCGAACGGTGTGTAGCCGCGCGCGCCGCCCGTGCCAGGCATGTGGTACTTCATCTTCGCCTCGCGCGGCAGCGCGAAGAACTGCTGGAACGCCGCGTAGGACCGGTCGATCAATTCCGGCACAATGCCGTGACCGGAAATGCCGCAGAAACCGTATTCGCGATAGGCCGCACCGAGCTCGGCGACGAAGGCGTTGCGGTCGCTGTCGTAGCGGCGGATGTCGAGGGTGGGAACCTGGTGGGCCATGCTTCGTACCTGATCAGCGAAAGGGACTTGCGCCGGTGAACGGCGATGCTGGAACCTGGGCAATCAGGAGCGATTGCCGGGTGCGCTTGCCGATTTTACGGCGTCGCCGAGTTCAGCGGCCAGCGTACGCACTTCGGCGTCGTCCTCGCCTTCGACGGTGATGCGGATTAGCGGTTCCGTACCGGATGCCCGCAGCACCACGCGCCCGCGCCCATGCAAACGCCGTTGCAACTCGGCAAAAACCCGTTGCACGTTTCCATCATCGAGTACCGGCGCGGCCGTACCGGCGACGGGCACATTCAAGGTAACCTGGGGCACGCGCGACACGCCCGCACACGCCTGCGCGAGCGTCGATCGGGTCCGTTGCAACACCTCGAGAACGAGCAATGCGGTCAGGATGCCGTCTCCGGTCGTCGTACGGTCCAGGCAGAGCACGTGCCCCGAGGCTTCACCACCGAGCACGCCGCCCTTTTCCTTCAACATCTGCAGCACGTAACGGTCACCGACCTTGGCCCGCAGGAATGGCACACCAAGTTGCCCGATCGCGCGCTCGATACCGAAGTTCGTCATGATCGTGCCGACCACCGGGCCTTTCAGTTTCCCCTGCCCGTGCAGGTCCCTGGCCAGAATGTAGATGATGTCGTCGCCGTCGACGAGGGTGCCGTCCTGATCGATCAGTTGCACGCGGTCTCCGTCGCCGTCGAAAGCGATGCCGAGATCGGCGCGTTCGGCGAGCACGGCCCGCTGCAACGCCTGCGGATGCGTCGCACCGCAATCCGCGTTGATGTTGAATCCGTCCGGTGCGGCACCGATGACGATGATGTCGGCGCCAAGGTCGGCGAACAGGCGGGGCGCGATCTGGTAGGTGGCGCCATGCGCGCAGTCGAGCACGATGCGCCGCCCGCGCAGGTCGAGCGCATTGACGCTTGCGCTACAGAACGCCTCGTATCGTGGCGCGCCATCGCGCACGCGCGTCGCCTTGCCGATCTGCTCGGAGGCGACCGTCTGCATCGGTTCGGCCAAACTGCGTTCGATCGCCAGCTCGATCTCGTCGGAAAGCTTTTCTCCCTCGGCGTTGAAGAACTTGACGCCGTTGTCGTAGTACGGATTGTGCGAAGCGCTGATCACGAGGCTCGCCGTGGCACGCAGGCGCCGCGTCAGCCACGCGACCGCCGGTGTTGGCATCGGTCCGAGCAGATGCGCACTCGCGCCCGCCGAAACCAGGCCCGCTTCGAGCGCGGATTCGAACATGTAGCCGGAAATACGGGTGTCCTTGCCGATCAACACGTCGGCATGCCCGTCGTTGCGCTCGCGCAGAACGCGCCCGAGCGCGTGGCCTACGCGCAGCATGAATTCCGCGGTGATCGGGTCGGCGCCGACCCGACCACGGATGCCGTCCGTGCCAAAGTAGGTTTTCTTCATGCGACTCCCGCGATCACATCGTGTTGGTGGATTTCTCCGACCCCTGCAGTTCGGCGAGCATGGCTTCGATCTTGACCCGCGCCGATTCGCTCTCCGGCGAATCGTTGAACTGCACGCCGATGCCGGCGACGCGATTGCCTTGCGCTCCCGGCGGCGTGATCCACACAACCTTGCCCGCGATCGGCATGCGCTCCGCCTCGCTCATCAGTGAAAGCAGGATGAACACATCGTCGCCGAGCCCGTAGCGCTTTGCCGTCGGCACGAAGATACCGCCACCGCGGGCGAAAGGCATGTAGGCGTTGTACAGCGCGTTCTTGTCCTTGATCGACAGCGACAGGATGCCTTGCAGCGGTGCGCCGCCGACGGGACCAGCAACCATCACTCCACTCCCTCATTGAACGTTGCGGTTTGCCCGCTCGCTGCCGACCAGGCGGTCAGCAGTTCGAGCATCGCCAGATCCGGGCGAATCGGACCGCGCAACAGATCGCGCGCGCGATTGGCCCGGTCGAACCAGATTGCAAGCTTGGCCAAATCGACCGGCCGGGTCAAGGCGAGCGGCCCGCCCGCATGCGCGGATGCGACCCGTGCTTGCGCGCGCGCCTGCTGCCGGGTCAGCGCGGCGGCAAAGTGCAGGCGCAGATCGGACTCGTCGCGGCTCCAGCGCTGGGCGACCTCGAAAGGCAAAGAGATTCCGGCATTGAGTTCACGTAAGTCCCGGGCAACATCCTGGCACAGCTTCAACCGGTCGGTCTCGATCCACGCCAATACTTGCCCCGGATTGCCGTCACTGGCGTCCAGCGCCTGGCGTGCCGCAGCATCCGTGACGCCGCGCTGGCGCAGCCAGGCTTCGGCGACCGCGCGCTCCGGCGTATGCAACTCCACGCGCTGGCAACGGCTGCGGATCGTCGCCGGCAGCCGCGCCGGTTGCGTGGCGACGAGGATCAGGTGCCTGCCCGCACCGGGTTCCTCGAGCGTCTTGAGCAAAGCATTGGCGGCGGCGACATTGAGTGCATCCGCCGGCTCGATCAGCGCCACCTGGGCGCGCCCGAACTGCGGCGGCAGTGCCAGCCACTCGGACAATTCGCGAATCTGCTCGATGACCAACTCGGCGTACATCTTCTTCGGGCTTGCCTTGGGGTTCCAGACGTAGCCGACGAAGCGCGCATCGGGGTGATTCGGATGGCCGGATGGCTGCGCCGGCGAACCATCGGGCCGGGTTTCCTCCGGATCGCGCTGCGTGCGCACCGCGTAGAGGCGGCAGGAACGGCAAGTTCCGCAGGCAGCCTCGTCCGGTTGCTCGCATAACAGCCATGCCGCGCAACGTTCTGCGAATTCGCGCTGGCCCAGACCCGCGGCCCCGCACAGCAGGATCGCGTGCGGCATCGTCCCGCGCGCGCGCCGCGCAACGAGCAGGCGCCAGGCTTCCTCCTGCCACGGCGCGAGCATCATGCCCCGCCCGCCGCAACGAAGCCGGCCACGGCGTCGCGCACCTGATCGAGCACCGCATCCAGCGGCTGGCCCGCGTCGATGATGCGAAAGCGCGCCGGCTGCGCGGCGGCACGCGCACGATACGCGGCACGTACGCGTTCGAAAAAGTCCTGTGTCTCCAGTTCGATGCGATCGGCCGGCCCGCGCCCTCGCGCGCGCGCGAGGCCGACACCTACGGGCAGATCCAGCAACAGGGTCAGATCCGGTTGCAGGCCGTCGGCGGCCCAACGCTCGAGTTCGGCGATGCGCTGGTTCGGCTGTCCGCGCCCGCCGCCCTGGTAGGCGTAGCTTGCGTCGGTGAAGCGATCGCTGAGCACCCAGCGTCCCACGGCCAGCGCCGGCGCGATCGTCTCGCGTACATGTTGCGCGCGCGCGGCGAACATCAATAGAAGCTCGGTTTCCGCCGCGATACCACCGTGCAGCCGTGGGTCGAGCAGCACGCTGCGGATCGCTTCCCCCACCGGCGTGCCACCCGGTTCACGCGTGACGACGACGTCGACACCGGTCGCGGCAAGCAGCGTACGCAAGGCGTCGAGCACCGTGCTTTTGCCCGCGCCCTCGCCGCCTTCGAGAGTAATGAATCTGCCTCGTATCGTCACGTTCACTGCCTGTGCAACTGGTATTTGGCCACGGCGCGATTGTGCGCCTCGAGCGTGGCCGAGAATTCGTGGCTGCCGTTGCCGCGCGCGACGAAGTAAAGCGCCTCGGTGTCGGCCGGATGGATCACCGCGTCCAGAGCGGCCTTGCCCGGCAATGCGATCGGCGTCGGCGGCAGGCCGGTGCGCGTGTAGGTGTTGTAGGGTGTGTCGGTATCGAGGTCGTGACGGTGGATGTTGCCTGCGTAGTTCGCGCCCATGCCGTAGATCACGGTCGGGTCAGTTTGCAGTTTCATGCCGAGCTTGAGCCGCGAGAGGAACACGCGTGCGATCTGCGGTCGCTCCTCGGCCCGCCCGGTTTCCTTTTCGACGATCGAGGCGAGGATCAGCGCCTCGTATGGCGACTTGAGCGGCATATCCGCCACGCGCTCGGTCCAGAGTTTGTCCAGCACCTTGCGCATCGCCTCGCGTGCGCGGCGCAGCACGTCGAAATCGCTCATGCCCTTGACGTAGCTATACGTCTCCGGCAGGAAAACACCCTCGGGCGGCAGGTCGGCGTCGCCCAGGCGGCGCATCAATTCGGTGTCGTCGACGCCGGACAGGGTCTGCTGCAACGCCGCGTCCTGTGCCAGCGCGCCGCGCAGCTGGGCGAACGTCCAGCCTTCGACGATCGTGAACTTGTGCTGGATCACCTCGCCGGCCGCCATCTTTTTCAGCAAGGCGCGTGGTGTCAGTCCAACCTCGAGCGCATATTCGCCCGCGTGCAGCTTGCCGGCCACGCCAAGTTCGCGCGCGAGCAGGCGCCAGAAATACGGATTGCCTGGCCGCACGCCGCGCTCGTCGAGCAGGTTCACGATCGCGGGCAGGTGCGCACCGATCGGCACGTCGATCTGCGTGGCCTGGGCGAGGCCGGCGACCGGCGCATCGGCGAAGTGCCGGTAGCGCGTGAACAAATATCCGCCCAACACGACAGCGCCGATCACGAGGATGGCGACGACATGGAACAGGACACGTCTGAAACTGAAACGCGGGGACGGGCGACTCATGTGCGTATTGTGCCTCAGTCGGCCACGCCAAGCGCGCGCAACAGTCCCCGCGCCTTGTGTCGCGTTTCTTCGAGTTCGCGTTCGGCGACCGAGTCGATGACAATGCCGGCTCCGGCACGGAAACGTGCGTCCTTGCCGCGCAACTCCATCGTGCGGATCAGGATGTTCAGATCCATGTCGCCGTCGCGATTGAGATAACCCAGCGCGCCGGTGTAGGCGCCGCGCGCGCGCTGTTCGAGTTCGGCGATGATCTCCATCGTGCGCACCTTGGGCGCGCCGGTGATCGTGCCGCCGGGGAACACCGCGCGGATCGCCTGCGCCGGCGTGATGCCGTGCCGCAACCGCCCGCGCACATTGGAAACGATATGGTGCACGTGCGCGTAGCTCTCGACCGCCATCAGCTCGTCGACGACGACCGAACCCGGCACGCAGATGCGGCCGAGGTCGTTGCGCTCGAGATCGATCAGCATCACGTGCTCGGCGCGCTCCTTGGCATGGCCTACGAGTTCGGCGATGCGCGCGGCCTCGTCCTCGCCCGCGCGACGTGGCCGCGTGCCCGCGATCGGACGCGTTTGCGCGCGATCGCCGCGAATTTCGATCAGCCGCTCCGGTGACGAGCTTGCGACTGCCCAATCGCCCCATTGCAGCAGCCCGGCGAACGGCGCCGGATTGGCGAGGCGCAGCTGCGCGTAGACGTCTGCCGCCGCGGGCCGCGCGGCGAAGTGCGCGCGCCATTCACGCGAAAGATTCGCCTGGAACGTGTCGCCGGCGCGCAGGTAGGCATGGATGCGTTCGACGCCGTCGAGGAATTCCTGCGCATCGTCCTCCTCGATCCGCGCCTCGGGTAGTACCGACGCAAAGTAGCCAGGCGCCTGAGCGAGATCGTGCGCAATCGAATCCAGCCAATGCGTCTGTTCCGCTTCCGCGACGAGGACGGTCTTGCGCGCGTGCCGATCGACGATCACCGCGGCGGGGCAGCGCAAGGCCAGCGCCACTGGCGCGCAACCGCGTGCCGTGAAAACCGGGCGCTGCGGCTCGATTTCCGCAACCAGTTCGTAGCCGAGGTACAGCAGCCAGCCGCCGCGAAAGGGCGGCAGCCCGTCCGCCGGGGCAACACCGCGTTTCTCGCTCGACCGGCCTGCCCAGTTCGCGTCAAGGGCGGCGAGGAATGAATCCCCGCGATCCGCGCCGCACAGGTCGCGCACGCGGCCATCCGAATCGAGCGTCAGCCCGGTCTCGTCTGCCGCAAACAGCACATCGAACCGCGCCGACCCGCCGCCCTGCGCCGCGCTCTCGAGCAAGCCCGGGTAGCGCCGCGGCCAACACGCGGCCAGTGCCAGCAAATCAGGGCTGCCGGGCAATTCCCGAGTAACGAAATTCATCGAATCCCAATGTGTGCGGAGACCTGGCTTCGGGCTTGTGCCGTGGGCGGTCGATCCGCCGAGGCGCGGCCGCGCCCGCAACGGGCATGCCCCGCCCGATTGCAGGCGGCAATGCAACGAGGCGCGCCGGCGGCACCGCTCCGGCTCCGCAACGAGTCTACCAGTGAACCCCGCGCATGATTGCCGCGAACGCGACCTGCTCGCTCGTGGGCTGCTGTTCCAGCTCCGTCCTGCCCTTCATGCCTTTCGCCGCGGCCGAGTCGGGAAACATGCGGAACGCGGTGTTCATGATCACTTCGTACAGGCGCGGCGCGGCAGCGTAGAGCAATTGGGCGAAGATGCCGGTACGCGTGGCGATGCGCACGGGGCGTTCGATGATGGCCTCGGCGATCAGGTCGGCGGCTTCTTCGGGCGTCAGCGTCGGCACCGAGTCGTACATCTTGGTCGGTGCGATCATCGGCGTCTTCACCAGCGGCATGTTTATCGTGGTGAAATTGATGCCGTTGTCGGAGAACTCGGCCTGCGCACAGCGCGAGAACGCGTCGAGCGCGGCCTTCGAGGCGACGTAAGCCGAGAAGCGCGGGGCGTTGGTCAGCACGCCGATCGAGGAGATGTTGATGACGTGGCCGCGATGGCGCTCGGTCATGCCCGGCAGGAAGCCCATGATCAGGCGCAGCGAGCCGAAGTAGTTGAGTTGCATCGTGCGCTCGAAATCGTGGAAGCGATCGTAGCTCGAAGCAATCGCGCGGCGGATCGAGCGGCCAGCGTTGTTGACGAGGATGTCGACGCCGCCGTGCTCCTTGACGATCGCGGCGACGAGATCGTCGGCCGATTTCATTTCGGCCAGGTCGGCGACGTAGGTATGGCAGACGCCGCCCGCCGCTTCGATTTCCTTCTTCGCCGCGGCGAGTTCGTCGGCGCCGCGCGCGCAGATCAGCACCTTGCCGCCGGCGCCGGCGATCTTCAGCGCCGCGGCCTTGCCGATGCCGGACGAACCGCCGGTGATCAGCACGCGCCGGCCTTTGACCTTGCCGCTCAACGAACGATCGACGAACAGGTCGGGATCGAGATGGCGCTCCCAGTAGTCCCACAGGCGCCAGGCGTAGCTGTCGAGCCTGGGCAGCCGGATTTTCGAGCCGCGCAGCGCGCGTTCGGTTTCGCGTGAGTCGAAGCGCGTCGGGTAGTTGATCAGCTTGAGCGCCTCTGCCGGAATGCCGAGGTCGCGCAGCACGGCGTTGACGAAGCGCTTGACCGGCGGCAGGCTCGCGAGACCCTGCTTCACCACTGCGGGCACGAACGCGAACATGCGCGCGTCGAGGCGCATCGACATCTGCGGCGCATGCCCTGCATGGGCGAAGATGTTGAGCACCTGGCCGATGCGCAGCGGTGCCGGGTCGGTCAGATGGAACACGCCGCCGTCGAGGCCGGGCTTGTGCGCGATGTGGTCCATCGCATCGACCACGTAGTCGACCGGCACCATGTTGACGCGCCCGCCTTCGATGCCGAGCACCGGCATCCACGCCGGCAGCATCTGGCGCAGCTTTTTCAGCGTGCGGAAGAAATAGTACGGCCCGTCGATCTTGTCGATCTCGCCGGTCTGCGAGTGGCCGAGCACGATCGCGGGACGATAGATACGATACGGGCGCGTGCAATCGCGGCGTACGATCGCCTCGGACTCGTGCTTGGTCTGGAAGTACGGATTCGCCTCGACGTCCTCGGCTTCGTCGAACATGTCTTCGCGGAACACGCCCGCATACATGCCGGCGACCGCGATCGAACTCGCATGGTGGAAGCAGCCGACCCTGATTTCGTCGGCCAGCTGTACCGCGTGGCGCGTGCCCTCGACGTTGGCCTTGTACTGGCTGTCGGCATCGGCGGCGAGATCGTAGATCGCGGCGAGATGGAAGAAGTGCCTGACCTTGCCCGCGAGCGCCTTGCGCTGTGCCGGCGATATGCCGAGGTGCGGCTTGCCGATGTCGCCCTGCACCGCGACGAGGCGCTTGCCGTCGTCGCCGAGGCGGTCGCGCAGCGCCTCGAACTTGTCCATCGATCCCTTGCGCACGAGGCAATGGATCGTGCCCTTGCGCGCGAGGAGCTTTTGCACGAGGTTGCGGCCGATGAAACCCGTCGCGCCGGTGACGAAATAAGCCATGGTTCACCCCATTGTTGTCCTGCGGCGAGTATTGCACGTCGCGAATGGAATGCGTGCTGCGTTGCATCGCATTGGCGTTTGAATCGGCATCTGCGTTGACCGGGCGAACGCCGCGTGCGTAAAATTCCGCGCAGTCCTCCGGGGAAATTTATGGCCGACCTGAAAGCGAAGTTCGAGAAAGCGAGCGAAGACGTCAAGCAGCTCAAGGAACGCCCGGACAACGACACCCTGCTCAAACTCTACGCGCTCTACAAGCAGGGCTCGGAAGGCGACGTCTCCGGCCCCAAGCCCGGGTTCTTCGATTTCGTCGGCACCGCCAAGTACGAAGCCTGGGCCAAGCTCAAGGGCACCAAGGCAGAAGACGCGCAGCAGAAATACGTGGACCTCGTCAAGAAGCTCGGCGGCTGACCGCCGCGAGCGGCGCACATGGCGCGGCAGACGAAGGATCGCATCCTCGAGGTCAGCCTCGCGATGTTCAATGCGCAGGGCGAGCCCAACGTCACCACGAACCATATCGCCGACGAGCTAGAGATCAGCCCCGGCAACCTCTACTACCACTACCGCAACAAGGAAAACATCGTCGAACACATCTTCGCGCGTTATGAAACGCGCATGGATCAGGCCCTGCTCGTGCCCGACGATCGCCTACCCACGCTCGAGGACGTGTGGCTGCAGCTGCACATGGTGTTCGAGTGCATGTGGGACTACCGCTTTCTTTACCGCGATCTCGTCGACATCCTCTCGCGCAACCGCAAGTTGCGTTCGCACTTCGCGCGCATTCTCACCCGCGCGGGCGCGAGCACGCGCGACGTGCTCACCGGCCTCGCCCAGGCCGGGATCGTGCGCGCGACTGCCGACGAGATCCGCGCAACCGCGGAGAACGTGCTGCTGGTGACGACGTTCTGGCTCAACTTCAACGCGGTGCGCGGCAGCGGCGATTTGCACAAGATCGCACCGAGCCAGGAAGACCTGACCCACGGCATCTACCAAGTGATGCTGCTGATTGCCCCGTTCCTGCGCGATGCGGAACGCGTGCATCTCAATACGCTGGCGCAGGCGTATCGGCGCTGACGCGCTCGCTCGCGATTCATCTTGCCTGCTTCTTGCTGGTCATTCCCGCATGCTTTTGGCGGGAATCCAGCGACTTTGCTCTTGCTCGTCATTCCGGCGCAAGCCGGAATCCATTTTGATCTTGTTCTGCTCTTGCAACCGCGTCCATTCGCCTTTCCGCGCGCATCCCGCGCGCGGGTCACTTTTCTTTGCTTGCACAAAGAAAAGTAACCAAAAGAAATGCACCCCGGATGCCGCGCCCTCCGCGCTTCGCGCTCCGGGTGCGCGAGGTCATGCCGGGGTTCGCTCGATGGACATCCGTGTCCATTCGCGAACTCGCGCGCTTCCTGCGCGCGATCCTTGCGGACTATTCCGTCATGCCCTCGCCGCGGCAAACGGGGACCCGAAAATCAAGAGCTGAACAAAAGCAGGATCAAAAAGCGTCGAACCTCGATTGTGCACCTCTCCCGCTAGCCGGAGAGGTCGAAGCGCAAAGCGCTTCGAGTGAGGATGGCATTTGGGAGAACGTCACTGTCTTCGGCTACGCCACCCTCATCCGGCCCTTCAGGCCACCTTCTCCCGCCAGCGAGAGAAGGGAACATTTGAAGATTATTTCGCGGCCTTCAGCTTGCGCGTCAGCGTGGCGACCTGGCGGCTGAGGTCTTCAATCTCGCGCTTGGTCGGAATGCCGAAACGGTTGAGCACGCGGCCGACGCCGTTTTCGACGACCTGCGCATAGGCGCCGAACTGCTTCTCGACGCGCAGCAGGATCGGACTGAAGACACCGGTCGCCTGCGCCTGCGCGTCTGCGACGGTTTCGCGCGCGAACTGCGTGCCGCGCGAGGCAAAACCCTGTCCGTCCTCGACGAAACGGCCGAACCATTGGCCGCCGTGCTTGCGCGTCAGCGAAAACGCGCCGAGGCTGGCGAGCCAGACGCGGCGCAGTTGCTCCGCCGGCGTATTCGCTATCTCGATCTTGACGTTCTTGGTCTTCTTGCCAGCCATGGTGTTGCCTCATTGATGGAATGCAATGGAAGCTAGCGGGCGGGGCTAGAACATTCACACTAACTGGGGTTATTCCGGACGCTGCGCGCCGGAATAACTCGCGGCGTTGGAGTCGGCCCTGCGGGCCGCTCAACGCCGCGTCACGTGGATCATTTGCGTGACTCGGACCTGAGCTGCGAAGCCCAGCTTGTTTGCGTATCGGGAAATGCTGGGCTTGTCAGTTCAGCCTACGCGCTACGAGTTCATCTCTTTGGGCAACATAAGCGTAACCAAGGAAAGAACTCCATCACCAAATTCGTAGTGCACATGATGACTTTTGCCCAGCACTTTAAGCCATGACTTGGTTGGTGAGGCTTCATACGCGGCTGCGTTGGCCAGACAAGCCTGCTCAGCGAGCTGAAATGACTTGTAAATCGGAACGCCGACCACGTCCTCCGCCACAGCTTTGAAGCCGTCGCGTGCAGCGATATAGCAGAAGATTGTCGAGAGAGCTTGACGCTCGTTGAAGCGAAACTGGACGCCGATAGAACGGATTGCTGCCCAATAGACGTCAGGTGTGTTCTCGTGAAAACGATCGAACGCGTAGATGACATCAACGTCGTAGTCTTCCAGCAACTCAATGATGCTGTCGTCTTTAAGTTCCTTTCCAAGTAGCGAGAGCATGATGTGAGTCCTACCGCAACTTGATCTGATTACTCTCGTACTTGCGATCGTAGGCGCGCAATTCGTCGCGGATATGCGCGATGCGCTGGCGGCCGAGGACGCTGCGTTCCTCGTCGAGGACGTTGGCGCCGAGCAATTCGGCCATGCGTTGCGCGGTCGGCAGCAGCGCGTCCCAGCCGTCGAGCGCAGGCACGGGGCCCGGCAGCGCCATGAAGAAGGTGACGCCCGGCGTCTGCAGGCTGTCGATCCCGCGCATGTCGAAGAAGCCGGGCTTGACCATGTTGGCCATGCTGAAGATCGGACCGGCTTCGGGGCGGCCGGCGACGAGGCGGTGAAAGATGTTCTTGTCGCCGAACAGGAGGCCGGCCTTTTCGGCGGCGACGATCAGGCTGGCGCCGTGGATCGTCTCGCCCGGTCGCGCGGCGACGTGCAGGGTGACGATGCGTTCGACCGGCTGGCCTTCCGGGCGCACGCCCGGCAGCGGGCCCTTGCGTGCGGGCGGTACGGGCGTGGGCGCGCCGACGCGGCCACCCGAGATCGCGGCGCCGAGCTTGTCGAGTTCGCTCTGGATGCCGACTTCGAGTTCGCCCTGGGCCGGCACGGCATCGGGATCGGGTATCTCACCCAGCGACGGTTCGAGGCGCTCGCCATCGACGCTCTGCCCGGGTTTGCGCCGGCCCTGCCCCGGCTTGCGCGGGCGGCCGAAGAAATAGATCAGCGCGAGCACGGCGATGCCGGCGAGGACGAGGATGATGCGTAGTTGGGTTGGGTCCATTCCGGCAACTCCGGGTCTTTTGTCTTACGCCATCATTCCGGCGAAAGCCGGAATAACGATCAAGAGCACAGCTGCAAATCACGCCGCGCCCGCCAGTTTTGCCGCCTCGGCCAAGTCTACTTGAACCAGGCGCGACACGCCCGGTTCACGCATGGTGACGCCGCAGAGCTGCTGCGCGACTTCCATCGTCGCCTTGTTGTGGGTGACGAACAGGAACTGCACGTTCTCGCTCATCTCACGCACGAGATTGGAGAAGCGGCCGACGTTGGCTTCGTCCAGCGGCGCGTCGACCTCGTCGAGCAGGCAGAACGGGGCGGGATTCAAACGGAAGATCGAGAACACGAGCGCCACCGCGCTCATCGCCTTCTCGCCGCCGGAAAGCAGCGAGATGCTGGTCACGCGCTTGCCGGGCGGGCGCGCCATGATCGCAACGCCGGCATCGAGCACGTTGTCGCCAGTCAGCTCGAGGTAGGCCTGACCGCCGCCGAACAGGCGCGGGAACAGTTCCTGCAGGCCGGCATTGACGCGATCGAAGGTTTCCTTGAAGCGCGCCCGGGTTTCCGTATCGATCTTGCGGATCGCGGTTTCCAGTGTTTCCAGCGCGGTATTCAGGTCGGTCAGTTGCGAATCGAGGTAGGTCTTGCGCTGCGACTGTTCCTCGTACTCGGAGATCGCGGCGAGGTTGACCGGTTCGAGGCGCTTGATCTTCGCGTCGAGCTCGCCGATATCGCGCTGCCATTCCTCGTGGTCGGCGCCAGGCGGCAACGATTCGATCAGCGCGCTGAACTCGTGGCCGGCGGCGACGATCGCCTCCTGCAATTGCTGCGCACGCATCTTCAGGCCGTGCTCGGCGAGGCGTTTTTCCGACAGCGCCTCGCGCGCCTGCTGCAGCAGGTGCTCGATGCGGTGGCGCTCCTGTTCGTGACCGCGGAATTCGTGGTCGTGCGTTTCCAGCGCGCGGCGCGCTTCGACGAGTTGCTTGTCGATCAACAGGCGCTGGTCGAGATAGATCCGGCGTTCGGATTCGAGGTCGGCCAGCGGCGTCTGCCCCGAGGCGAGTTGTTGCGCGATTTCCGTTTTGCGCGATTCGAGCTGGGCGAGCTGGCTGCTCATGCGCAGCAGCGCCTGTTCCAGCGCGGCCACATTGGTGCGCTTGGATTCGATATCGAGCGCGAGGCGGTGCGTTTGTTCGGAAGCCTCGCGCGCGTTCATGCGCGCTTCCTCGCGTGCCTCGAGCAGGCGCCGACGCTCGCCGTCGAGATGCTGGCGACGCTGCTCCTGGTCGCCCATGCGCGATACGGCTTCCTCGAGGCGGGCGCGCGCTTCGCGCGTAGCCGTGTCGTCGGCCGCAAGCCTGGCTTCGAGCTCGCCGATTTCGCCGTCGACACGCGCGATGCGCGCCTGCGCGGTTTCGAGCTTGCCGCGATGGCTTTGCAAGGCACCGGCGAGTTCGGCGACGCGGCGGTGCGCGACGTAGAGCTCGCGCTGCGCATCGTCGCGCGCGCGCTCGGCATCGGCGCGCTGCGACTTGAGTTCCTCGAAACGCGAGCCGAGCGTGGCGATGCGTTGCTCGGACGCGGCGATCTCATCCTTGAGCGCATGGATTTCCTTCTCGCGCGCGATCACGCCCGCCTGCGCATCGCCGCGCCGGCGCACGCGCGCAAAGCCCGCGCCCAGCCATTCGCCTGCCGGCGTGATGACGGACTCGTGCGCGGCGAGCCCGGCGGCACGCGTGCGCGCCGCATCGAGCGAGTCGGCGGTGTAGATGCTGTCGAGAATATGCAGCGCGGCAACCGGCCCCGTCACATGCGCGGCCAGCGTGCCGGCGCGCGCAGCACCGCCCCGCTCCGCCGAGACCAGCGCGATGTCGGCCTTGCTCGCCTGCGCGAGTTCGCCGAGGAAATCGAACGGCGCATCGACGAGCACGCCGTCGAACAGGCCGGACAACACGGTCTCGACCGCGTTTTCCCAACCTGCTTCGACATCGAGCGCTTCGCCGAGGCGCGGTGCCTTGTCGAGGCCGAGGCGTTCGAGCCACTCGTGCGCCGGCGACTTCTCCTGGCCGAGCGCCGCATGCTGCAAGGCCTCGAGCGAGGCGAGACGCCCACGCATGGTCTGCAGCGAGGTGCGGCCTTCGCTGAGCCAGGCGCTGGCCTGATGCTCCTCACCGGCGAGTTCTTCGTGCTTCGCCTTGCGCTCGTCGAGCATCGCGGTAAAGGTTTCGACTTTTTCCTTGTGTTCGTCGTGGTCCCGGCCAAGCTTCTCGGCGGCTTCGCTCAGGGTGGCGAAATCGGCGGCCTGTTTCTCCGCGCGCAGCGCTTCGAGGCGGCGACCGGCTTCCATCGATTGGCGGTCGAGGTAGTCCAGGCGCGTGCGTTCGACCTCGGCCGCCTGGCCGGAGTCGGCGCTGGCCTTGGAATGTTCGTCCCACTGCGACTGCCACTGCGCAAGCGCGGCCTCGGAAGACTGCTGGGCCTCGGCAGTCTGTTCGGCCGCTTCGCGCAGCGCTTCGAGTTTCGGTTCGCCATCGAGCAGCGAAGTACGCAGCGTCTCGATCTGCTCGCGGTCGGCGGCGATGTGCTCGCCGAGTTCGGCGTAGGCGCTTTCGGTTTCGACGCGGGCGCGTTCGAGGCGCTCGCCGAGTTCCCTGTTGTGCTGGATCTGCTGCTCGACGCGCGCGATGTCGCCACCAACGCGGTACACCTCGGCCTGCACGCCATTCAGGTGATCGGTCGCGCCTTGATGCGTTTCGCGCAGTGTTTCCAGTTGCGCTTCCACCCCGCGCTGATCGGCGACCAGCTTCTCGATGCCGGTCTCGGCCTCGCGCAGCGCGTCGCCGTGGCCTTCGAGCTCGGTCGCGATCGCGCGGTAGTGCAGGCCGCGCAGTTCGGCTTCCTTCTTCGCCTGCTCGGCTTTCAATTCCTGCCAGCGCGCCGCAGCCTTGGCCTGGCGGTTCAGGTGCTCGAGCTGCTTGTCGACTTCCTCGCGCACGTCGTTGAGACGTTCGAGGTTCTCGCGCGTCGACTTGATGCGGCTCTCGGTTTCCTTGCGCCGCTCCTTGTACTTCGAGATGCCGGCAGCCTCCTCGAGATGGCCACGCAACTCATCGGGATGCGCGGAGATGATCTCGGAGATCATGCCCTGCTCGATGATCGAGTAGCTGCGCGCGCCCAGGCCCGTGCCGAGGAACAGGTCGGTGATATCGCGGCGGCGGCAACGCGCGCCGTTGAGGAAATACTGCGACTGGCCGTCGCGGCTGGCTACGCGCTTGACCGAGATCTCGTTGTACTTGGCATACTCGCCGACGACGAGGCCATCGGAGTTGTCGAAGATCAGTTCGACCTGCGCCGCGCCGACCGGCTTGCGCCCGGTGGACCCGGAGAAGATCACGTCGCTCAGCGCGTCGCCACGCAGGCGGCTGGCCGCGCTTTCGCCCATGACCCAGCGGATCGCGTCGATGATGTTGGACTTGCCGCAGCCGTTCGGACCGACGATGCCGGTCATGTTCGTGGGCAGGTGCAGGATGGTCGGATCGACGAAGGACTTGAATCCGGAGAGCTTGATCGTGGTAAGGCGCACTAGTTTCCGTTCCATTCGGGGCCGCAGAAGCTGCCCACGTTGTCTGGCGCAAGGGCATGCGCTAAGGTGCGCGCCCCACGTACGAGGCCGTCGTTCCCGCAAAAGCCGGAACGACAGCAAGAAATTCAGGAGTCACGGCCCATGTCCACGCAGCCCAGCAAGAAACTGGAGACCTTCGCGAACCCGCAACCGGGCCGCGATTATACCATCCGCATGCGCGTCCCCGAGTTCACCTGCCTGTGCCCGAAAACCGGCCAGCCGGACTTCGCCGAGATGCGCCTGGAATACGTGGCCGACAAGACCTGCGTCGAGCTGAAGTCGCTCAAGCTCTACATCTGGAGCTTCCGCGACGAAGGCCATTTCCACGAGGACGTGACCAACCGCATCCTCGACGATCTGGTGCGCGCGACCAAGCCGCGCTTCATGCGCCTGACCGCGGAATTCGGCGTGCGCGGCGGCATCTACACCACGGTCATCGCCGAGCACCGCAAGAAGGGCTGGAAGTCGCCAGCGAAGGTCGAGCTGGCGTAACGCCTGCTCCTCGTTCGTCATTCCCGCGCACCCCGGGGCGGGAATGACCGACCCCAGCCTAACCCTTCTTTTCCGGTGCCACAGCGGGCGCCGGTTGAGCGGGCGCAGGTGCTGGCTTCACCACCGTCGGCGCACTGCCCGCCGGATATTCGATCTTCGCCTGCTGCTTGAGCTTGGCCAGACGCTCCTCGCCGATCTTCTTCTGCAGGGCGCCCCGGATCTCGTCCTTGACCTTGTCGAACTCCGGCGGCGTGACCGGGTTGATCGCATCCAGGTGGAACACGTGCCAGCCGAACTGGGTCTTTACCGGCGTGCGCGAGAAATCGCCGACCTTCATCTGCGCCAGCGCCTGCGCGAGCGGCTCCGGCAACTGGCCGGCGGGAATATGCGAAAACACCTTGGACTGCGCCGCCTTGCCTTTCCACTCGTCGTAAACCTGGGCGAACGGCTTGCCGGTAGTCAATTCCCCGGCCGCCTTGAGCGCCTCGTCCTCGCTCGCGAACAGCAGGTTGCCGAAGTCGTATTCAGACTTGCCCATGCGCGCTACCTTCGCCTCGTACTCGGCCTTGAGCGCATCGTCGGAAATCGGCGTCTGCTGCTGCAGGCGGATCATCGCGCCGTTGGCCAGCGCGGAAAGGCGCGCCACCTCGACCTCGGCGGCGAACTTCGGATCGGCCAGCATCTTGTCGCGTTGCGCCTGCTCGGCGAGCAATACGTAGTCGCCGAGCACGCGCAGGATCTCGGCGCGTTGCTCGGGATTGCTCATGTCGGCCTTGGCCGCCTTGACACGGACGAACGCATCGACGAGCTCCTGCGGTACCGGCGTACCGTTGACCGTTTCCGCCACCGGCAGGTTCGCCGGCAATTGCACGATGCGCTGGTCACCGGTACTGCCGCCGGAACACGCGGCCAGTGCGAGACAAACGGAGATGGAAAGGATTTTACGCATGAAGGGTCCCTCGCAAGGAAATGTTGTCTGTCGTCATTCCGGCCCGCGGTCGTTCGCCGGTTGCGGGCGGCCGGAATGACCGGATTCCACGCTCAAAGCTCGTCCGGCGCGCGCGTCTCCAGCGCCAGTGCGTGGATGTCGGTCTGCATCATCGTGCCGAGCGCGGCGTAGACGCGCTGGTGCCGCCGCACCTGCGCAAGGCCGGCGAACGCCGCGGCGACGATGCGCACGCGGAAGTGTCCGCGCCCGTCGCGCGCGCCGGCATGGCCCGCGTGCTTGTGGCTCTCGTCGACGATGTCGACTTGCACCGGCGCCAGTCCGGCAACGAGCAGCGCGCGCATGCGCGCGATGCGCGCGGGGCCGAGCTCGACGGCGGTGGTCACGGCAGCGTCTTGCGGAACGGCCGCACGTCCACGTCGCGGTAGACGCCGGCGGTGACGTACGGATCGGCGCCAGCCCAGGCCCGGGCCGCGGCCAGGTCGGCAAACTCGGCGATGATCAGGCTGCCGCTGAATCCGGCCGGGCCCGGGTCCTCGCTGTCGATGGCCGGAAACGGCCCGGCCAGCAGCAGACGGCCCGCACTCTGCAAATCCTGCAGCCGCGCCACATGGGCCGGCCGCGCGGCGAGCCGTTTCTGCAGGGTGTCGGAATGATCGGTTGCGATGATGGCATACCACATCGGTCGGGGTCTCATCGGTATGAATTCGAAATGATACCTTATGCCGCCGCCGTGGACCGCGCGGCCCCCGGCTCTGGACAGACGCCGCCAATCCCCGTAATCTGTCATCCAAAGCGCAGGCCAGCCCGCAGGCGTCGCGATCCGCGATGCAGCCAGGACCCGCCCGCGCAGTTCTCTTGGGAATCGCCTCTCGCGCACGCCCGATGCGAATCGGCCGTTGCGACCGGGACATCATCCGCGTATCCGCCATGCCGCAGTTCCACACGTTGCCGCAGCGGTGCGCAGGTATGTACTTTTGTATTTCTATACTTTGGCGTATGCACAACGCTTTGTCCTTGGGGGGCCGCGCCGGACGCGGCAACCACGCATGACCGAATCGCGCACATGAACACGCAAAACGCCGCCGCGACCGGCGACGGCGAACAGGCCAGTCCGTTCCCGCAGGTTCCGCAGCAGCAGGAAATGCCGCTGGCGATCGTGCGCGGCGAGCCGGTGCTGCAGATGCCGCAGGACCTGTACATCCCTCCCGACGCGCTCGAAGTCATCCTCGAAGCGTTCGAAGGGCCGCTGGACCTGCTGCTGTACCTGATCCGCCGGCAGAATCTCGACATCCTCGACATCCCGATCGCCGAGATCACGCGCCAATACATCGACTACATCGAGTTGATGAAAGACCTGCGCCTGGAACTCGCCGCCGAGTACCTGGTCATGGCCGCGATCCTCGCCGAGATCAAGTCGCGCCTGCTGCTGCCGCGGCCGCCGGCAGAGGAAGGCGTCGAGGACGATCCACGCGCCGACCTCGTGCGCCGGTTGCAGGAGTACGAGCGCTTCAAGAAAGCCGCCGAGGACATCGAAACGATGCCGCGCGCGGACCGCGACTTTGCCGTCGTGCACGCGCACGTGCCCGACAAGGCCGTGGTGCGTGTGCCGCCGCCGGTGGATATGCGCGAACTGCTGCTCGCGTTGAAAGACGTGCTGACCCGCGCGGAACTGAAGGGCCATCACGAGATCCGCCGCGAGGCGCTGTCGGTGCGCAACCGCATGAGCGACGTGCTCAGCGCACTCGGCGACGGCGCATTCCACGGATTCGCGACACTGTTCAAGGCCGAGGAAGGCCGCATCGGCATTGTCGTCACCTTTCTCGCCATGCTCGAACTGGCCAAGGAACACCTGATCGAGATCATGCAGAGCGAGCCGCTTGCGCCGATTTATCTGAAGTCGCTCGCGACAGCGAATTGAGCAACAGAGCAAAGACACTGGATTCCGGCTTGACCCGTGCTGCGGCCGATGAAAGCCACCAGCACGACGAGCGAAAAGAAAAGTACTTTCCATGATCGAATTCGAACAACTCAAACGCATCCTCGAGGCCGCCCTGCTCGCTTCGTCGGCGCCGCTGTCGCTGCCGCAGCTGTTCACGCTGTTCGGCGAGGACGAGCAGCCGAGCCACGACGACCTTGCACGCGCGCTCGACGAATTGGCGCGCGACTGCGAAGGCCGCGGCATCGAGCTGAAAGAAGTCGCCTCGGGCTTCCGCTACCAGGTTCGCGCCGAGGTGAACCTGTGGGTGTCGCGACTGTGGACCGAGCGGCAGACGCGCTACTCGCGCGCGCAGCTCGAAACGCTCGCGCTGATCGCCTACCGCCAGCCGATCACGCGCGGCGAGATCGAAAACATCCGCGGCGTGGCCGTGTCGAGCAACATCATCAAGACGCTGGAAGAGCGCGAATGGATTCGCACGGTTGGCCACCGCGACGTGCCCGGCAAGCCGGAATTGTTCGGCACTACGCGCGCCTTCCTCGACTATTTCAACCTGAAGTCGCTGGACGAACTGCCGCCGCTGGCCGAGATTCGCGACCTTTCGGATTTCGAACCGCAGCTCGGTCTGGCGCCGGTCGCGATCGGTGCCACGGCGGATGACGCGAGCATAGATGGCGATGGCGCGGCGACGTCCGCGCACGGCACGCAATACGACGTCGAATCGCCTGCCGCTGCCGCCGCCGATACGGCCGGAACGGACGCGCCCGACGAAGCACACGATCTCGCCGACGAAGGCGACACCACCATGACGAGCGCCGATGCGGCGCCTGCCCCCACGGAGCACATCCCATGAACGCGCCTGCATCGCGCAGCCTGCTCAGCCTGAAACGCCCCCAGCCGGGCGACGCGCCCGATGGTGCCCCCATTTTCGAGGACCGCCTGCACAAGGTACTCGCCAACGCCGGCCTCGGCTCGCGGCGCATGCTCGAGCAGCGCATCCAGAACGGCGAGATCCGGGTCAATACCAAGGTTGCCGAAATCGGTTCCAGCGTGCGCGCCGGCGACCGCGTCGAGATCGACAACAAGGTCTTCGTCGTCGTCAACGACACGGCCGAACAGGCCAGGGTGCTGATCTACAACAAGCCCGAGGGCGTCGTCGCTACGCGCGAGGATCCGGAAGGCCGGCCGACGATCTTCGAGCAACTGCCGCAAATCAAGGGTGCGCGCTGGATCTCGGTCGGCCGCCTCGACATCAACACCACCGGCCTGCTCCTGCTGACCACCGACGGTGCGCTCGCGCATGCGCTGATGCATCCGTCGACCGAGGTCGAGCGCGAGTACGTCTGCCGCGTACACGGCGAAGTGCCGGATGAAGTGCTGGAGAAGCTCCAGGCCGGCATCGATCTCGACGACGGCCCTGCGCGTTTCGACGAGATCGCCGTGATCAGCCGCGGCGACAGCCATTCCTGGTTTCGCGTCATGCTCAAGGAAGGCCGCAACCGTGAGGTGCGGCGCATGTGGGAATCGCAAGGCCTCATGGTCAGCCGCCTGAAGCGTATCCGCTACGGCAACGTCGAACTGCCGCGCGGCTTGCTGCGCGGACAGAGCGAGACGCTCGACGCGGACACGGTGAAGGCGTTGCGTACGCTGGTCAACGCGGGCGATCCCGAGCCGAGCCTGACCCTGCAGCCGGTGATCAACCAGCGCCGCGCGAAGGCGTCGAACGAATACCGTCCGTCGCCGCAGTCGCAGCAGGCCTGGAGCGGCGCGCACGCCGATGAGGCGCGCGAACTGCGCGCGTTCGACCGCATCCGCGACGATGGCCCGTTCCGCCCCGGCACGAAGCGCAACAACAAGCGCAAGGACAAGGGCAAAGGCACGGGCAAGGGAGCGCGCGGCGGCGGACAGGGCACCGGCCAGCCCGGTGCGCGCCAGAATCAGCCACGTCGCGGCAAAGGCCGCGGTGCCGGTGCCGGCCAGACCCAGATCGGCGTCTACCAGCCGCCCGTGCGCAGCTGGTTCGCCGGCGACGAGCGACCACAGCGCGGCAATCGCCAGCGTCCGGGCGGACAAGACCAGAATGTGGGTCGTGGCCAGCGCGACAGCGGAGCGATCCACCAGAACCGCAATCCGTTCGCGCAGAACGAAGGCGGCGCGCAACCCGGCAACCGCTTCAAGCCGAAGCGCGACAACAACCGCCCGCGCGGCGGCGGCAATCAGGGCAATTTCGGCGGACAAGGTCAACGCCCGTTCCGCCAGGACGAACCGCTGCCGCGCGACGACATCGGCAATCGCCTGCACCCTTCCGAGGGGCGCCGCGGCGGCGGCGGGCGACGGCGCTGAACTCCACAACAAGAAAAGCGGCCCTCGGGCCGCTTTTTTTGGGTGATCGACTCGATCGCGAAGCCGGTTCGGCCGTCCGTGGCCTCGTTTTAATCCAGCTTCAGGGCTTTCTTGTTGCTGTCGCGACGATGCTGCTCCTTGCCGCGGTATTCGGCTACGCAGCTGTCTTTCTTCACCATCACGCAATCGAGGTAGTCGGTGATCTCGACCAGTGCGGCCCGGATCGCCTTGCCGGCCGGGGTTTTTTCCTCGTGCGCGAGCGAGCCACCGAAACCGCCGCGGAAGATGCCGACCGACAGGCCACCGCCCTTGCTGCGGCCTTCGATCGTGCGCGAATAGGCGATGTCGCCGGTGGTTGTGTCGACCACGCGCACGTCGACGGCGAGATAGGCTTCGCTCGACTTGCCACCCAGACCGATGCCGCGGAAGCTCAGGCCGCCGCCGGTATCGGAGGTGTTTTCCTCGTACGAGGTCACCGTGCCCATGACCAGATACTGCGCGCCCGTCACCTTGCCGATCTTCGCGCCCGTGCCCGGAGCGATGCGGCCGGACGCGGCGAGATTCTGTTCTTCAAGCACGTTCTGCAGCTTGTTGCGCTCGACGACGCGGAAATCGCCGCTCGAGGAGAGTTCGTTCGAGAGCATGCCCGACAGCTCCCAGCCCACACCGCCGCGCCACCAGCCGGCGCCGGACTCGTTCTTGAACTCGGCCACGCCGATCGCCGGGCGGCCATCGCCCGCGGCGAATGCGCTGCCTGCGGCGGCGAGGCCGGTGAGCGCCATTGCGGCGGTCATGACGTACTTCTTCATTGCACTCTCCCTGCAGTGGTTGATTGATGACGATGCATTCTAGTGACGGCCCATTGCGCTTACCAGCGCACGATTCACGCACGGACTGCCAACCGTATCACGCTTTTTCCCCGCCGCGGTTCATCCGATATCGCCGGATCAACGCGTTGGTCGACGAGTCGTGCGCCAGGCTCGCATCGCCCGGCGCCGCGATCTCGCCGGCGATCTTCTGCGCCAACTGCTTGCCGAGCTCGACCCCCCATTGGTCGAACGAGTCGATATCCCAGATCGCGCCCTGGACGAAGGTGATGTGCTCGTAGAGCGCGATCAGCGCGCCGAGGCTGTGCGGAGTCAACTGCTGCGCGAGCAGGGTATTGCTCGGCCGGTTGCCGTCGAACACGCGATGCGCGACCAGCCACTCCGGCGTGCCCTCGGCGCGCACCTGCTCGGCAGTCTTGCCGAACGCCAGCGCCTCGCTTTGCGCGAACAGGTTGGCCATCAGCAGATCGTGTTGTTCGTGCAAGGTGCTCAGCGGTTCGACGAAGCCGATGAAGTCACAGGGAATCAGGCGCGTGCCCTGGTGCACGAGCTGGTAAAACGAGTGCTGTCCGTTGGTGCCGGGTTCGCCCCACCACACGGCCGCGGTGTCGTGATCGACGCGCGCGCCGTCCAGGGTCACCGACTTGCCGTTGCTTTCCATCGTCAGCTGCTGCAGATAGGCGGGAAAGCGCTTGAGGTAGTTTGCGTACGGCAGTACCGCCTGCGTCGCCGCGCCGAGGAAGTTCGTGTTCCACAGGCCGATCAGCGCCATCAGCACCGGCATGTTCTGCGCGAACGGTGCGCTGCGGAAATGCTCGTCCATTGCGTGGAAGCCATCGAGCAGCGCGCGGAACTGGTCCGGGCCGATCGCGAGCATGGTCGAAAGGCCAATCGCCGAATCCATCGAGTAACGCCCGCCGACCCAATCCCAGAAGCCGAACATGTTTACCGTATCGATGCCGAATTCTGCGACTTTCGCGGCGTTCGTTGATACCGCGACGAAGTGCTTCTCCACCGCGGCCTCATCCTTGAGCTTGGCCAGCGTCCACGCGCGCGCGGCGCGCGCGTTGGCCATCGTTTCCTGCGTGGTGAACGTCTTCGAGGCGACGATGAACAGCGTTTCCTCGGGTTTCAGATCGCGCGTCGCCTCGAAGAAATCGGCACCGTCGACATTGGAGACGAAGCGGCAGTCGAGGTCGCGTTGCGTGTACGCGCGCAACGCCTCGTAGGCCATCACCGGGCCAAGATCGGAACCGCCGATGCCTATGTTGACGACATGCCGGATGCGCTTGCCGGTATGCCCTTTCCACTCGCCTTCGCGCACGCGCGTAGCGAACGCGGCCATGCGCGCGAGCACCTCGTGCACGCCGGGCACGACGTTGCCGCCGTCGACCTCGATGACCTGATCGCTGGCCGCGCGCAGCGCGACGTGCAACACCGCGCGCTGCTCGGTCGTGTTGATCTTCTCGCCGCGCCACATCGCATCGCGCCTGGCGGCGACCCCGGCGTCCTCGGCGAGCTGCAGCAGCAAGCGCAGGGTTTCATCATCGACGCGCTGCTTGGAATAATCGAGATACCAGCCTGCAGCATCGAGCGTGTATTTTTCCCCGCGCCGCGGATTCGTGCTGAACAGGTTGCGCAGGTGCGCATCGCGTGCGCGCCAGTGCGCGGCAAGCGCGCGCCAGATGGGACGTTCGGTCAGCTTGGGCATGGCGGGTTCCGTGTAGCGTGGCAATCACGGCCCGCTTCGCGACGAGCCGCGGCTATTGTCGCGTTTCCGCGCCCTCGGCGAAAGCCACGAGCGTACCACGCGAATGGCCCTGCTCGGCCAGATACTCGAGCCAGCGGTTGAGGAAGCTCGCCATGCGCATGCGGTGCGCGAACAGGGTCTTGGTCGCCGGGAACGCGCCGAGCGCGTGCCAGAGATGCTTGCCGGCGTGATAGTGCGAAACCTCGGCGACGTGCGCATCGCTGTACATGCGCAGCCAGGCGGATGCCGGAGTTTCCTCGCCCGCGTTGCGCATGTGATAGGACAGTTTCAGTTCGAGCGTGTAGGCGTGGCGCTCGAGCAGATCGAGTTGCACGTCGAGGCCATCGTCGACCGAAGACACATAGCTGCCGACGTCGAGTGATTGCGGCGCGAACACGCGGGCGAGGCGATGATAGTTTTCCGCGTACAGCCCCATCAGGTAGGCGAACCTGCTCGGCAACACGGCGGAAGGTTTTTCGAGTACGGCGGACATGGCCGAATCATAGGCGTCGTCCCCCTGCCCCGCCAGACTTGCGCATTCGGTTGTCCGGGGGTAAGTTGGAAATCCGCAGCCGCTATTCGCTGACGCGCACGGCGTCATCGCGGTTCATCCGTCAGAACAAGTGTTTCTCGATGCCCAGCCAGGCGAGGATCTTGCTCGCGATCTCCTCGATGGATGTGTGCGTCGTGTTCTGCACCGGAATGTTCTCGCGCCGGAACAACTTGTCGGCGAGCGCGAGTTCGTGGCGGCACTGCTCGATCTTGGCGTACTTGCTGCCGGGCTTGCGCGCCTCGCGCACCTGCGACAGGCGGATCGGATCGATGTCGAGACCGAACAGGCGCTGCTTGTACGGCTTGAGCCGCGGCGGAATTTCCAGTCGCTCCAGATCATCCGGCGTCAGCGGATAGTTCGCCGCCTTCACTCCGTAGTGCAGCGCCATGTACAAACAGGTCGGCGTCTTGCCGACGCGCGACACGCCGACGAGGATCAGGTCGGCATCCGCATAGTTCACGTCGAGCCCGTCGTCGTGGGTCAGCGCGTAGTTGGTCGCATTGATGCGCGCCTCGTATTCGGCGAAGTTGGTCATGCCGTGCGCCTTGCCGACGCTGCGCGAGCGCTTCATGCCGAGCTCGCTCTCTAGCGGCGCGATGAACGGCGCGAAGATGTCGAGCATCAGCGCGCCGGACGCGGCCAGCACTTCCCCGATGGCCGGGTCGACGACCGAATTGATCAGGATCGGCTTGATCCCGTTCGAGGTATAGGCGTTGCGGATGCGCGCCGCCGCGGCGCGGGCTTTTTCTTCGGTATCGACGAACGGGATGCGGAACGTGTTGAATTCGACGCCGTCGAACTGGGTCAGCACCGAGTGTCCGATCGTCTCTGCGGTGATACCGGTACCATCGGATACATAGAAGACGCTTCGGGTCATCGCAAGACTCGCAATCGCGGGAGCGCGCAGTGTACGCGATGCCGCGCAGCGCGCCGTCAACTTGTTTTGCAGCGCACAAACCGGCGAAAATGACAGGTCCCTGCGGCCCCCGCGCATCCACCGGAGAAATCCTTGAGCGATCTGGTTCTGTGGCTCGATCAACTGCGTCTGTCCGACCTCGGCAAGGTAGGCGGCAAGAATGCCTCGCTCGGCGAAATGATCGGCAACCTTGCCAAGCTCGGTGTATCGGTGCCGGGCGGGTTCGCGACGACGGCCGATGCGTTCAAGCAGTTCATCGCGCAGAGCGGCCTCGCCAAGCGCATCCAGGATCGCCTCGCCACGCTCGACGTCGATGATGTCGAAGCGCTGGCCCGTGCCGGCGGCGAGATCCGCCAATGGGTGATCGACACGCCGCTGATCCCCGAATTCGACGCGGCCGTGCGCGCCGCTTACGCCAGATTGTGCAAGAACGCGGGCGCTGAGAACGTCGCCGTCGCCGTGCGTTCGTCGGCCACCGCCGAAGACCTGCCCGACGCTTCGTTCGCTGGCCAGCAGGAAACCTTCCTCAACGTCTCCGGCGCCGACGATGTCGTGCACAAGATCAAGGAAGTGTTCGCCTCGCTCTACAACGATCGCGCCATCGCCTACCGCGTGCATCACGGCTACGCACACGAGGACGTGTTCCTTTCCGCCGGCGTGCAATTGATGGTGCGCTCCGATATTGGTGCCTCGGGCGTGCTGTTCACGCTCGACACCGAATCGGGTTTCCGCGACGCGGTGTTCGTCACCGCGAGCTACGGCCTCGGCGAAATGGTCGTGCAGGGCGCGGTCAATCCGGACGAGTTCTACGTCTACAAGCCCACGCTGTGCCAGGGCAAACCCGCGATCCTGCGCCGACAGATCGGTGCCAAGCAGCAGCGCATGGTGTATTCGTCCAAGCCCGGCGAGCGCGTGCGCATCGAGGAAGTGCCGCACAACGACCGCGTTGCATTCTCGATCAGCGACGAGGATGTGCATGAACTTGCACGCCAGTCCTTGATCATCGAGCAGCACTACGGTCGCCCGATGGACGTCGAATGGGCGAAGGACGGCAACACCGGCAAGGTATACATTGTGCAGGCGCGTCCGGAGACGGTGAAGTCGCGCGCGCGCGCCACCCAGATCGAGCGCTATCAACTCCACGAGCGCGGCCCCGTGCTCGCCGAAGGCCGCGCGATCGGCCAGAAGATCGGTGCGGGCAAGGCGCGCGTGATCCGCTCCCTCAAAGACATGGCTCGCGTCGAGGCCGGCGACGTGCTCGTCGCCGACATGACCGATCCCGACTGGGAGCCGGTGATGAAGCGCGCCGCGGCTATCGTGACCAATCGCGGTGGCCGCACCTGCCACGCCGCGATCATCGCGCGCGAACTCGGCGTGCCGGCCGTCGTCGGCACGGGCGACGGGCTCGACAAGATTCCCGATGGCGCCGAAGTCACGGTGTCCTGCGCCGAAGGCGACACCGGCACGATCTACCAGGGCCTGCTCAAGTTCGAGAAAGTCACGGCCGATCTTGCGCAGATGCCGCCTGCCCCGCTCAAGATCATGATGAACGTGGCCAACCCCGAGCGCGCGTTCGATTTCGCCATGCTGCCGAATGCCGGAGTCGGCCTCGCGCGCCTGGAAATGATCATCGCCAGCCATATCGGCATCCATCCGAAGGTGCTGCTCGAATATGCCGTGCAGGACGCGGAAACCAAGCGCAAGATCGACGAGCGCACCGCCGGCTACGGCGACCCGGTGCAGTTCTACGTCGATCGTCTCGCCGAAGGCATCGCGACGATCACCGCCGCGTTCGCACCGAATCCGGTCATCGTGCGTCTGTCCGACTTCAAATCGAATGAATACGCCAATCTGATCGGCGGCAAGCGTTACGAACCGCACGAGGAAAACCCGATGATCGGCTTCCGCGGCGCGAGCCGTTACGTCGATCCGAGCTTCAAGCCGTCGTTCGCGCTCGAATGCCGCGCGATGAAAAAAGTGCGCGAGGAGATGGGACTCGCCAATGCCTGGGTGATGATCCCGTTCGTGCGCACGCTCGAAGAAGGCCGCAAGGTGATCGAAGTACTGCGCGAAAACGGCCTCGAACAGGGCAAGGACGGTCTCAAGGTCATCATGATGTGCGAAGTGCCGTCGAATGCACTGCTCGCCGACGAGTTCCTCGACATCTTCGACGGCTTCTCGATCGGCTCGAACGACCTGACTCAGCTCACGCTCGGCCTCGACCGCGACTCCTCGATCGTCGCCAACCTGTTCGACGAGCGCAACCCGGCGGTGAAGAAAATGCTGTCGATGGCGATCTCGACCGCGAAGAAGAAAGGCAAATACGTCGGCATCTGCGGCCAGGGCCCGAGCGATCATCCGGACCTGGCGCAATGGCTGCTCGAACAAGGCATCGAGTCGATCTCGCTCAACCCGGACACGGTCGTAGATACCTGGTTGCATCTGGCGAAGAGCCGCTTCGCCTGAGCAACCCGGGAAAGGGCTTTGCGCCGAAAGAAATTTGCAGTTACAATTTACGGCTCGCTGAAACGGTTTGACTGAATCAGCGAACCGGCCGGATTCCCGGAATTCGGCCGGAACCGCGGAATCCCTGGCCTTTCCGCGGGCGGATCAAGTGGGGCTATAGCTCAGCTGGGAGAGCGCCACAATGGCATTGTGGAGGTCATCGGTTCGATCCCGATTAGCTCCACCACTTGATCCTCGCACGGGTTTCCCAAACCCAAGGTTTTCTCGGCGTCCCCATCGTCTAGAGGCCCAGGACATCGCCCTTTCACGGCGGTAACGGGGGTTCGAATCCCCCTGGGGACGCCATATATACTTCCTTCCGATTCCGAGGAAGGCCGAAAAACCCCGGTAAATCCGGGGTTTTTTCGTTTCAGGCGTTGGGAGCATCACGTGAAGACTCCGACTGTCGTGGCTCTGCTGTTCGTGTTGTCCTCGCTGGCTCGTGCTGGCGATGCCGGTCAACCCATTCCGCCTGCCGTGGTAAGGGACCCGGAACCCGACTTGGCACACCCGCCCAGCTCGGCTGAAGTGCTGATACCCAGTCATGGCATGGGTATGAACGCGTTCTTTTATCTGGCGGGTGGTTCAGGCCCGCATCCCACGATGGTGCTGTTCCATGGATTCCCTGGCAATGAGCAAAATCTCGATTTGGCTCAGGCTATTCGCCGCGGAGGATGGAATGTGCTGACGCTGCATTACCGGGGTGCTTGGGGCAGCCCGGGGGTGTTCTCTATCGCGCATGTGCTGGAGGACGCGGACGCGGCGATGGAGTTTGTGCGGCGGACCGATGTTGCAAAAAAGTTTGGTATCGATGCGCGGCGAATCGTGATTGGCGGTCACAGCATGGGCGGGTTTGCGAGCGCTGCACACGCCCGCCACGATCGCCGTCTCCAAGGGGTCGTGCTGATCGATGCCTGGAATGCCGGCTCGACCGGCGAGCAGATGCATATAGTTCCAAACAACGAATTGCCGGCGACGGCAGAGAAGCGATTCAACGACATCGGCAATTCGCTAAACGGGGCCACCGCAGTCAGCGTGGTCGCGGAGACGATAGCCCATCGCACCGAATGGAACTACCTGTCCTGGGCTGCGGAACTTACCCACGAGCCGCTGCTGATTATCGGCGCGTCGCGCGGGCGGGGTGAGGATAACCGGAAGCTTGCGGAAGCAGTGACCAGCGCCGGTGGCAAGGTCACCGCCGTCACGCTTGAAAGTGATCATAGTTTTCAGGATCGCCGAATCGCGCTTGCGGCTTTGATTGTCGATTGGTTGCAGAAGCTTCCCGATCGCTGAGATCTCAACCTTCCCCTCGGCCGATTCCGAGGGCTTCCGAAGGACGCAGTCCACGCGCCTTCATCCGGGCATGAGACCGCTTGAGCGTGCGAAGCATCAATAGGCTTTCCCACGCGCCGACACCGGCCAGAGCACCTCGACCTTGCCGTCGCGCACGCCGACGTACCAGTCGTGCAAATTGCAGGTCGGATCGCAATGCCCGGGTACGAGCTTCAGTTTTTCGTTGCTGCGCAGAACACCGCGCGTATCTTCGATCACGCCGTGTTCGTCCGATGCGCTGACGTATTTCACATCGTCGCGGCCATGGATGACGGGAAGGCCGCTGTCGAGCGACTGCACCTTGAGTCCCGCATCGCAGACCGCCTGGCCGGATTTGGCATGGCTCATCACCGAGGTCAGGATAAACAGTGCGTTTTCCCATTCGCCGCGATCGATGCGGTTTCCATGCTGGTCATTGATGCGCCCGTAGTCCGCGTCCATGAACGCGTAACTGCCGCATTGCAGTTCGTTGTAGATGCCGGAATTCGATTCGAAATAGTAGGAACCCGTGCCTCCACCCGAGACGATTTCAGGTTTCAGGCCGGCTGTGCGCAACGCCTCGACGGCGGCTTTGGTCATGGCGACGGCTTCGTCGAGTTTGATCTTGCGTTCGGCGTAATTTTCCAGGTGCTGCATACCGCCCTGATAAGCCTGGATGCCGGCGAATTTGAGGCCGGGCGCCGCATCGATGGCTTGGGCGATCGCCACGGCCCCACCAGCCGTGCCGATACCGCAGCGGCCATGGCCGCAGTCGATCTCGACGAGACATTCCAGCGTCGTGGCATGTTTCTGCGCGGCATGCGAAAGCTCGGCCACGTTCTCCAGATCATCGATGCAGACTCCGATGCGCGCCCCGTACCTCGGCAGGCGCGCGAGGCGGTCGATCTTCATCGCATCACGCACTTCGTTCGAGACGAGGATGTCCTTGATGCCGCCGCGCGCGAAGACCTCGGCCTCGGAAACCTTCTGGCAGCAGACGCCGACCACCCCGCCCAATCGCTCCTGCAGTTTCTGCACGTCCACCGACTTGTGCATCTTGCCGTGGCTGCGGTGGCGCATGCCGTGCGCCTTGGCGTAGCCGCCCATCTTGCGGATGTTGCGCTCCAGCGCATCGAGGTCGAGGATCAGGCAAGGCGTCTGGATGTCCGCCGCGTCCATGCCCGGCAGCGCGGGAATGTCGTAGCCGACTTCGAGGCCGGCGAAATCCGGCGTCGCGTTCATCGATCCAGGAACAACTGGCCGATCGTCAATGCCAGCGGGTACGGCTGGAATTCGTTGCGATTGGTCAGGATGACGACGGTGACATGCTGTTTCGGCCAACGGATGATGACGTTGTTGAAGCCGATGCTTTCACCGGAGTGCCACACGGTATCGCCGCTGAGGCGCCAGCCGAATCCGTAATCCACGTCGGGGTCGGCGATCGGTTCGGTGGGCGTGAACGCGAGCTTGCGCGAGTCCGCATCCAGCAGCTTGTCGGTATACAAGGCCGCATCCCATTTGGCCAGATCGTCGACCGACGAGTAGATGCCGCCGTCGCCGCGCGTGGCGCTGGTGACGCTCTGGTCGGTGCGCGTCCACTTGCCGTCGGTTTCGGTGTAGCCGTAGGCGCGGTTCGCCACTTCGGGACCGCGGCCGTGTTCGTACATCAACGTGTGCTCCATGCCCAGCGGATGGAAGACGCGCTTGTTCATGAAATCGGCCAGGTCCATGCCCGAAATGCGCTGCACGATCAGGCCGAGCAGCACGAAACCGCCGTTGCTGTAACGATGCGCGCTGCCGGGCTCGAAATACAGGCGGTTCTGCGCGGCGATCATGCGCAGCACGTCGTTGTCGTCGAGCTGCGCGGTACGATTGGCCGGAATCAAATCCTCATAGTCGATCAATCCGCCGGTGTGGGTCAGCAGGTTGCGGATCGTGATCTTGCCGTCGCTCGCAGGCAATTCGGGCAGCCACTTGCGTATCGGATCGTCGAGCTGCAGCTTGCCGTCCTGTTTCAACAGCAGGATGCAGGCCGCGGTGAACTGCTTGGAGACCGAAGCGAGGCGGTAGTTGGTTTCGGGGCCGGCCTTGACGTGTTGTTCGAGATTCGCATAGCCGAAGCCGCGACGCACGACAGCCTTGCCGTCCTTGACGACGATCAGCGAAGCGCCGGCCACGTTGCCGGTGTAGCGGCGCATCAACGTGTCGATGCGCGCGTCGTTCGCCGGCGCCGCGGATTGTGCGTGCGCGCAGACGGCCAGTGCCAACGGCGCGATCGCGGAGAGGAAGAAACGTTTGCGCAGCATGTCTGTCGGCTCCCTATTCGCAGCCGCGTTCGCGGGTGAAGGCCAGGTCCTCGAAATCCGTACTGAAGTCGGCGTCGGGATCGACCTTGGCCAGATGCAGCGTATCACCGGATTTTCCCGGCAAGCGCAGCCACGCCTCGACATCCACCGCGTCGCTGTCCCAGTGCACGAGATATCTGTCGCCGACACGCATGACCTGCCCGGCCATGCGTGGCGATTTCGCCGCGGCAAAACGCACCGCATTGCCCTGCGCACAAATGCGCACTTCGCCGAACCACGGATCGCGCCACACACCCAGTTGCGCTTTCAGGTCCGCGACCGCAGCGGGTTTGCGCGACGACGTATCGGGGATGCGCGAGCTGCGCCGCTGCTTGTCTGCCTGATCGAGCTCGTCGGCATAACTGGCCACGCTGCGTGCTTTGTCCGGTGCGGTGAAATGCTTGGTCAGCGTCTCGATCAGCACGCTGCGCGCGTTGTCGGCATCGGCGTTGATCAGAACGACGAAACCGCTCCTGCGCAACGGCAGCAGCATCATTGCGGAATACATGCCCGACAACGTGCCGGTGTGCGACACTGTCATCTGTCCGTCGACATCGGCGATGCGCCAACCGTAGCCATAACCGTAGAACAGTGTGCCGTCCCAGGCGCGACGGCGCGCGGAAATCGGCATCGGCGTGTAGCTCGTCCATTCCTTTTGGCGCTGCTCGGGCGACAGCCAGCGGAGCTGCGGTGGCGTCGGCACCAGCCAGTTCTTCGCCCAGGTCAGCATGTCGTTCAAACTGCAACGCACGCCGCCGGCCGAGTCCATCGTCTGCGCGTGCACGACCGGATCGGTGCTCGCGTCGAGCACGTATTTGCCGTCGCGCCAGACATTCGGATCGGCGACATTGCCGACATCGACGCGATTCCAGGTGCCGATCTGGCAACGCGTCATGCCCATCGGCGCGAAAACCTCGCGACGCATCAACTCCGGATATGGTGCGCCGCCGGCCGCGGCCGCGAGCTGGCCGGCGACGATGTACAGGGTGTTGTCGTAGGCGTAACCCGCGCGGAAGCTGTAGGCCGGTTTGAGGTATTGCAGACCCGTAACGACGTCGTCGGGAGTGAACTGGTTCGGCGTCGGCCACAACATCAGGTCGCCCGCGCCTTCGGGCAAGCCGCTGCGATGCACGAGCAGATCGCCGACCTGCATGTTCGCCGTGACCCACGCATCGTGCATGCGGAACGACGGCAGGTATTTCGTGACCGGATCGTCCCAGCGCAGCGCGCCCTGCTGCACGAGCCGCGCGAGCAGCGTGGAGGTCATCGCCTTGCTGTTGGAGGCAATCTGGAACAGCGTGTCCGCATCCATCGGCTTGCCCGAGGCGAGATTGCCGAGCGTACGCGTGTAGACGACCTTGCCGTCGTCGATGACGCCGACGGCAATACCCGGCAGGTGGTAACGCGCGGCCACGGCGTCGACGATGTCGTCGATGCCCGATTTCGGGTTCGTGCTCGCTGCGGGCGTGAAGGCTGTGCAAAGCGCCAATGCGGATGCGAGGCAGATCGAGGCGATGAAACGATTCACGTAACCTCCCACTCCCGTGCCGGCTGCTCGCCGGCGAGCATGTCCTCGACAGTCTGGCGGCGCCGTACGATCGCATACCGGCCGTGGTCGAGCAGCACTTCGGCCACCAGCGGCCGCGAATTGTAGGTCGATGCCATCGACGCGCCATAGGCGCCGGTGGTCCGGATCATCAGCAGATCACCGGCTTCGCAGCGCGGCAGTTCGCGCTCGACAGCAAATGTGTCGCCGGTTTCGCATACCGGCCCGACCACATCGTAGACCTGCGATGGACGTCGTTCGCGCGTCACCGGCACGATCTCGTGCCAGGCATCGTACAGGCTGGGTCGCAGCAGCTCGGTCATTGCCGCGTCCACCACGAGGAAGCGGCGCTGGCGGCCCTGTTTGACGCGGATCACGCGCGTCAGCAATGCGCCGGCCTCGGCCACCAGCCAGCGCCCGGGTTCGAACAGGATGCGGCCGCCGAAGCCGGCCAGCGCACCACGAACGACGGCGACGTAGTCCTCGATGACCATCGGCTGATCGCGGCCGGCGCGATAGCACACGCCCAGACCGCCGCCGACATCGATGCTGTTGATTGCGCGGCCGGCCGCGGCGAGTTCGCGCCAGAAGTCGGCGACACGCTGCAGCGCCACGCGGATCGGTGCGAGATCGAGCATCTGCGAACCGATATGCACGTGCAGACCATCGAGTCGCACATGCGTGAATTGCGCGCTATCGGCGAACCAGCGGCGCGCCTCGTCGATGCCGACGCCAAACTTGTTCTCCGATTTGCCGGTGGAAATCTTGGCGTGAGTGAGGGCATCGACATCGGGATTGACGCGTACCGCGGCATGCGCAATCACACCCTGCTCTGCCGCGAGCCGCTGCAGCAGATGCAGTTCGTCCTCGGACTCCACGTTGAAGCGCGCGATGCCGGCGGTCAATGCTTCGACGATCTCCTCGGCGCTCTTGCCGACGCCGGAAAAAACGATGCGCTGCGCCGGAATGCCGGCGCGCAGGCTGCGCCGCATCTCGCCGGCCGAAACAATGTCCGCGCCGAACCCGGCCTGTGCCATCAGTTGCAGGATCGCGATATTGCTGTTGGCCTTGGCCGCGTAGCACACCAGCGCGTCGAGCCCGCGCAGGGCCGCCTGCAACGCGCCGATACGCTGCCGGATCGATGCCGCGGAATACACATGGCACGGCGTTCCGACTCGCTGCGCCAGAGTTGGCAGATCGACGCCGTCCCAAGATACGTCGGCGCTGCACGGGGATTCGGTAATGGTCGCCAAGTTGGTCATGGAGTTGTTCGGAAAAGCCCTGTTGAGGACCCGGGCCGCGATGCCGCGGCTCGCGTACATCCGCCCCAGAAACCCGCCGGCGGCGGCATCAGCCTGCCTCCGCGCAGGCCGGCGCCGTCGGGGTAGTCGTCCACCAGCCAAAACGGTCCGTCCAGATCGACGAACTCCGCATCGCGCGCGATTTCCAGCGCCGGAGCGATGCCCAGCGACGAGCACACCATGCAGCCGACCATGATGATGAAACCTTCGGCCTTCGCCGCACGCAGCAGGCGCCAGGCTTCGGTCAGGCCACCAGTCTTGTCGAGCTTGATGTTGATGGCCTGATAGCGGCCGACCAGCGCGGGCAAGTCTGCCACTGTGTGGCAAGCCTCGTCGGCGCAGATCGGAACGCGGCTTGAAAATTCGCGCAGTGCGCCGTCCGCATCGGCCGGCAACGGCTGTTCGAGCAGGTCGACTTTCAGGCGCACGAGGGCATCCTGCGTCTCGCGCAGGATATCGATCGTCCAGCTTTCATTCGGATCGACGATCAGCCGCGCGGCGGGCGCAGCGCGGCGCACGGCTTCGATGCGTGCGAGCGGATCGTCGGCATCGACCTTGATCTTGATCAGTCCGGCATCGGCGATGTTCGATGCCGCCTGCCCCATCGCCTGCGGCGTATCGAGGCTGACCGTCAACGCGGTTACCAGCGGCTGGTGCGGCGGCCGCGCCAGTTGACTCCAAACGGGCACGCGCGTGAGCCTCGCTTCGAGATCCCACAGCGCCGCGTCAAGTGCATTGCGCGCGGCGCCGGGTGCGAGCCGTGCCTGCAATTCGTCGCGACCCACGCCGGCGCAAAGGTCGTCGCGCAGCGATTCGATTTCCGCAATCACCGCAGCGACCGATTCGCCATAGCGTGCATAGGGAACCGATTCGCCGCGGCCGACGCAGCCGGCCTGCGCGAGTTCGACCGTGACCACCTCGGCCGCATGCTTCACGCCGCGCGCGATGCGGAACGGCGAGTGCAGCGGAAAGCTGCGCGGCCGGACGCTCAGCTCGCGCAGCATGAAAGCAACTGGTCGACGATCGCTTCGACGCCCATGCTGACCGGGTCCTGGCACGGCAGGCCGAGCCGGTCGCCGATTTCGCGACACATCGCGGCTGCTTCCGCGGCCGGTAGATTGGACGTGTTGAGCGCGATGCCGACCGCCTTGACCGCGGGATTGGTTAGACGCGCGGCAGCGAGGTTGGCTTCCAGGCAAAGCTTGAGTTCGGGAATCGGATAATGCGGCAGCCCGCGCATGTGCCTGCGCGTGGGCTCGTGGCAGAGCACGAGCGCATCGGCCTGCGCACCGTGCAGCAAACCCAGGGACACGCCCGCGTACGAGGGATGGAACAGCGAGCCCTGGCCTTCGATGAGGTCCCAGCCGCCGTCGGTGCGCGGCGGCGAGATCGATTCGACCGAGCCCGAGATGAAATCGGCGATCACTGCATCGACCGGCACACCGTCACCGGCGATGAAGATGCCGGTCTGCCCGGTCGCGCGGAAATCCGCGGCAAGGCCGCGCTTGCGCAGGCTGCGCTCGAGTGCGAGCGTGGTGTACATCTTGCCGACCGAGCAATCGGTACCGACCGTCAGCACACGCCGGCCCGCGCGCTTCCTGCCGTTGCCGACGGGGATGCGGCCCTTGGGCTCACGCGCATCGAACAGCTCGCGGCCATTGCGTTCCGCAGCGGCAACAATGTCTGCGTTGTCGCGCAGTTTCTGATGCAGGCCGGCGATAACGTTGAGGCCGGCATCGAGCGCGGCGATGATGTCGGCGACGGTCTCCTTCGCCATCACCCCGCCGGCATTGGCCGTGCCGATCACCATCGTGTTCGCACCCGCCGCCCTGGCCTGCGCCGGCGTCATGTCGGGCAGGTCGAGCGTCTGGTTGCAGTTGGCGCGCCGGTTCTGCCCGATGCACCAACCGGGCCGCCAGTACGCCAATCCACGCGCGGTCTTGATCGCCAGATCGTCGGCCGGACCGCCCAGATACAGCAGGTACGGTGGCCCCCAACGGGTTTGGCTGGCTGCGTCGCCGTGGCTGGTCATGGAATCAGGCTCCATCTGAATCTGTTCTGCATCGGAAGGCTGTCGGAGCATAACCATCGGCGCATGCCGGCCACCAATGAAAAGACCGGTACATGGCATAACTCACGGTTGTGGCCATTTTCGCGCAAGCCGGCGATCGAGCCCCCGCGTTTGCCTTGCACCAACCGTTTGTGCTGCACTCGAGCATGGTACCGTCGAAGAAAATTTCGGGGAATCGACATGCACTTGCGCTACATTGAACTTTTCCACGCCGTGTTGACCACCGGCAGCATCACCGCCGCGGCGAAGATGTTGAACATCTCGCAGCCGGCCGCGAGCAAGGCGTTGCAACATGCCGAGGACCGACTCGGCTTCGCCCTGTTCAGCCGCGTGCACGGTCGCCTGCAGGCAACCCCGCAGGCGTTGCTGCTGCGCGACCGGATCGAGAAGATCATCCAGGACGTGCACGACCTGGAACGGCTGACGAAAAACATGAGTCAGCCGGGGAATTGTCCTTTGCGGGTCACCTGCACGCCGACGCTGGCGCTGACCCTGCTCGCCGGTGCGACGACGCTGCTGCGCAAGGCCGTTCCCGACGTGATCGCCGAACTGTCCACCCAGCATTCGGCGGCGATGTGCGAATCGCTGATGCTGCGCGACACCGACATCGGCCTGACCCTGCAGGACACCGGCCACCAGAACCTGCGCCAGCGCGTGCTCTGCCGCGGGCAGGTCATGGTGATCGCGCCGCCGGGCTGGTGGCCGGAGAAAGAGCTGATGTCGCCTCTGCCGATCGAGGCGCTGGCCAACCAGCCGATGGTCGGCATCACCGTACGCGACGCGTTGGGGCGCGCGCTGCAAATCCACCTTGCTCAACTGCAACCGGCACCGAGGATCGCGGTTTCGGTACAGACCTACCAACTGGCGCATTCCCTTGTCGCAAAAGGTGAAGGTCTGGCGTTGGTCGACCCGTTCACCGCACGCTGCGGCAGCCCGCACAGCGTGCAGGTGCGTCCACTGAAACCCCATCTCGATGTCGTCCTGTATGCGATGCATCGACCGGACAATCCGCTCGATCCGGTACAAAAGCGATTTCTCGACCTGGTGCGACAACTCGCCCAGCGCGTGCTTGCCCAGTATTGATACGGAGTTCCACGAATCGTCCAGCGGGGTGCCGAACCGGCGTGACTTTCGATTTTACACGACGCGGGCAGGGCACGCGGTCGAGTCAACACTCTTGCGCGGGCGTAGGATTTTCGGATTAGCGTTGCCCCAGATCGTGTACTGGTCGGCCAATATCACGCCGGTGAGTTCTTCGATTTCCGCTTGGGTAATCTGTGCGCAGCCCTGCCGTCCGAACAGCACGACTTCATCGCCCGCCGTGACGCCCGGGATGTCAGTTACATCCACCATCGTAGTGTTCATGGTGACGTTGCCGACGACGGGTGCGCGCTGCCCGTGGATCAAAACGGCCCCTTTGTTCGAGTAAGCGCGTCGGTAGCCATCGGAGTAGCCGACCGGTAGATTGGCCAGCAGCGAATCCCGTTTCAGGGTGAAGGTTCGGTCGTAGCTCACCGTATTGCCCGCAGGATAGGCATTTACCGAGGCCACCCGCGTCTTGAAGGACGCCACATGGGCAAACGGCGGCTTTTGCGTACCGCCGTAGCCGTACAACGCACCACCCGTCCGCGTCATGTCGAGATGTGCTTCCGGAACGTGAAGCGTTGCGAACGAGTTCGCAGTATGCAAAATGACATTTTCCCGCCGCAATCCGCTGTTGGCGAACAGCCAAGTCGTCTGCTCGGTAAAGGCGGCGAGGACTTTCAGGACATCCGCGCGTTCCTCCGTTGGAAAATGGGTCATGAGGCCGACGATGCGCAGGCTCGGGATTCCCGCGATTTCGCGCGCATCTCGCCGCCCCTTTTCCGTGGCCATGTCCAGGCCGTTTCGGCTCATCCCCCCCGCGTTCAAAGCGAGATGCACATGCATAGCGCTGCCGTGCTTGCGAGCCAGTTCGCCCATGACTCGCGCCACTTGCAGATTGCCCACCAATTCCTCGACCTTGTACGGAAATGCGGCTTCGATCTCATCGACAGTGGCGGCGCGCACGCGCAGCATACGTCCCTTAAAACCGCAGGCCCGCACCATACGTGCTTCTTCAGTGCTGGCGATGCCGACATGCGATATGCGCGCTTTGGTGATGCTGGGTATCAGCTTGTCGATGCCGATCCCGTAGGCGTCTGCTTTCATGATGGCACACAGGCGGGTGCCTTTGGTCAACGCTGACTGAACGAGTCGCAGGTTGCTCTCAAAAATGCCGGTATCGACTTCGATCCACGAATTCGGCATTTGCCCGAACCACGTCTTCCGCCGGACGAGCGGAGGCGCAGACTTCGCGTCGATGGACACGGCCAGCGCCGTGCCCATAATGGCGGCAATAAACTGGCGCCGACTGTTGGATCCGGGTTGACTGTTGGACATGACTACTCTCTGGAAAACGTGGCCGCCAACCAGCGGGTGGTAGCTGGTTCTGCAACTCCGATCGATTCTAGCCATCAATCGAACTTGTACTCGCCTAGCAGATTGAACGATCGGCCACGCGGGTCGGCGACGCGTGGCTCCCAAGCGGCGCCAGCCGCGAAATCGACCTGATGCGCAGTGAATGGTGGATCGGTATTCAGAATGTTGCGCACAACGAAGGTCAACTTCGCGTTCTTCAATCCCGTCCACGTCACGCTGTAGTTGTAGGTAACGTAGTCGTCCACATCCGGGTTCCAATTCTTTGGAATGTAGGTACCGTTGTCGACACTGACCGGCAGCTCGTCCTTATAGCCGGCGCGATAGATCTGGGTCAGAGTGTGCGCCCAGTCGCCCTTGCCCCAGGTGAAATTCAGGGTGTGCTTCCACTTCAGGGGCAGATTGTAGAAGCGGACGTATTGGCCCACTTTATTGGGACCGTACGGCTCGTTGGCCAGCGGCTTCTCCTTGAAAGTGTCTATGTAGCTGCCGTTGAGATTGATATGCCAGCGGCCGCCAGCCAAATCGCCCATCAGATTGGCGTCAATCTCGATGCCGCTCATCAGTGTGCCGCCAGAGTTGATGTAACGGCGATCAATCGCGATCACTTTGCCGCTGGAATCGCGGATCCAGTTGGCAGAAAACAGGTTGTAGTCGGTGATCAGGGTTTGCTGATCGGGCACGCGAATGGTGTTGGTGCGCTCGATCTGCCACCAGTCAAGGGTAAAGTTGAAGCTGCCGCTGGGCGCATAGATCATGCCCAAGCTCTTCTGCTTTGCCTTCTCCGGCTGCAGATCGGCCTTACCCCCGGTAATGATGGTCGGCTGGATCATCGCGCAGCCCGACACCGATGAGTTGGCGATGCCGCTGGGACATGTGGCCGGGTCGGCCAGATCAAGGCCGAAATAGTCCACCTTGTTCACGCCGGCAAACAACATGCTGAACTCCGGCACCTTGAAGTTGGTGCTGTAGGCGCCGCGAAATGCCAGGTCCTCGATCGGTTGCCACTTGAATGAGTACTTTGGATTGGTGGTGCCACCGAAAGTGTCGTAATCATCGTAGCGTGCAGCGATGTTTGCTTCCAAAGTCTTCAAGATGGGAAGATTGATCTCAGCGTAAACCGCCTTCACGTCACGATGGACCTTGGGCAGATCGAATGTATCGTCGAATGGCGCCTGATAGATGGTGTTGTAGTTGAGCGGTAGCCCATTCAGCACCTGGGTTCCGCCGAACTTGAACTCCTCGCGACGCACCTCTCCGCCGGTCGCCATTTGCACTTCGCCGCCCTTCAGGTCGAAGCCGAGACCACCGCTGAAACTGGCGTCCAACGAAGTAACCGTGGATTCGCCACCATACAAATGTACGCCGGTGGCCGATGCATCCTTCAGGGCGGTGATGGCAGTTGGGTTCTGCTGCTGACCCGGCATCAGGAACGGATTGAGCAGCCCACCACCAAGAATTTGTTTGAGCCCACTCGAAAAATAATAGCCTCCGGCAAGCGTCGAATCTGCCTCACTGGATGCTCGAGACAGACCTATGTCGTAGTCCCACGCGGCGATATTGCCCTTCAATCCCGCCAGTACGCGATAGGATTTGGTGGTCGTCTCGATTTGTTTCGGACCGCAGACCATGCAGCGCCAGCGATAAGGAATCTTGTTGCCATAGACCAGATTGTCGGTGCCGAAATAGCCCGCCAGCGCATTGAATATTTTGTCGTAGGTTGCCTGCGTATCCGCATTCAGCGGATACCAGGTGCTCGGGTCGAGCACGGCGGTCGCCGATGCGCTGGAGCTAAGCTGAAGCGGTTCGTATTCACGTCGCGACACCACACGCGAGCCCATCGCTTCGGCATAGAACTGAGAATTTTCGCCAAACTTGAAAGTTGCGCGGCCCAACGCTTGCATGCTCTCCAGCGGCTGCTGCAGAGCCTGTGCGGCTGGGTAGTCCCAGGCGCAGGCGTACTTCGAACTACTGCCGTCCCACAATCGGTAGTCGTACGGACCCATGTTTGGTCCGCCATTTGCACAACCACCGCCACCAGGCAGATTGAGAATATTGATGTAACGTTGACCTCCGCCTCCCGCGGGATCGGGCAGAGGAGCACTGATGATGCCGCCAGCAGCGTTAGTTACAGTAGCAAAAGGCGTGCCGCGCGTGTCCGGCGATACGCCGCGGTCCGGCTGGAAGCTGTTGGCGAAGTCGCGCTGGTAGCTGCGCAGGAACTCGCTACGCCGGTAGTTGACCGTGCCCCACGCATTCCAACGGTCGGTATCGAGGTTACCGATGCCACCAAGGACGCTGAAGTTATAGATGTTGCCGCCGCCCTCTTGGGTCACGTCGGCATCGGCGTTGACCGTGACGCCCCGATAGTCGGAGCGAGTGATGAAATTGATTACGCCCCCGACGGCGTCGGTGCCGTATACCGCCGACGCGCCGTCGCGCAGTATTTCGACGCGATCAATCGCGGCAAATGGGATGGAATTCAGATCCACCGCTTGACCACGCAGACCCTGCGTGGCGACGCGGCGGCCATTGAGCAACACAAGCGTGGCGTCAGAACCCTGACCGCGAAGGTTGGCGCCGGACACGCCCGATGTGCCGCGCAGCTCGCCGAGGTCCATGTCGACCGCAGCCGACGTGAGTCCATCGGAACCGTTGCCGGCGATATTGAGGAACTGCATCAGCTGTTCGGCCGAGGTGATACCCTGCGCCTCGATTTCGGCCTTCTTCACAATGGTGATCGGCAAAGCCGCCTCCACATCAGCGCGCTTGATGCGCGACCCCGTGACGCTGACTTCGCCCAAGGTCGTAAGCGGGGATTGCCCGGTTTCTTGGGCGATGGCCGGACACGCCAACGCAGCCAGAACGGCGGCACAGAGAAAGTTTCGTCGGAAATTCGCTTGGATTTGCATATCGACCCCTCGAGTGCAATGGATTATGGATGGATGAACCGAGGTCACACTTCAGTCTCCGGAACTGTGCATGCGCGGTTCAGCGGGATTCGGCCGCCCCGTCGGCCAGGAATAATTTGCCGATCTCTATGGCGGTGCTGTAAGGCGTCGGGTCATTGCGGTTGCTCAGCAAGATCACCGACAGATGCTGCTTGGGCCAACGCACGAACGTATTGCGAAAGCCGATGCTCTCGCCGGAATGCCACTGCCGATCATCGGTGACGCGCCAGCCGAAGCCATAGTAGGTTGCCTCCGGCTCGCTGGAGACCTGCACCTGCTTGCCGAAAGCCAGCATCCGCGTCTTTTCGCTGAACAGCCGGTCGCCGCACAGCGCGGCGTCCCAGCGGGCGAGATCATCGATGTTGGAGTAAATGCCACCGTCGCCAAGCACCGCGCTGTATTCGTTCTGATCGGTGCGTTCCCAGCCTGCACCCTTTTTGCTGTAGCCCCACGCACGATGTGGCACATCCGGACCGCCGGCCACCCAAGCTAACGTGTCGTGCATGCCTAGTCGTGCGAAGATGTGACTGTGCAGGAATTCGGCATAGCTCAATCCGGAAGCGCGTTCGATCACCAAAGCCAGCATTGCATAACCGGAATTACTGTAGCGGTAGGTGCTGCCGGGTGGGAAATACAACCGGTCCTGCCCGGCCAGAAGCGCGAGCACTCCGGCGTCACTGATCTGACCCTTGTAGGGCTTGGCCATCAAGTCTTCGTAGTCAAGCAGGCCCGAGGTATGGTCGAGTAGATGGTGCAGCGTGATGCTGTCCGCCGACTTCGGTAACTCGGGCAGCCACCTGCGTACCGGATCCTCTATGGAAAGTATCGCATCCTGTGCCAGCAGCAAGATCGCGGCGGCTGTGAATTGCTTGGTCACCGATGCGAGCCGATAGTTGGTTGCCGGACCGGCATCGGTTTCGCGCTCAAGATCGGATCGTCCGTAGCCGCTTTTTATCAGGACTTTGCCACTGCGCACGACCAGCAAAGATGCACCGGGAACATTCCCTTCATAGACGCGCATTAGGCGATCGACTTCATACCGCCGCATCGATTCGCCATGGGCCGCCACCGGAATGTCATACGATGCTTTGAGTGACGACCCGGAGCGCAGAGAGAAATGCCACCATTCCATCGGGTAGTTGACGAAGCCCTGTGCGGCCATCGCAGCGCGTAGCAAGTGACGGTTGGCGCGCTGTTCAGCGCTGACCTCCGACGAATCGGTATTTGCGCGCGTCCCAAAAAAATCGAAACCAGTACCCATATCCAGCGGTTCGCAACCGGCGGCAAGCTCGTCACATTTCAGCAAGGTGAGATCGACGGCACTGCCGCGGCTATGGACGGACACTGGCGCGACGTATTCGCCGAGCAACTGCGACTTGTCCAGGTTCGGATAATGCGCAGCCTTGGTGTGCTGGTCGCCGGAATCATTGGCCCAGCGCACGAACTGGGCAACGGCGCGTGCGGGTCGATAGCAGTCAAACAGACGCAGGCGCATGTGATGCTTGCGCAATACCGTTTCTACGCGAGCTAGCGCCACCGCGACATCGCGCTTCAACCAGCAGTACGGCGCATCATATCCATCGATCGCTACACCGACGAAATTGTCGCTGCTTGCATAAGCAATTGACTGCGATACGTCCGGCACCCGGCTGCGGATGTTTATCATGCCTGCCTGTTTCATCGTCGTCGCTGACGAAACCTTCGGCACGTCGCCAGCTCGCGCCAGAGCCGATACCATACACAACATGACAGCCAGTGCGGGCCGCACGATGGTGCCGATTTTCCACCACGCCCGTCGGTGCGCGACGATCGACACGTAAACAGAATCCGACAGGGCGTGTTGCAGGACTCGCATGTTTTCCCCAAATCGCCAGCAATGATGTTGACGGGTTGCCATCAACGATTCCGAAGTGGGTGGCTTGCCTCCCGCGCACTTTTCGCGTCATGCGCGAGTCGGCAACTGCCCACCGTCCCTTGGCCCCGAACCGAATTGCCACTGCACAAGTGATTTTTTGTAACATGCAGTCTACGATAGCGTCAAAGAGCCGACGCAACCCCCTTTTGCACGGACAAGTTGCTTGGTTGAAACAAAAGAACTGCTCGTGCACACGCACTGCCTCACTCTTCGCGTCTGTAAAAAATCTCTTTTTTATCTCACCACTTAGCTCCATCGCTGACTGAGATCATGATGCCCGCGCAAAGCATGCGGCGTCGGAGAATTCACTCGCCTGGCGACACGAGATCCATAACCTTAGGTTGGAGCAGATGAATGCAATTTCATGGAAAACCACACATGCGCAATAGCGTTTTCCCGCCCCCCAGCAACGACTACCCAAACTTCGCAACATGAAGTCGAACTTGAACCGCCCCGGGAACGTCGGAGGCTGGTTGGTGTGAGTCAAGCCGCCATCGGCATCACACGTTGTTGCTGTTGCTGATGATATATCGCTTCTGCTTCCGCCGGCGGTCGGTGTCCGATCGAGGAG
>NZ_DBNHDN010000037.1:0-22421 GCF_057139185.1 Rudaea sp. | reverse complement strand
CCAGCGCGACGAGCGCAGCGGATCAATACACCTACGTCGCCGCGCCGACGGTAACGTCGATCGCGCCGACTTCCGGCCCGACCGCGGGCGGCACGACGGTGACGATCACCGGCACGAACTTCACCGGTACGACAGCGGTGAAATTCGGAACGGTGAGCGCGCTGCCATTCACCGTCATTGGTTCCACACAGATCACGGCGACCGCGCCGGCGGGTGCGGGCACGGTTGACGTGACGGTGACGACCGCTGGTGGCACTAGTGCGACGAGCGCTGCGGATCAATACACCTACCTCGCCGCGCCGAGCGTGACGAGCATCAGTCCGGCCACGGGCCCGGTGGCGGGTGGCACGACGGTGACAATTACCGGCACGAACTTCACGGGTGCGACAGCGGCGAAGTTCGGCGCAACCAATGCCACGTCGTTCACCGTGAACAGCTCGACGCAGATCACGGCGACTGCACCGGCGGGTGCGGGCACGGTTGACGTAACGGTGACGACCGCTGGTGGCACCAGCGCGACGAGTGCGGCGGATCAATACACATACGCCAATCCGCCGGTGGCCACCAACGATACGTATACGACGGTAGGTAATACCGCCCTCGTGGTTGGCGTCGCAACTCCGGCGACACCGTATGTGTCTTCGTCGACCCTGTTGCTGGCCAACGATACAGGTTCCGGCGGATTCAACATCACGATCACGCAACTGCCGTCTGGCACCATCACCAATCTCGACACGAATACGGGCGCGTTCGTCTACACGCCACCAGCCGGTTTCACCGGCACCGACACATTCAAGTACACGGTCACCGATTCGACCACGCAGACCAGCGCGCCGGCGACGGTGACGATCACGGTGAGTGGGCGAGTCTGGTACGTCAACGGCACCGCGGGCACGAACGGCAACGGCGTGTCGTCGTCACCGTTCAACACCCTGCTCGGGGTTTCTGCTGCGAGCGGCGACACGATCTTTGTTCAGAGCGCGGGGGCGCCGACGAGCACCAACGGCGCCATCTCGCTCGCCGCCGGCGTCATCCTGTGGGGCCAGGGCACGGCGCTGCCGGCTATTTCCGGCATCACCATCGGCAACACCGGAGCGACGAGCAAGCCGGTGCTCAAGGGCGCGGTTACTCTGGTCGGCAGCAACAGCACGATCAGCTCGCTGGACATAGATACCTCGTCCACGCCCGGCACGATCGCGTTGAGCAACACCGGCGCGCCCTCGGGGATAACGATCCAGAACAACGTCGGGGCGACCTCGAACGGTGCGACTGCGGTCAAGTTGAACGGTGCCAGCGGCAGTTTCACGTTCGTTCGTATCACCGCGAACAGTATCGGAGCCGCGAATGCCGCGGGCATCAGCCTGACCAATGTCGGCGGCACCGGTTTCACGGTCACCGGCGATGGTGCGACCGCGGGCAGCGGCGGTGTAATTTCAGGCTCGTGCAGCACTGGCATCGCGGGCTGTGGCGCGGTGCAGTTGAGCAATGCCGGTACGGTGGCGTTGAACTGGATGAATCTGAGCAGCACCACAGGCTCTGGCGTTTACGCGACCGATACACCGCTGACTGTCGCCAACAGCACCATCGCCAACTACGCGGTCGTGGGTGTCTTCCTGCAAACCACGTCGCTGGCGTCAGGCACGTTCAATCTGCACGACAACACGGTATCGGGCACGAACGGCGATGCGATCCAGGTGCAGGTCAACAGCAGCGGCACCTGGACCGGACACATCAAGAACAACACGATCGGCAATGCCGCAACGGCGAATTCGGGTGCGCTCGGCGGCGATGGCATCGGCGTCGATGTCGCCGGCACGGGCACCGCCACGGTCGATGTGAGCAACAACAAGGTCTACCAGATCAGAAACGGCGTTGGCATCCGTGCCACTTCGACTACCGGCACACTCAACGCCTCGGTACTCAGCAACACGGTGTCGATGGTGCAGATCAGCGGTCTCGACGGTATCTCGGTCGGTTCCAGTTCGACCGTTTGTCTGAACGCTAGCGGCAACACCTCGGCGGCGGCGGGAACGGCTGCCGGCAATTCCCAATACGATGCGGTGGGCCTGAGCGTGCTACAGAATACAACTTCCAGCGTGTTCCGCATCCAGGGATACGCCAACCCGGCCACCAACGATAGCGCGGTACAGGCGTATTTGAATGGCAGCAATACGCTCTCCGGGCCAGCCGGTCCGAGCATCGCCGACCATACCAGCCAAGGTAATGTGAATGGCTTCGGTGCGGCGGTCTGCGCGACAGCGCCGTGAGATGAGCAGGAGAGAGTCATGAGCACGCCTTTCATCGGTGAAATCCGCATGTTCGGTTTCGCGTTCGCGCCGAAAGGCTGGGCGCAGTGCAACGGGCAACTTTTGCCGATCGCGCAGAATCAGGCCTTGTTTGCGATACTGGGCACGACCTTTGGCGGCAATGGCGTACAAACCTTCGGGTTACCCGATTTGCGCGGGCGCGTGCCCATGCATTGGGGCACGGGCACTTTCGGTCCGGTCGCTCTCGGACAGAGAATGGGTGAGGAAGCACACACCTTGATCGCGAACGAAGTACCGACGCACACGCATGTTCCGGCGGGATCCAGCGATACGGCTTCGAGCAGCGGGCCGGTCAACAATGTGCTCGCGTCGAGCACGCAGAGTCCCTATGCGCCCGCTCTGACGAATGCGGTGACGTTGAACTCCGCCACCGTTTCGACGGCAGGCGGCAGTCAGCCGCACGAAAACCGCCAGCCGTTCACGGTCGTCAGCGCGTGCATCGCGCTGCTCGGCGTTTTCCCATCGCGCAACTGAGCGGAGCTGAGACATGGCCGATCCCTTCATTGGCGAAATTCGCCTGTTTGCCGGCAACTTCGCTCCCGTGGGCTGGGCGTATTGCAACGGCTCGTTGCAGTCGATTGCTGCGTATGAAGCACTTTTCACGCTGATCGGAACCACATATGGCGGCGATGGCGTCAGCACGTTCGCGTTGCCCGATCTGCGTTCGCGCGTGCCGATCCACCAGGGGCAAGGCTTGGGGCTCGGCAATTACGTGATCGGCCAGATGGCAGGTGTCGAGAGCGTTACCTTGACCACGAATCAATATCCCGCGCATACACATGCGATGCTGGCGAGCGGCGATGCGGGGAGCGTGGCCGGACCAGGCAACGACGTGCTCGCCGGCAGTACGACGATCAAGGCCTATACCGACTCGTCGCCGAATGTCGGCTTGAATGCGGCAGCCCTGCCGCCGGCGGCCGGCAGTAGTCAACCGCACAATAACTGGCAACCGTCGCTGTGCGTCAGTTTCATCATCTCCTTGTTCGGCATTTTTCCATCGCAGAATTGAGGCTGGCCATGTCCGAACCCTTCGTCGCCGAAATCAAGATATTCGCGGGCAATTTCGCACCGCGTGGTTATGCCCTGTGCAACGGCCAGATCATGCCGATTTCGCAGAATACGGCGCTGTTCTCGTTGATCGGCACCAACTACGGCGGCAATGGCACGTCGAACTTTGCGCTGCCGAATCTGCAGGGCGCCGTGCCGGTCGGTTCGGGACAGGGGCCGGGGCTGTCGCCATGGGTTGTGGGCGAGACGCAGGGCGCTGCCACGCACACGCTGACATCGAATGAAGTGCCCAGCCACCAGCACTCGATGCGCGCCTACAGCAATCGCAGCGGAAGCTATTACAACACGCCGAAAAACGGCTCGTCGCTGGCCGCGAGCCAGGGCGGCGCGCTGTATGCGCCGGCGAACAATCCGACGCCGATGAACCCGGGTGCGGTGCCGACGTACGGAGGCTCGCAGCCGCACAACAACATGATGCCGGGCCTGGCCTTGAGTTTCGTGATTGCGCTGCAGGGCATCTTCCCGGCACGCAACTGATTGGAGTCCCGTATTCATGAAGCTTTCAAAGGCAGGCGAGGCGCTTGGACCGCAACCTTGCGACGAGCGGCGACGCTCCATTTTCCGATGGGTGGCCGCCGTGGCCGGATTCGGTTTGTTGCCGCAGATCGTGCGTTCTGCCGTATCGAGGGAAGCCGCCGTGCCGGCCGTTCGCGTTCTGCGCGCAGATGAAGACGGGCGTCTCGCCGTAGTGCGTGCCGCGGAGGGGATGTCGGGCACGTGCCGCATCCGGGTGTGCGGTGCGGCATCGAGTCTGCCGTTCGCATTGGAGGCACACTACGGCGATCGCAACACGCACCGTTTCTGGCACGCCTGGCGTGAACCCGATGGCGTGATGGCGCAGTCGCATCATGCCGCGGTGACCTGCCATGCGCAGTCGGACGGATTGCGAATGTCCGTGCGTTCTGGCGCAAAAAAAGTGCCCGTCACCATCCCCGCCGAATCGGGCAGGTATGTGCTGGCGATCGATACTGCAGGCAGGGGCGCAATGTCGATCGCGAGCTATCGCCTGCGCGAGCCCGGGGGCGACTGCCGAGAATACGCCCTTGCGTGCCGAAGCACGCAGGCAGCGGCGGGTTTTTCCTACGTCGTGCTGACCGTGGAGCTGCTGGCGGCTTGATCGTGGTGAACCGCTCCGTCGATTCCGCGCGTGCCTTCCTCGGTGCGAAGGCCGGGCGCATGCCCTCGATAGGTTTTCGTCCGGCGGGCGAGAACGATCTCGAGTTTCTCGGCACGCTCTATGCGAGCACGCGCAGCGAGGAACTGGCGCCGGTGCCGTGGTCCGAAGAACAGAAGCAGGCGTTTCTGGCCCAGCAGTTTTCCCTGCAACATCGTTACTACCGGCAAACTTATCCGGCCGCGGACTACCTGCTCGTGTTGCACGCGGACGAAGCCATCGGCCGCATTTACATCGCGCGCGAGGAGGCGGCGATCAACCTGATCGACATCGCCTTGTTGCCGACGCGACGCGGGCGCGGCATCGGCACGGCGCTGTTGGGTGAGCTGATTGATGAGGCGGATCGCGACGCGCGCGCGATCGTGCTGCACGTCGAGCCGAACAATCCCGCGCGCCGGTTGTACGCGCGCTTCGGTTTTCGTCTCGTCGAGAACCGCGGCGTCTACGAATTTCTGCGCCGCGAGCCGCGGGTTGCGGTCAGTTCAGGATGATTTCGTAGCGCATGCCGTCCGCGTCCGGACCGATCGGCACGGTGAACAGATGCAGCGGGCCGTGTACGGGGTGGCGGTATTCGTAGATGCCTTGTGGCAGGGTGCGGTGGGCATCGCGTTCGCGCAAGATGAGGGCGAATGGCGTCGCCGCGCGCGTACGCGACGGGGTGAATTCCCGAATCTCGGCGACATCGAGCGCGATGCTTTCTCCATCGACCAGCGTGATCAGTTTTCCGTCTGGCAGGTCGGCGAAGTCGGCGGAAGAAAGTCGTTCCAGCATCGTTGCATTTTGGAAAGAGCGAATCGTCGCATGATGTCACCAAACATCCTTGACGCCAACACGCCCGCGACGGGACTGGCGGCCTCCGCCGTCGCGATGTTCGCCGAGCGGATCGCGAGCGATCCGGAATGGGCGGCGGCGCTGGCCGGAATGAATCGCGAGGAATCGTTCCGCGCTGCGCTCGTCGCGACGCTGCGAACCGCCGCATCCTCGGATCGATCCGATGCGGATTTGGATTTGCCGTTCCCGTTGCCGCAGATCGCCGTGCGCTTGCCGCACTGGCCGGCTGCGGCACGGCGACGTTGGCATCCGGTCGCGCTCGAATGGGGCGCGCAGGGCGCCGAACTCGTCTGGGCTTGCGGCATGCCGCGTGCCGATGCGCCGTTCCACGGCGAGCAGATGCTGGATTTGCGCATGCGCCCGTTCAACCGCCTGTTCAAGGTATCGACGCCGCTCGACGATAGGTTCGTCGCCGAACTGGAGGCCGAAGCGTTGCCGCTGAAGGGCCTGATCTTCCACATGTCGCGTTGCGGTTCGACCCTGGTCGCGCAGATGCTCAAGGCCTGGCCCGGGGTGCGTGTCGTCAGCGAGCCGGACGTGCTCGATACGGCAATGGGTTTGGGACGTTCCGGCCATGATCCACGAGGCTTGCTGTTGCGCGGCGTGGTCGCAGCGCTGGCACAGCCGGCGGGAAGTGATCGCGGCGTGATACTCAAGCTCGATGCCTGGCATGCGCTGGCCTTCGCCGACATCGCCCCTCGCCTTGGCACGCCGTGGCTGTTCGTCTACCGCGATCCGCTGGAAGTACTGGCCTCGCACCGGCGCGAGCCCGGCAGGCACACCGTGCCGGGCATGCTCGCCGATGCCTGGCTGCCCGAGGACGCGCAAGGCGCGCTTCTGGCGCGGGAAGCGCATGCGGCTTGCGTGCTCGGTGCGATCTGCGCCGCCATCGTTCCGCATGCCCGACGCGAAAATCTGTTGCATTACGAAGAGCTGCCGCAAGCGGTCGTCAGCCGCGTGGCGGCGCAGTTCGACCTCGGCTGCGCGCCTGCTGCCAAGCATCTCGCGCAAGCCGGCGCGAGGCATGCGAAGCGGCCCTTCGAGCCTTTTGTGGCGGACACGCAGGCGAAACGTGCCACGGCCGATCGTGGCATGTACGAGAGCGTCGGCCGCTGGATGCAGGCACCGTATCGCGCGCTCGAGGAGATCCGCACGGTGTTGCGCCGGCTGCGCTTGCCGCTCGATTGCGATCTTGCGGCGCTGCGTGCCGATCTCGCCGCGGTCGCCGCGCAAGGCTGGCATGCGCATTTCAACGCGCAGTACTACGACGGTGAATGGAGTGGCATTGCCTTGCGCGCACAGGCGCATGGGCGCTCGCCGCTGTACGCCGACCCTTCGTGCGGGGAGTTCTCGGATACGGAGGCGATGCGTCGTTGCCGCTACATTCCCCGCTTTCTCGCGCAACTCGGATGTGCGATCGAGTCGGTGCGTTTCCTGAAACTCGCGGCCGGCGCCGGGATTCGCGAGCACCGCGATCCCGGCCTGCGCTTCGAAGATGGCGTCGTGCGCCTGCATGTGCCGGTATACACGCATGCGCGGGTCGAGTTCGCGCTCGGCGGCGAGAGGGTGCCTCTGGCGGAAGGCGAATGCTGGTATCTCAATTTCGACCTTCCGCACCGCATCGTCAATCGCGGCGACAGCGATCGCGTGCATCTGGTGATCGATGCGCGCGTCAATGCGTGGGTGAAGGACTGGTTCGCGCGGTTGCGGGCGCACGCGGGCTGCTGAGGTTTCAGCCGCCCAAACCGAGTCGCTGGCATATCGCGAGCGTCGCCCTGGCGCGGTTCAGAGTATAAAAGTGGATTCCCGGGATGCCGCCGGCGACGAGTTTCTCGCAGAGCTGCGCGACCACGTCGGCGCCGAAGTCGCGGATCGCATCGGCATCGTCGCGAAACGCCTCGAGGCGCTTGGCGATCCAGCGCGGAATCTCGGCGCCGCACATGTCGGAAAATCGCTTGAGCTGCGAGTATTGCGTGATCGGCATGATGCCCGGCGTGATCGGCACCGTGATGCCGGCGCGGCGTGCGTCGTCGACGAAGCGGAAATACGCATCCGGGTTGTAGAAATACTGCGTGATCGCGCCGTTGGCGCCGGCCTCGACCTTGCGCTTGAAGTTGGCGAGGTCGGCATGGGCGTCGCCCGCCTGCGGGTGCATCTCGGGGTAGGCCGCCACTTCGATGTGGAAGAAGCCGTCGTGCTCGCGGCGGATGTACTCGACCAGGTCGCTCGCGTAATGGAACTCGCCGTAGCTGGCCATGCCAGAGGGCAGGTCGCCGCGCAGCGCGACGATGCGCTTGCAGCCCATCGCCTTGTAGGCTTCGACCAGTTTGCCGATTTCCGCGCGCGTGCCGCCGACGCAGGACAGGTGCGGTGCGGCGTCGAGGCCGTGCTCCTCGCGCAGATGGCGGATCGTTTCCGGCGTGTAGCTCAGCGTCGAGCCACCCGCGCCGAACGTGCAACTCACGTAGTCGGGCTTGAGCGACTTGAGTTTCGGCAGCGCTGCTTCGAGCGTTGCGCGCTGTTCGTCGGTTTTCGGCGGGAAGAATTCGAAGCTGATCGGCGTCATCGTGGCACAGGGAAGTTTGCTGAAGTCGCGAGTATATATCTCTTTGTCGCGATGAAGCGATATTGACCTGCGAGCAGGGCTTGCCCGATCCGGGCGCGACCCGTGCATTCCGGCCCATGGGCAATGCGGCGCGGTCCCGGCACAATCGGCGGATTCGCCATCGCAGGTGGGAGGTCGCAATGCGCAACGCACGATTCGCAGGCATGCTGTTGGGAGTACTGGTTTTCGCATCCGCGGCGGCGGAGCCCTCGCCTACGGTGGACAGGAAAGCTGTTGCCGATGTCAGCGGCGCGACGCAGGGCATGCAACACATCGCCGGTTTCTTCGACGTCTATTGTGACGATGCGAAGGGCCGCGTCCTGCTCGGCGTGCACGCTTTCGCGCAGCCGTTCCTGATGATGAGCTCGCTGCCGTGGGGGCTGGGTTCGAACGACGTCGGCCTCGATCGCGGCCAGAGCAGCGATTCGCACCTGGTCGAATTCCGCCGCGTCGGTGCGCGCGTGCTGCTGGTCGAGGACAACACTAAGTTCCGCGCACTGTCGAACAACGCCGATGAGGCGCTCAGCGTGCGCCAGGCCTTCGCCGAATCGGTGCTGTGGGCGGGCGACGTCGTCGGCGAGCGCAAGGGCAGCGGTGGCGCAGTGCTTGTCGATGTGAGTTCGTTGCTGACTTCCGATCGCCACGGCATCGCCCAGCGCCTGAGCGAGACCAAGCAAGGCAAGTACGAGGTTGACGACAAGCGCAGCGCGGTGTCGCTCGCCGAGGCGAAGAGTTTCCCCGACAACACCGAACTCGAGGCGATGGTCACTTTTCGCGGGCCCGGCGAGGGCGCGTTCGTCAAGGACGTGGCGATGGATCCGCAGAGCGTCACCGTGCGCCAGCATCTGAGCTTCGTGCGTTTGCCTGCCCCGGGCTATGCGCCACGTGCCTATCATCCGGCCTCGGGCGGATTGAGCGTCGGCTGGTACGACTTCGCCCAGCCGCTCGCTTCGAGCATCGACTATCGCGTGCAGCCGCGCTTCCGCCTCGACAAGATCGACGCCGCCGGGCACGTGAAGAAGCCGATCGTGTTCTACCTCGATCGCGGCACGCCCGAACCCGTGCGCTCCGCGCTGCTCGAAGGCGCGAACTGGTGGAAGACGGCGTTCGAGAAGGCGGGGTTCAAGGACGCCTATCGCGTCGAGCTGCTGCCCGAAGGCGTCGATCCGATGGACGTGCGCTACAGCCTGATCACCTGGGCGCATCGCTACACGCGCGGCTGGTCGTACGGCCAGCCGATCGTCGATCCGCGCACGGGCGAAATCATCCGCGGCAACGTCACCCTCGGCTCGCAGCGCGTACGCCAGGACATCCTCATCGCCGAAAGCCTGCTCGCGCCGTACGACAAGGCGAACGCGACGGAATTGAAGAACGAGGCCGAGCAGATGGCGCTTGCGCGCCTGCGCCAGCTCGCCGCGCACGAGGTGGGGCACGCGCTCGGCTTCGCCCACAACTTCGCCGCGAGCCGGCTCGGCAACGGCTCGGTCATGGATTATCCGCATCCGCTGCTCACGCTCAGTGCCGACGGGAAGATATCGCTCGACCACGCCTACGGCGTCGGTGTCGGCCCGTGGGACGACTTCATCGTCGCGCATGCCTACGCGCAATTTGCGCCCGGCAGCGACGACTCGTCGTTGGCGAAGTTGCGTGCCGACATCGCCAAGGCCGGCTTTCATTACATCAGCGATCAGGATGCGCGCAACCCCGGCGACGCGGAGCCCGACGGCCTGCTCTGGGATTCCGGGCCCGACACGCTGAAGACCTTCGATGCGCTGCTGACCGCGCGCCGTCGCGCACTTGCAAACTTCTCGATCGGCGTACTGCCGCCCGATCGTCAGGCCGGCGAACTCGAAGCGCGCCTCGTGCCGGTATATCTGCTGCATCGCTACCAGACCGAAGCGGTCGCGCGCCTGCTCGGCGGCGCGAGCTACACCTATTCGTTGGCGGCCGACCGCCAGGCCGGGTCCACGCCGGTGCCGGCGCAGACGCAACGCGACGCACTCGCGCGCCTCGTCGCGACGCTTGGCGCGGACACTCTCGCGCTACCGGCGAACGTGCTTGACCTCGTCACCCCTCCCGGCAACGAATACGCGCGCAGCCGCGAGTACTTCGCGACGAAGGCGGCGCCGATGTTCGATCCGCTCGCTGCCGTCGAAGCCGCGGCTGCGCAGACAACCTCGTTCCTGTTTGCGCCCGAACGCATGAATCGTCTTGCCTGGCAGCACGCGCGCGATGCACAACAGCCCGGCGTCGGCGATCTGCTCGATGCGGTGTTTCGCGGCACCTGGCAGCAGACGCCGCGTGACGGCGTCGCGCCCGCGGCGACGGCCGTGCAAACCGCGGCGAACTGGGTCGTGCTCGACGCGCTGTTGCACGCGCTCGACGATGGCAAGTTGCATGCGCAGGTCGACGCCGATGTGCGCGCTTCGCTGCAGCTGTGGCAGGCGTGGCTGGCGAAGCAGGGCGGTAGCGACGCGACTGCGACAAGCCGTGCGTCCGCCGCGGAAACGATCCGCAGATATCTCGCGGATCCGAAGTCGGTGAAGCTGCGGCCGCTGCCCGTGATCCCGCCCGGCGCGCCGATCTGATGCTGCGCCGATGTCGATCATTCTCACGCCGTTCGCCCGCGCGCGCCTGTTCCCGAAGGAACGCCGCCGCAACACGATCCAGGACTGCACTCCGGAGGAATTCGAGCGCCGCCTCAGCGAGCAGGCGCCGTTCCAGGTGCTCGACGGCTACGCGCCGTTCTGCAAGCTGCACGTGCATCGCAACTGGACTTCGACGCGCTGCCTGACCGTGCCGATCACCGATGACAATCGGCATCTGCTGCGCTCGGCCTACGAGGCGCGCACGAAGGAGGAATTGCCGGTGCTCGTGCGCTGGTTCGAGGGTGTCGAGGCGCCGGTCGCGGCGTATCTGATCGTGATTCTCTACAGCCGCGAGCAACTGGCGAAGGAAGGCTCGCCGATCGATGTCGATTGGGGCGTGGTCGGCTGCCTCTACACCGCAACGCCCGAGGAAATTCCGATGGCGCCGATCACGATGATGCGCAACGCGCTCGGCGTGGGCGAGGGCGGTTCGGGCGTGGCGCTGGATCGCGAGGCGTACCGGCGCAGCGTCGAATTCTGGGAGCACAACGCGAACTGGCGGCCGTAGTTTTTTTCTTCCCTTCTCCCGGCGGGAGAAGGGAAGCGCAGACTCAATGCCGCGTCGGCGCCGCTGCCGCCGGCGGTTCGTCGGCGAACACCGCGGCGACGTCGGTTTCATCGAACACATAGCGGCGATTGCAGAACTCGCAGGTGACCTGCACCGAGCCCTGCTCGGCGAGCACGGCTTCGTTCTCCGCGCGACCGAGCGAGTGCAGCATCGTGCCGACGCGCTCGCGTGAGCAGGTGCAGCCGAATGCGAGCGGCTGCGCGGGTTGCAGGCGCACGTCTTCCTCGTGGAACAGGCGCAGCAGCACCTCCTGCGGCGGCAGGTCGAGCAGTTCGTCCTCGGTCAGCGTGGCGAGCAGATGCTCGGCGCGGTTCCAGCCGTCCGCATCGCCGACCGCGACGCTGCCGCCGGCCGTGGCGACCTGTTGCAGCATCAAGCCGCCGCAGCGCTCTGCGCTCGCGGCGAGCGCGAGCCGCGTCGGCAACTGCTCCGAGCGCTGAAAATACCCTTCGAAGGCGCCGGCGAGTTCGCCATGTTCGACCGGCACGAGGCCCTGGTAGCGCGTGTCGGTCACCGCATTCTCGATCGTGATCGCAAGGCGCGCATCGGCTTCGAGGGAAACGCGCGATTGCGGTTGACTGCCGTCCCAGCGCGCGATGCCGCGCAGCTGGCCATCGTGCGTGCAATCGGCGAACAGCAGGCGCAGCGCGCCGCTTTCGCGCAGGTGGATCGAAAGTCGGCCTTCGAACTTGATCGAACTGGTGAACAGCGCACTCGCGGCCACGGTCTGGCCGAGCAGTTCGGTGAGTGGACCGCCGTAGTCGCCGTTGGCGCGGATCCGTTGCCAGGCCTCGTCAAGGCGCACGATGGCGCCGCGCACGCCGGCGCGTTCGAGCTGGAAGCGGTGCAGGAAATCGTTGGTCGTGGTCATGACTTGCGGGGTCGAATCGTTGGAATCGAAAGCGGCTGGCCGCCGCACAGGACGCCAGTGTATGCGGGCGGACCCGGCACGTTGCAAGAGGAAACCCATGCGATTCGCCACCGGGCGTCAACGATGCGGGCGCTGCGGCGTTGCTGATGTAAACGATGGTGCACCGTTGCCGATCACCGCGATTCCTTGTCCAGACGAACATGTTCACACGCCGGCTTCAAGACGTTCCCGTTGGCGGAAACGCATCCCGCATCGCAAGAACGGGTGTGGTCCGAGCGTTGCTGGCCGCCCTCGCCGGGCTCACCGCTTGCAACGGCGTGACTGCAGGCAGCGCGGAACCGGGCGACGTGCGGTTTTGCCGCGAGGTCAGGCAGTGCCCGGCAAAGAGTCCGCTCGTCGAGAGCATCACCATGCTCCAGCAATCCGGAGCGCGTCCGCGTTTCGACCCGTCGGGCACGCGCGTTGCCTTCGATCGAAAAGACGACCGTACCGGGTTCTACCACGTGTACATCAGCGATCTGGATGGCCACGTTGTGCAGCAGATAACGGGCCGGCCCGGCGATCCGTTCCGGCGCAACAGCGGCAACGCGGTGTTCAGTCCATCCGGTCGGTTTCTGGTGTTCATCGCCGAGGAGAACTCGCACGCGTTGGATCGGGTTGCGAGCACGGGAGACCCCGGCGTCGGCCTGTTTTGCAACCTGTGGGCGTACGATCGGCAGTCCGGGGCGTTCACGCGTTTGACCGATATCGAATACCCGAGCAGCGTCTTGCAGGGAAGGGTCGACTACATGGCGGTGGTCAATCCGCATTTTTCCAAAGATGGTCGCCGGTTGCTGTGGACCGAGCGCTATGCGAACGATCGCAAGAAGAAGTGGGGCGACTGGCGCGTCATGCAGGCCGATGTCGACGACGGCCACGACGGCCTGCAACTGCGCGACATCCGTATCGGCTACACCCCGGCGCAGGGCAACTACGTCACGTACATGGGACAGTTCGACTCGGGACAGTGGCTGGTTTCCGGCAACCTCGACGGGCAGGACGTGTTCGGCATGGATACCTATGCGCTCGACCCGGCCAGCGGGCAGCGCCGCAACTTGACCAGGACGCCGACCTTTTGGGAGGAAGACGCCGACGTGACGCGTGGCCAGCACGTGATCTACATGTCGAACCAGGATTCCGCCTACCGATACGATACCGATCGGGACTGGAAAAAGCAGAAGATCACGCGCGAGTATTACCTCACCGATGCCAGCGGCGCGCATAGCGAACGGTTGACCTATTTCAATGATCCGGGCGCGCCGGAGTATCTGGGCAAGCCGGCCATTGCCGTGGCATCCGACGTCAGCCCCGACGGACGGCTGCTCGTAGGCACGCTCGGCATAGACTACGGCGGCCAGGCTCACCGCATGTTCGATCTCTCGCTGATGCTGATCCGGTTCAAGAACCCGGAGTGAGGCGCAGGTGCATCCGATGACGGCGAGAGCCATCGATGTCGCGGCTTGCGCGATCCGCGAAGACGCACCCTGAAGGCTGCATTTCCGTCCGCGTTGGGCGCCGCTAAAAAAATTCGGGGCAATGTCGATTTCCGCGAACGCCGCTCGTCGTTTCCGTGCAAGGCCGATAAAGTCGGTCAACCAAGGAGACAGACGATGCGCGTGATGGTGTTGGTGAAAGCGACTACAGACAGCGAAAAGGGCATTCTTCCGCGACCGGAAGATTTCGAGGCAATGGCCAGATTCAACGAAGAGCTGGTCAACGCCGGCGTCGTGCTCGCCGCGGACGGCCTCAAGCCCTCCGCACACGGCAAGCGCATCGCCTTCGACGGCGCCACCCGCACCGTCATCGACGGGCCGTTTGCCGAAACCAAGGAACTGGTCGCCGGCTTCTGGCTGTGGCAAGTCAAGGACATGGACGAAGCGGTTGCCTGGGTCAAGCGCTGCCCCAATCCGATGCCGGGGCCGAGCGAGATCGAAATCCGGCCGCTGTACGAGTTTGCCGATTTGCAGAAGAGCACCACGGCGCAGACCGAGGAAATTCGCAGCCGCGTGCGCGAGAAGCTCGATGCAACGCTCGGTCCGGCGGGCGCTTTCGGCGGCCTCGGCAGCTGAGCAAGAGCAGGGCGCAACGGGCGCAAGACCTTGCGCCGCATCGCCGATCCCATCCTTCTTCCATGAGAGAAAGAAAAATGATCGCCAAGAACACGATTTGCCTGTGGTACGACGGCACTGCGCTGGATGCCGCGAAGTTCTACGCCGAAACGTTTCCGGACAGCGCGGTGGGGGCCATCCATCGCGCACCGGGCGACTATCCCGACGGCAAGCAGGGCGATGTCCTCACCGTCGAGTTCACGGTCATGGGCATCCCCTGCCTCGGCTTGAACGGCGGCCCCGCGTTCAAACACAGCGAAGCGTTCTCGTTCCAGGTCGCAACCGACGATCAGGCCGAAACCGACCGCCTGTGGAACGCGATCGTCGGCAACGGCGGTCAGGAAAGCGCCTGCGGCTGGTGCAAGGACAAGTGGGGTCTGTCGTGGCAGATCACGCCGCGCGCGCTGACCGCCGCGTTCACCGATCCGGATCGCGCAGCAGCCAAGCGCGCGTTCGATGCCATGATGAAGATGAAGAAGATCGATGTCGCGAAGATCGAGGCGGCGCGGCGCGGCTGAGGCGGCCAGGTGTGCCGGGAAGCCGGGTGCAAAGAGTGCGGTGCGTTGCGCTGCATTTCCATGGTTGCGTTTGGAGTCGACAAAGCCTAGACGCCGTATAAACATATCGGGCGGAGCGCGTCATGGCGGCAGTCGAACTGGACATCAATCAGTGGGGCCACAATCTGGGTGTGCGATTGCCGGCGGCGATCGCGCGCCGCAGCGCATCTGCGCGCGGACCAGCGCGTGAGCATCGTTGTTGAAGCGGGTCGCGTCGTTGTCACGCCGGTAGAGAATGTGTTCCTCACGCTGGAGCAGCGCCTGGCCAGATTCGATCGGCAAAACCACAGCGGCGAAGCCATGCCCGTCGACGAGCGCGTCGGGGCCGAGCGATGGTGAGCAAACCTGCCCGCAAGCGCGGCGGCACGCCCGCGCGCGCATGGGCGCCCGATCGGCAGGACGTGATCTGGATCGACTGCAACCCGCAAGCCGGTCGGAGGTGGCCTCTCCACAACTGATGGGCCAGATACGAACACGTCGGCGTGGGTCGCACGGTGGCATTTTGAGGCCCTTTCGTTACGTTGCAGCACTGTGTGTCGCCTCCCCGAAACCGAAACTGGGGGCCAGAGTCCAGTTTCGCTCGGAAGCCGGGATCAGAGTCGACTTTCGCTCAATCGCGTGGCCGCAAGGCCAGCAGCAGCCATGCCGCGAGCGCGGCGAGGTCGAGCCACGCGAACCAATCACCCCAACTCGTGTAGAGCGTGTGCGTTTCGCGGAGCGGCAGGTCGCCGACCAATTCGGCGTCGCTGCGTTCGCTGGAGGCTTCTGCGACGACACGGCCGCGATCATCACTCAGCGTAAGCCGGCCGGCATGCGCGGCGCGCGCGACGGCAAAGCCGCTTTCCACGCCGCGCATGATCGCCATGCGGCTGTGCAGCCAGCCATCGACGACGAAATCCGAAGCAGGCACGAGCATCAGTTGTGCGCGCCGCGCCGCATACGCGTTGCCGATGTCGTGATAATCCATGTCCTTGCAGATCGCAAGGCCGATGCGCGGCGTGCCATCGAGCAGGGTATAGCTGTCGCCCGGAGTGTAGTGCTCAAGGCCGATGAGCAGATGATGTTTGTAGTACGCGGCAGGTGATGTGGCACCCGGCTGGAACACCATCAGTGCATTGCGTTTCGCGTTCGGGTCGCCGTTGAAAGCAACACCGGCTCCTACGATCAGATCACGTTGCGTGGCGAACTCGGCGAGCGCGGGAATCGTCGCTTCGGTGGTGGTGAACGACGTCTCCGGGATGAACATGATTCGCGCGCCGGCGGCAGTGAGGCGGTTGAACGCATCGAGGTAACGCGCGGCCAATGCCTGTCCCTCGGGCGTGTTCAATGCAGCGGCGGTGGGTTTGTCCAGCGATACCAGGCCGGCGCGTATCGTTCCGGTTGCCGGTGCCTGAAGTCGCCAGCCGCCGTAGGCGATGGCGGCGATGACGAGCAGCGCCGTGAGCGCCATGGCCACGACTCGATCGCGCGGTTTGGATTGCGGCGCCGCCTGCACCGCGACGGCGGCCGGCACCAGAAGCAAAAGAAAGCCGATTCCCCAGATGCCGGTGACGGCGGCCAGTTGGACGATGGCAAGCGCGTCCATTTGCGTGTAGCTGATATTGAAGAACGTGGCGTAGGGCGAGAGGGCGTTGTTGATGTACTCGATCGCAACCCAGGTGGTTGGCACCGCCAGCGCGGCTGCCAATGCATGGCCACGCACCAACAATCGACGGAACAGCAACACACACAGCGTCAGCAAGATGCCGGCATAGCAGATGCCGTACACCGTTACCGGCAGGGGCATGCCGATGTAGGTGTGCAGGTAGTCCCAGGCGTTGAACCCACCGGCGGTGTATGCCACAAAGGCCGCCAAGGCTGCCCAGTGCGCGCGCACGCGAGGCGCGAGCCACAGCACTGGCAATGGCGCGAGCCAGGTCAGCCACCACTGTGGTTCCACGCCGCTGCCGAACCACCAGAAAATCGCGGACAGCGTGGTTGCGGCCAGCCAGGCGGGCAGCGCGAAACGCTCAGACTTTGATGCCATCGAGCAGTCTCCTCACGGACTTGATGAAGAAGGTGCGAAACTGCGCCTCGTCATAGCTGAAGCGTCCAGCGCGGTAGAGGGCGATCAAGCCGTGCCCGTGCGCCCACAAGCTCATCGCAACGTCGTGCGGGTCATCCTGTTTCAGTACGCCCTTGGCCATGCCGTCGATCACCGCATCCAGCGTGACGTTGAAGGTGGGCGATCGGCGCGCGCGGAAATCTTCCGGAAACAGTCGTGCATCGTCGCGACGCACGGAGAAGGCGTGATCGAACAGGTGCGGATGCGTAAGCGCGTAGTCGAGATACGGCTCGAGCAATGCCATCAGCCGCTTCAGCACATTCGGGTTGCGCGAGCGCGATTCCCATTCGTGCGCGACGCTGTTGAAACTGTCGTCGGAGAGCTTCTTCAACAGCGCATCCCGATTGGGGAAATGGCGATAGATCGCCATCGGCGTGATGCCCACGGCATCGGCTACGCGACGCATGCTCACCGCGTCCGCGCCCTCGCGCTCGAACACCTTGTGCGCGGCCTTGAGGATCTTTTCGGCAGTCGTTGGTCGAGTCATGTATACAGTGTATACATGATGATTGCGGCAATGCAACCAAACGAATGGGCTATCAAGCGCGCGAAAAATAAACCCGGCTCAATTTTTGTTCGGCGCTCAGTTCTTCCGGGCAAATCGGTGATTGACTTATGTACTAAAAAAAGTACAATTCATTCGTGACGCCGATCCTGCAGGTTCACTTCTATGCCGCCGCGTCTGGCGATTAGCCTGTGCGTGACTGGTTGCGCGACCTCAAACGCGAGGATCGCAAGGCGGTCGGCGAAGACATCAAGACCGTGCAGTTCGGCTGGCCGCTCGGCATGCCGCTGGTGCGCAAGATGGAAGCGGGTCTGTGGGAAGTGCGCAGCAGGATCGGACAAGGGATAGCGCGTGCTGTTCACTGTCTCGGGTTCGACCATGGTGCTGCTGCACGGGTTCGTGAAGAAATCGGTCAAGACACCGGCGGCGAATTTGAAGATCGCCAGGCAACGCAGATCGGAGGTACACAATGGCTAAGCGCAAGAATTCCATCGGCTCGAACTTCGACGACTTCCTCGCCGACGACGGCATGCTCGCCGAAGCGACGGCGACCGCTATCAAGCGCGTGATCGCCTGGCAGATCGATGAAGCAATGAAGGCCGAACACATCACCAAGAAAGAACTCGCCGAACGCATGGGCACCAGTCGTTCGCAGCTCGATCGTCTACTCGACGAAAGCGATGCTGGCCTCACGTTGGAAACGCTGAGCAAGGCCGCTCACGCGCTGGGGAGGCAAGTGAGGGTGGAACTGGTCGAGGCGTAGCCGACGGTCCATGAAAAGTGGTTCTGACCCCTGTTCGCCTGTTCGGCCCCAATCTGGCGCCACTTTTGGTGCGATTCGGCAAACACGATCACAATTCCGACGGCGAAGTTACGGGTGGCTTTGACGTCGCGCTATCGCAGCGTTATGTTGCCCAAAGAATCGGGGGGATTCGCATGGGACGCGCGAAGGGGAATCAGATCGAGAATCTTGCGACGCTGCCGTGGCCGGTAGGCGCCGTCTTTGGCGTGGGCGGATTTTTTGCGATCCGCACCTTGTTGCCGATGTTCGTCAAAGGCAATCCATTCGCACCCGTTGTCGCGGCGTTCTACGTGCCGATGTCATGGTTTGTGCTGGTCGTCGGCCTGATCGGCGCGGTAATGTCGTGGGTGAAGCAACGACACCGCCGCAAGCTGTTCGACGCGCAGCAAGGATTGGAAAGCATCGCCGCGCTCGGCTGGAGACATTTCGAGCAACTCGTCGGCGAAGCGTTTCGCCGCCAAGGCTACATGGTCGAAGAAACCGGACTCGGTGGCGCCGATGGCGGCATCGACCTCGTCCTGAGCAAGAACGGTCGCCGCGTGCTCGTGCAATGCAAGCAATGGCGGCAAAGGCAGGTGGGCGCGAAGGTCGTGCGCGAGATGTACGGCTTGCTTGCTCATCATCGAGCGGACGAAGTGAAGATCGCGTGCAGCGGCACCTACACCCGCGACGCACAGGAATTTGCGAAAGACAAGCCGATCGAGCTGATCGGCGGCGAGGAATTGCTGCGGATGGTGCGTGAAGTGCAAACCGCGTCTACGCAAACGACACGCATAGTTCAAACCGCCGAAATCGCCGCAATTACTTCCACGCTTATCGCGCCGCCGGCCTGTCCAAAATGCGGAAAGCCAATGGTGGAACGAAGTAACCGGAAGACGGGGCAGAAGTTCTGGGGATGTTCGGCGTTTCCTCTTTGTCGAGGCGTGCGATGAGCACGAAAAAGTGCACTCTGACCCGAGGTGTTGTTTTACCTTGGCGTTACGGCAAGCTATAAGCAAGTGATGGAAGGGGGCAAGATGCGAAGAGGGCGCTATTTTCTGGCACGGGTCATTAAACTGGGAGAGCTCGATCAACAAAAATTGATCGATGCAATAGTCAAGGCGCCCACTATGCCGATGGGCCAATTTGAATGGACGATCACAGACGTTGTTGACAAACGTTCTGCGACTGAACCGTATGTCTTCGGCAACCTCGCAAAGTACTCTCGGCAAGGCCAGGTTAACCCCCTTTGGCGAACCGTGGGATGTGGAAACTGGAGTCAGAATCCACTTTTGACCCACCCAAACAAAACGGACGCCTCGCGGCGCCCGTTTTGCTTCAATCTGCGATGACCCGCAAGCCAATCAGTAGCGGTAGTGCTCCGGCTTGTACGGCCCGTTCACGTCCACGCCAAGGTAAGCGGCCTGAGCGTCGGTCAGCTTGGTCAGCACCACGCCGATCTTTTCCAGGTGCAGGCGCGCGACTTCCTCGTCGAGCTTCTTCGGCAGGCGGTAGACGGTCTTCTCGTACTTGTCCTTGTTCGCCCACAGGTCGATCTGGGCGAGGGTCTGGTTCGAGAACGAGTTCGACATGACGAAGCTCGGGTGGCCCGTGGCGCAGCCGAGGTTGACGAGGCGGCCTTCGGCAAGCAGGAAGATGCTGTTGCCGTTGGCAAAAGTATACTTGTCCACCTGCGGCTTGATGTTGGTGTGCTTGACACCGGCCAGCGCCTTGAGCGCGTCGACCTGGATCTCGTTGTCGAAGTGGCCGATGTTGCAGACGATGGCCTGGTCCTTCATCTTGGTCAGATGATCGAGCGTGAGCACGTCCTTGTTGCCGGTCGTGGTGACGTAGATGTCACCCTGGCCGAGCGTGGACTCGACCGTGTTGACCTCGAAGCCTTCCATCGCCGCCTGCAGGGCGTTGATCGGGTCGATCTCGGTGACGACCACGCGCGCGCCGTAGGCACGCAGGCTGTGCGCCGAACCCTTGCCGACGTCGCCGTAGCCGCAGACCACCGCGACCTTGCCGGCGAGCATCACGTCCATCGCGCGCTTCAAGCCATCGGCCAGCGACTCGCGGCAGCCGTAGAGGTTGTCGAACTTCGACTTGGTCACCGAGTCGTTGACATTGATCGCGGGCACGAGCAGCTTGCCGGCTTCGGCGATCTGGTAGAGGCGGTGCACGCCGGTCGTGGTTTCTTCGGAGACGCCCTTCCAATCCTTGACCACGCCGGTCCAGAAGCCCGGGCGCTCCTTGGCGACGCGCTTCAACAGGTTCTTGATCACCTGCTCTTCGTGCGAGGACGAGGGCGAGTCGACCCACTTGTCGCCCTGTTCGAGCTCGTAGCCCTTGTGGATCAGCAGGGTCACGTCGCCGCCGTCGTCGACGACGAGCTGCGGGCCCTTGTTGCCGGGGAAGGTGACCGCGTCGAGCGTGCAGTCCCAGTATTCTTCGAGCGTCTCGCCCTTCCACGCGAACACCGGCGTGCCGGTGGCGGCGATCGCGGCGGCGGCCTGATCCTGCGTCGAGAAGATATTGCACGAGGCCCAGCGCACATCGGCGCCGATGTCCTTGAGCGTTTCGATCAAGACCGCGGTCTGGATCGTCATGTGCAGCGAGCCGGTCACGCGCACGCCCTTGAGCGGCTTGGCGGCGGCGTACTGCTTGCGGATCGACATCAGGCCCGGCATCTCGTGCTCGGCGATATCGATTTCCTTGCGGCCCCAGTCGGCGAGCGACATGTCGGCGACCTTGAAATCTTTGTGTTCCGTGGGTTTTACGACGGCGTTCATCGGATTCACTCCAGTGATTGCGGGCGCGGTTCGGAATGGTGACCCGAAAGCCCGCCGAGCCTGATTCCGCGTGGTTGCGGAAATGCAGCGCCCCTCGGCAGGAGAGGTATCTGTCGCGTTGAGCGGCCGCCTGCGGCGGCTGGCTCGAACGCGACGCTGGGGCAATTATATCTCTAAATCGCGATAAAAAGATGTTATCGCTGGACGCCACGCGTTTGCTACGACTCGTGCCGTTCGGTCGGCCCTGCGGATCGCGCAATGCCCCGGCGCCCTTTGCCGTCATTCCCGCGTGCTTCTGGCGGGAATCCAGCAACCTTGCGTGCGTTGGGTTGCGAAAGCGGAGGCACTGGATGATCAGCCCTTCGACTGGTGAAAGCCCAGGCAGAGGTATGCTGGAATGATGGAGCTATGGTTTCTAGAAGCGCGCAATCTCGTTTAACACATTTGCGCTTTTCTGTGTTTATTTCTGCTTGAACTCTAATACCAACGGGTAAAATTTCACATCCATCGGAATAATCCGACCATCTGACATTTTAACATCCCCGAAGTTTACGCTGAAAACGCTATAGACAGACACCGGTTCCGCATATCCGAACACCACGCAACCATACGAAAAACTCACATGATCACTCGACTCACGCACCTCATACATCGAACTAATTTTTGGATCCACTTCGACGTACTTGCTTTTTAGATCAATACTCGAGGCCGATGGTGCAGTACTACTTGAGGAGCATAAGGATATTTTTTCAACATAAGTCTTAATTGGATGTAACACTGCCCCGGAAGCCAAAGTTAAAATTCCGTTTAGCTCATATCTATAGCCAAGAAGGCTCTTACCCAACCCTATACGCACCGTTATCAAAAGCGGTTTATCTGGCGCAGAGTCAGGTATCAATCTGCCATCCTGCATGTTCAAGCTGTTCGACATTTGAAACCGGTAAGAGACATCATTGTCATATAAATTCGGTTGGGTCCGGGCTGAAAGTTCTCTTGTGTATCGAGGTGTTCTTTCAGGCAGCCTGCCGTATTCATTAGCTGAATCGTTTTTCACAGGCATGCTATAGGTATGCACTACGCTACTCGTGCACCCGGTAACTGATAGAAATGCGAGAATCGCGAATATTTTCATCCGGGCAGTGTTCATTGTCTGGCGCCGCCGTCTTTTTCAAGCAGCCTAAGATCGTACCAATACGATCTCACTCCAAATCCATAGTATTGAGCGGCAGCTACAGGAGCGATAGTCAACGGATTGAGCACACTGAATACATTATTGGAGACTGTAGAGAATCCCATAACCGCTGCAGATCACCTGACCTGCCGGGTTTTCTCGGACCACGGATTAGTTGAGAGTGGCCCCCGGGTTGGTTGATGGTTTTTGCTTTCGCTGTTGCTTCTGCAGAATCTTATTCTGCTGCTCTGGATCTTGCTGCTTGAACA
>NZ_DBNHDN010000036.1:0-19967 GCF_057139185.1 Rudaea sp. | reverse complement strand
ACAGCAGCCATGCACGCGACGCTGTAACGATCGACGAGCAGGCGGGAGATATCAGCAGTCAACGCTTCACGCTGGTCAGATGAAAGTTCTGCCGGTAACGCCACTTCGAGTTCGCGCGCCACGCAGGCGTTCTTGCGGGTCTCCGAAGTCTCTGCTGCGTTCCACAAGCGCGCGGCATCGGTGGACCAGGATGGCGCATCGGCAGGTGCAAAGAAGAAAACTGCGGCGACACCATCGCGCCGCGTGTAGTCGTGCGTCAGGCCGGTGCGGTCGTCGTGGATTCTGGAGCCGGCACGGTAAGCGGCAGCCGCGACGGAGGAATGGCCCCGAGTGCGGCTGAAGGTTTTGATGCTGGCGTGGAAGATGGCGATGGGACGGCCCTTACTTTGCTATTCTCCGGTGCCCCCGGAATCGATCCTCTTTGATCCAAGGGTTTAGCGTGATCGCACCCTCGACGGAACTCACAATGACAAATCCCTATTCTCCGAACTCTCGTAACAAACAAAGCGTCGCGAACAACTTATCTGTTCGACCGGAAGTCTGGAAGTTCGTTAGGGTCAGCCTGTATGGGCTCGCCGTCATCCTTGTGCTGCTTGGTTTGTGGTATTTGACCAGCAGCACGAACTGCAAGATTGGTGGGTGCGGATAGCATTAGCGACATAGAAAAATACGAATGAAGCCCCAGGCAAGCAGGGTTCCGAAGACGCCGCCTATGGTGCCGGCTGTCCACGCGTAAAGTAGATTTCGCTGTGCTTCAATAGTCATGAGCATGATGGTCTGTCCGTTGTGTTGGGTCGGGTCGTCGTTCACAACGGTTTTAACAGAGTTGCCGACTTTCGCAAGCCGTCCGCTACCACCTACCTGAGACCGCCCAACAAACCCCCGAGCGCTGTATCCGGATGGCCGCACGCAAACCAATTGGGTTTGCATAAGTGCGCTCTTTCTCCCGCTCTGCATCGGCCTTCATCTGCTTTCGACCGCCACAAACGCCGTCTCGCAAACGGTGATTGATCGACGGTAAAAAAGAATCGAAAGAGGTTTTACGATAGACCTTGCCAATGGCAAAAACCGTGGTAACGATAGGGTGTTACCTGCGGAGATCAACATGCTGTCGAACCCTCAAACACGCCTGCTGCTGCTCGAACTCGTAGCCCTGCTCGAACGAACCTTAGCGGCCCATCGATCGCTCACGCTGCCGAATGCCGTCATGGAAACGGACGAACTCAAGGGGCTGGCGGTGATGGCGGACGATACCCTGGCCCGCACTTACGACGCGCTGCGTGAGCCAGCAATCCTCGCACCGGCACTGCGGCACCCGTTCTTCGCCTTCGGGCCAGCCCGGCCGGATCTCCAGACCCGAATGCGTGCGCGCCGTGCGGCCGTTGCACCTCCTCCGCCAGCGCCCACGCACAAGCCCCGGCGTCCGGAGTTTCGTTTGTGAGCGGTCTCGAAAGTTCGGATCGGATGGCGACCCAGGTCGAACGGGCGACGAAACGACTGGCGCAGTTGCGCGCGCGGCAATCGTTGCGGGAAATGCGGCTGGCGACGAGAGAGAAGGAGCGGGCTCGGCGTGCGGCGGTGAGGAGGCAGATGGAGTTGGGCGGCGTGGCGTTGAATGCCGGCTACGGTGATCTGGATCCTGCCGCTTTCGCAGGCCTACTGAAAAACCTGCGCGCGACGGGGCGTGAGTTTCGAGACGCCCGACCGATCGAATAGATCAGGATGGGTATTGCACATACACCGTAGTCAAAGAGCTACCATCGATCCACGCACGCAGACCGTTGAGCCCTTGCTGTGTGCCTTGAAATCGTTCGGCAACGATGTTGTCGCTGCACTCGAAACGGAGAATGCGCTCTTTCTCGGAATGAACCGAGCAATGCGAAAACCCAAGTTGATCCGCTTGCGCATTCGCTCTATTTGCCAGTTTCTGCATCTCATCACTCATCGCATACCCCTCTTTAAAAGACGCTGTGTTTTTGGTTCGTGAAATGTCTCGCGCCGAGCAAAAACCGTGAAGGCACGCAGCAAGAAAACAGTGGCCTCCACTACCCCAGCAACTTACCCAGCCCCTCGAAATCCAACCAGGTCGACCATGGCAGGGCCGGAAAGAACGCGGTGAGTTCTTCCGGTTTCCATTTGCGCATGTAATCGATTTTGTGCGAATCCTTGTCGCCTGCTTCGTGCCCGACCAGCGCACGGCGACGCTCTTCCGGAAAAAATGATCCCTGCAAGGTCTGGATGACATTCTTACGCAACGAATGAAAACCAACGATGCCGGCCGCGCGCCGCGGTTTGATGCCGAGCGCGGCGATGTAGTAGGAGAATCCCTTGCTGATGGCGTTGCCGTTGCCGGCCTTGCTGTCGATGCGCATCGTCGGGAACAACCGCTCCTCTCCGGCCCGCTTGAGCCGTGAAAGGCGATCCCACAGGCCAAGACGAATCAGGTCTGGGTGGATGGGCACGAGCCGTTTGCTGTTTTTGGTTTTGACACGCTGGCCGTCGTTCTCGTTCGTGATGCGCACGAACAGTTTGTCGTCGATCACCTCGAAATCCCGCAGGAAAATCTGCGCAACCTCCCCGACCCTCGCCCCGGTATACAAACCGATCAGCACGCCCCAGCGGATGTGCTCTTTGCGCGGCCGCACGAGATTGGCCGGATCAAACAGGCGCCTCAAATCCGCTTCTTCGAACGGCTCCCACAAAAAGCCATCGTCGCGACGCGCCTCTTTCTCCGCAGCCTTCATCACGACCAATCCGCGCACGCTGTTGTCGGTGACCTCGCCATCTCGCACCCACTTGTCGAACACCTGGGCCAGGTGCGACACCATGTTCGCGACATACCGTTTGGAGCGATGGCTTTTCAGCAGCATGTTCGTCCAGCCCGACGCCATCGGGCGGTCGATCGCATCGATACGCACATTCGGGCCCAGCGATTCCACGAACGACCTGCACGCGCGCTGCCGCTGCGTGCGCGTGTTGGGCTTGAGGTTCTTGCCTTCGGTGTCGTCGTATTCCTGGACGGCTTCGGCCAGAAACTTGCCCTTGGTCCGGCGAGTCGCTGGAGCCAGTGGCATGGCCGCGGCCAACTGGGTGGCGCGAATCTGCATCGCTTGGATCGCAGCGGCATTGTCCGCCTCCGTGCCATCCGTCGTAACACGCGTCGCCATGCCGGTGGCGGCGTCGAACTGAATGTCGAACTTCTTGCCACCCACCGCCCCAACGCGGGCCAGAATGTCCTTGATCTCGGGTGCAGGCATCACCGTCTCCCTGTGTGCAGCGAAGAGTTGAGAATAGCCCAGGGACAAACCGTAAGAGTAGATACGCGCTGCATTTGCATCGCGCGTGCGCAGACTCTGCTTGATCACGCGCAGCCCGATCGTCGCGCGCAAACGCGCGGGAACTTTGAGGCGAAAATGAAAAATCCCCGAAGGGCTGCGAACAAGATGATGGGGCAAGCGCATCGGCAAGTGTCCAAGCCGGTGTCCAAGCGCCGCGATCAACAGGCACAAAAAAGCCCTTGGAAATCAAGGGCTTATATGTTAGTGGCTGGGGGACTAGGATTCGACCGTCCCCACTGGTGGCACCAAGAATCAAGGAGTTACAAAGCTCGGTGTGAGCATTGTGTGAGCGTGGTGTGAGCATTGCAACCGTCAAGACTCGAACGTAGAGATCGAACCTAGATGTTTACTCTGCAGAAAAGGCCTTCCTCGCTGCCACCGAGATCGCCACCAGGACACCGGGAATCATGACGACCAGCCCAGGCGCCACAAAGATCGCGGCGAAGAACCAGTGCCAGCCCCAGACATTCATTGCGCCAAAGAATGCTCCGATGGTGATCGGCAGCGTGAACCGAAGACCCAACGCAGCGACCAGCGCCAAACAGGCCCAGACTAGGCCTAGATGATGTTCGATGCCAACGAAGCCGGCGACGAACTGCGCTATCGCATAGGCTACGAAAGCGAGAAAGCTGATACCTCCAAGAAAACCCGAACCCATAACTTCTCCCCATTTGGTTGGTGATGAACGGGCCGATTGACCCGCCGGTTTGCGCCGCGAAACGCGGCTAACTACAACAGCGAGCTATACGAACGCCTCCTCAGCATTGAGGCCGTCGCACGCTTTCGCCGCCGCGCTTCCGATCAGCCGCAGTACCCGGCCACGACTGATCGGATGTTTGTGTAACTCGATGACTTTCACCCTTCCATTCAACTCTTGCTCCCAGCGTTTATGTGCTCCGCCCGCTGCTCGGTGCACCAGCTTTGCGACCTGTACGTGCCGGTACTCTTCATGACGGTCCGCTTGCGGGTCATCTCGCAGCCGAGCATCCACGGCGAGCCACATCGCCAGCACCTCAAGGGGATCGATCTGGCGCTCCCTGAGCGCCGCCCATGCTGCCCTCGCTCGCTCCGTTGGAGGTCTGCCAGCAAGCCGGAAGGCTTCGACGTACCGACCAGCCGACATGTACAAGCGGCTCACGGCGTTCACCGCAAGCTGCACCGAGTGTTCATCACGGTGATCTCCGAGCCAGCGCAACGCGCGGACTCGATAGGGGCGCAGTGCGCCTGCCCCATAGCTCCCCTTCACATAGCTGCCGTGACGATGGTAGAACTCGATGTGACGACGGCAGTACAGGCGATTGAGTCCCTTGCCACGGTCACCTGTCGTCCTGTTCGTGCAGGGATAGACCTTGCACCGCTCGTAGCCAAGTGTTGGGCCTCGCGGAACCCACGTGTGCCCAAGGAGACCGCTACGTCACCGGAGTGCGGCGAGGGCAACTTGCGACGGTAGTAATAGACGCCGCGCTTAATGGCGAGGTGTGAGCGTGGTGTGAGCATGGTGTGAGCATCGTCCGAAAACGACCGGTCACCCGCCGGTCCGGGACGAGCCTCACAACCCTCTCAAAGCCTTATCTGACGCCAAAAACGACAAAGCCCCGCACGAGCGGGGCCTTGACGTACTGGCTGGGGGACTAGGATTCGAACCTAGATAGGCAGAGTCAGAGTCTGCAGTCCTACCATTAGACGATCCCCCAATTCCGGCCGGATCGTCTATCTGACCTGGCGACGATCCGGATTTGGGAGCACGAGCCGGCGTCGCGAGACGACGGCCCGGGTAACGCTTAGCGCTTCGAGAACTGCGTGGCGCGGCGGGCTTTGTGCAGGCCGACCTTCTTGCGCTCGACTTCGCGCGCGTCGCGGGTCATGAAGCCGGCCTTGCGCAGCGGCGCCTTGAGCGTTTCGTCGTGTTCGACGAGCGCGCGGGCAATGCCGAGGCGGATGGCGCCGGCCTGGCCGGTGTTGCCGCCGCCTTCGACGGTGACGAGCACGTCGAACTTGTCGGTAGACTGGGTCAGTTCGAGCGGCTGGCGCACGATCATGCGCGAGGTCTCGCGGCCGAAGAACTCGTCGAGCGGCTTGCCGTTGACGACGATCGCGCCCTTGCCGGCGCGCAGGAACACGCGGGCGGCGGAGGATTTGCGGCGGCCGGTGCCGTAGGACTGTTGGATTGCCATGGTTATGCCTTGATTTCCAGAACTTGCGGCTGCTGCGCGGTATGCGGATGCTCGGCGCCCTTGTAGACCTTGAGCTTGCGGTACATCGCGCGGCCCAGCGGGTTCTTCGGCAGCATGCCCTTGACCGCGATCTCGATCGCACGCTCGGGTTGCTTGGCGAGCAAGTCCTTCAGTGCGATCGACTTGATGTTGCCGATGTAGCCGGTGACGTGGTGGTAGACCTTGTCGTCGAGCTTCTTGCCGGTGACCGCGATCTTCTCGGCGTTGATCACGACGAGGTAGTCGCCGGTGTCGGCGTGCGGGGTGTAGACCGGCTTGTGCTTGCCGCGCAGGCGCAGGGCCAGTTCGGTCGCGAGGCGGCCGAGCGTCTTGTTGCTGGCATCGACCAGATACCAGTCGCGCTTGACCGTTTCAGCCTTGGCGCTGACAGTGGAAGTTTTCATGGGAAACCTGTGCCCTGCGGGCTCGAATTGATGCGTGAAGCGAGGAACCGCGAATTTTAGCGGAACCGTAACGCGGTGCGCAAGCCCTGTCTCGATGCGCGGCCCCGACCGACGGGGATGGCGAATCGGCCGGGATTGCCAATCCGAAGGTCCGACCAACTTGTCTGGGTAACGGGATTCTGCTTTAATAGGCGGCTCGCTGCGCTTCGCGCCGCGATTTTCCGGCCAGTAGCAACGGCCGGGCCGTCTCTGCCCTGGCCAAGGGCGGCCGTTCCGATATCGAGGAGTAAGCTGTGGCTAAAGTATGCCAAGTCACTGGCAAGCGCGCGCAATCCGGCAACAATGTGTCGCATGCCAACAACAAAACCCGGCGCCGCTGGCTGCCGAACCTGCACGAGCGCCGTTTCTGGGTGCCGAGCGAAAACCGTTGGGTGAAACTGCGTGTTTCCACCCAGGCCCTGCGTACGATCGACAAGAACGGCATCGAAACCGTGCTCGCCGAACTGCGCGGTCGCGGCGAAAAGATCTAAGGAGAACACGCCATGGCATCCAAGCGCGACAAGATCCGTCTTGTGTCCTCCGCGGGCACCGGTCACTTCTACACGACCGACAAGAACAAGAAGACCACGCCGGACAAGATGGAAATCAAGAAATACGATCCGGTCGTGCGCAAGCACGTCGCCTACAAGGAAGCGAAGATCAAGTAAGTTCAGGATGAACTTGTCCCGTGCGGTACATGGATGTACGCCGGCACGGGATCGAGCTTCACGCCTTTGGTCACAAGGCACGGAGAACCCGCCGCGAGGCGGGTTTTTTGTTGCCTATGATCTCAGGCGGAGACCCGATCCCAGCTTGCACCGGAATGACGAGCCTTCGACTAACGACGATTTTCGACCCGTCATTCCCGCCTGCGCGGGAATGCAGAGCAGAAGCGGCCCTATGGCGCGCGCACTCCGTCAACGCCGTGATGTCAACTCCGGCCTCAATACCGCCCACACATTGTCGAGCACTCGCGGTTCGCCTTCGGCCTTGGGATGCAGACCATCCTCCTGCATCCAAACCGGATTCGTGGCGACACCGTCGAGCAGGAACGGGACAAGTGGCACATTGAATTCGCCGGCAAGGCCCCGATACATTTCGCGCAGGCCGTCGCGATACTGCGGTCCGTAGTTGATCGGCAGTTCGATGCCGAGCAGTGCGGATCGCGCCCCCGCGGCGCGCACGGCGGTCAGCATGCTTTTCAGGTTCGCGCGGATTTCGGCGATTGGCAGGCCGCGCAGTCCGTCGTTGGCGCCGAGTTCGACGATGACCAGCCCGGGCCGATGCTCGGCGAGCAGCTTCGGCAGTCGCGCGAGGCCGCCGGAGGTGGTCTCGCCGCTGATGCTCGCGTTGATCACCGGCTGCGGCGATCCTTGTTCGCGCAGGCGCTGTTCGAGCAGCGCCACCCACCCCGCCTCGGGTGCAATGCGATGCGCGGAAGACAGCGAATCGCCGAGGACGAGGATAGGCCCGGCAGGCGGTGCGGGTGGCGCCGCCGGCGCCACAACGATACCTGCAATCAACAGCAGCACGACGAGGAATGGTTTGGTCATGAACATGACGAAGAGCGACGAGATCGTTATCCGGGCCGACAAGGTTAGCAAAAGTGTCGACGGACCCGACGGCAGGTTGACGATTCTCGACGATGTCGGGTTCACGCTCGCGCGCGGCGACAGTCTCGCGATCGTCGGCGCATCTGGCTCGGGCAAGACCACGCTGCTCGGCCTGCTCGCGGGGCTCGATCGCCCGAGCTCCGGCGAGATCACGCTCGCCGGCGAACGGCTCGACACGCTCGACGAGGAAGCGCGTGCACGCCTGCGCCGCCGTCGTGTCGGTTTCGTGTTCCAGAATTTTCATCTGCTGCCGGCGCTCAATGCCGAAGAAAACGTGATGCTGCCGCTCGAACTCGAGGGCGGCGCGGACGCCCGCACGCGCGCGGGCGAAGCGCTGGCGCGGGTGGGGCTGGCCGCACGCAAGCATCACTATCCGGCGCAGTTGTCCGGCGGAGAGCAGCAACGCGTCGCGCTCGCGCGCGCGTTCGTGCACGCGCCGGACATCCTGTTCGCCGACGAACCGACCGGCAACCTCGACCGGCGCACGGGTACGGCGATCGGGGATCTGCTGTTCGCCCTCAACCGCGAGCATGGCACGACGCTCGTGCTCGTCACCCACGATGCGGCGCTTGCCGATCGCTGCGCGCGCAGGTTGGCACTGGACGGCGGTCGCATCATCGTCGTGGCGACCGCATGAGGCCGCTGGCCTTTGCCGCGCGCAGCCTGCGCCGGGAATTCCGCCATGCCGAACTCGCGACGCTGGCGCTGGCGCTCATGCTCGCCGTTGCCGCGCTGACCGCGGTGGCGACGCTCGCGAGCCGTGTCGAGCGCGCCCTGCTTGCCTCGGCGGCCGAACTGATAGGCGGCGATCTTTCGATCGGCGCGAGCCGTCCCTTGCCGCGGAACCTGGTCGATGAAGCGACGCAGCGCGGCTTGAAGACAAGTCGCCTCGCCGACTTCCCGAGCGTGGTATTCGCCGGCGACGCCAGCCGGCTCGCTGATGTGCGCGCGAGTGACGACGCGTTCCCGTTGCGCGGCGTGCTCGCCGTACGCGACGCGACCAATGCCGAACACGAGGCGCATGCACCACCGCCCGGTTCGGTGTATGTCGAACCCGCCGTGCTTTCCGCGCTGGCGGTGAGGATCGGCGACAAACTCCAGGTCGGCGGGCGCGATCTCGTCGTTGCCGGCGAGATCACGCGTTCGCCCGACAGCGGAAACCTGCTGCGCCTCGCACCGCGGGTGATGATGTCGCTCGCCGATGCGCAGGCGATCGGCCTGCTCGGTGCGGGCAGCCGCGCGCGCCATCGCCTGCTGGTCGCCGGCGACGAGGCCGCGGAGGTCGAATACGTACGCGCGGTGAAGCGCGAATTGCCGGACGGCGCCGAGATCGTCACCGTCGCTGATGCGCAACAGAATCTTTCCAGCGCGTTCGAGCGTGGCGGCAATTTCCTGCGCCTTGCCGCACTGCTCGCGGCGCTGCTTTCGGGCATCGCGATCACGCTCGCGGCGCAACGTTTCGCGCGGCGCAAGCGTGAGGAAGTCGCTCTGCTGCGTTGCCTCGGCGCGCGCCGCGGCGAAATCCTTGGCACCCTCCTTCTGGAACTCATCCTGCTGGCGTTGCCGGCATGCGTGCTCGGCGTCGTGGTCGGACTCGGCCTGCAGCAAATCGTGTTCGCCTTCGCCGGCGACCTGTTGCGTGGCGCACGCCCGCCGATTTCGTGGCAGCCTTCGCTCGCCGCGTTTGCGATCGGCGTCGCGGTGTTGTTCGGCTTCGCGCTGCCACCGCTGCTGCGCCTGCGTGACGTCGAACCGATGCGCGTGTTCCGTCGCGACGATGCGCGCCGCGCGGGTCGCTTCGATGCGCTGTATCTGCTCCCGCTCGCCGTGGCTGCAGGTCTGGTTGCCGCGGGTGCGGGCGATACGCAACTCGCACTGACGTTGTCGATCGGCTTCGCCGGTATCGCGGCGGCAAGCGTCGTGCTCGGCCTGCTCCTGCTGCGTCTCGTGAGCAGCGCCGGCAGGCTGCTTCCCGGCGCGCTGCGTTTCGGCCTTGCCAACCTTGCGCGGCGGCGTGCGCTGACCTTGCTGCAAGCCGGCGCGCTTGCGCTGAGCCTGACTGCGTTCGCCCTGCTCGCCGTGGTCGGGCCATCGCTGCTCGCGAGCTGGCGCGCGGAACTACCGGCCAATACGCCGAACTGGTTCCTGATCAACCTGCAGGACGAGCAGCGCACGCCGATGCAGGCCCGGCTGGCCGCACTCGGCGCGACGAACATCAACATGCTGCCGCTCGCGGTTGGCAAGCTCATCGCGATCAACGGCAAGGCGCCGAGAGCGGAGGACTACGGCGACCGCCGCGCGGCGGGCTGGATCAACGGTGAAACGCGCATGTCGTGGAGCCAGGACCTGCCGCCGGCGAACAAGCTACTGCAGGGCAACTGGTTCGCCCCGGACGGGACGGGCAATGCCGGCCCGCAGGTATCGGTCGACAAGCTGTGGATCGACATGTTCCATTTGAAGCTTGGCGATACGCTGGCCTTGCGCGTCGGCGAGCGTGAGATCGTCGCGACGATCACCTCGATCCGCGGCGTGCGCTGGGATTCGTTCCGCGCCAATTTCTTCCTGATGCTCGATGCACACACTGGCAGCGAGCTCGCGCACAGCACGATAGCGAGCTTTCATCTGCCGCGCGACGTGCCACTGGCCACGCTTTCGCGCGATTTCGCCAACGTCTCGCTGATCGACCTGACCCAGATTCTCGACCGCGTGCGCGATATCATCAGCCGCGTCAGTCGCGCGGTAATCTCGGTGCTTGGTTTCAGCCTCGCTGCGGGCCTGCTCGTGCTGCTCGCGGCACTGGCGGCGACCGCGGACGAGCGACGTTTCGAATCGGCGCTGTTGCGCACGCTTGGCGCCCACTCCGCGCAACTCAGCGCCTCGGTACTCGGCGAATTCGCTGCGCTGGGACTCGTTGCCGGAGGCATTGCGGCGATCGGTTCCGCCGCGATTGGCCATGCACTCGCGTCGCGCGTGTTCCGCTTCGAAAGCTACACGCCACCGTTCGCGTCCTTGGCGACCGTCGTATTTGCGGCCGCTGCCCTCGTCGCGATCGCCGGCTGGCTGGCCACCCGCCGCATCGCGCGCACACCACCGATCGCCGTGTTGCGTCAGGGCTGAACGCCTTCTGCCCGTCATTCCCCGCGAAGGCGCGAATGACGGCCATGAAGAACGCCGGCACGAGGCCGGCGTTTTCGTCTCTACGCTCTTGCCAATCGCTCAGTGCTTGAGCTGACGCCGCAGACGTTCGATCGCGGCCAACTGCGCGAGTGCCTGCGCGAGTTCGGCCTGCGCCTGGGCGATCTCGACCGCGTCGGTGCGGTTGGCGAGCGCGCGCTCGGCTTCGTCCTTGGCCTTGCGCGCAGCAGCCTCGTCTAGATCCTTCGCGCGCACCGCCGTGTCGGTCAGCACGGTGACAACCTGCGGCTGCACTTCGAGGATGCCGCCGGAGACATAGAAGAACTGCTCCTCGCCGCTCGCAGCGGTCACGCGCACCTGGCCCGGCTTGAGCCGCGTGATCAGCGGCGCGTGGCGCGGTGCGATGCCGAGCTCGCCCTCTTCGCCGGTGGCGACGACGAGCGTCGCATCGCCGTGGAAGATTTCGGCTTCGGCGCTGACGATGTCGCAGCGGATGGTGGTTGCCATTTTCTATTCCCGTGATTGCGGGACTCGGGACCCGGGACTCGGGACGCGGAAAAGCAAGAGCGCCAGGCTTTTGATCTTCCGAGTCCCGAGTCCCGAATCCCGGGCTCCGTCTTTGTGCACTACGCCGCTTTTTTCTCGGTCATCTTCTTGGCCTTCTCGAAGGCCTCGTCGATGCCGCCGACCATGTAGAACGCCTGTTCCGGCAGGTGGTCGCACTCGCCGTCGCAGATCATCTTGAAGCCGCGGATCGTTTCCTTGAGCGAGACGTACTTGCCCGGTGCGCCGGTGAACACTTCGGCGACGTGGAACGGTTGCGAGAAGAAGCGCTCGATCTTGCGCGCGCGGCCGACGGTGGCCTTGTCTTCTTCGCTGAGCTCGTCCATACCGAGAATGGCGATGATGTCCTTCAATTCCTTGTAGCGCTGCAGCGTGCCCTGCACGCGGCGAGCGGTCTCGTAGTGCTCGGTGCCGATCACGTTCGGATCGAGCTGGCGGCTGGTCGAGGCGAGCGGGTCCACCGCCGGGTAAATGCCAAGCGAGGCGATGTCGCGCGACAGCGCAACGGTCGAGTCCAAGTGCGCGAACGTGGTCGCCGGCGACGGGTCGGTGTAGTCATCCGCCGGCACGTACACGGCCTGGATCGAGGTGATCGAACCCGTCTTGGTCGAGGTGATGCGCTCCTGCAAACGGCCCATTTCATCGGCCAGGGTCGGCTGGTAGCCCACCGCCGACGGCATGCGGCCGAGCAGCGCGGACACTTCGGTACCGGCGAGCGTGTAGCGGTAGATGTTGTCGACGAAGAACAGCACGTCGCGGCCCTTGCCGGAAGCGTCCTTCTCGTCGCGGAAATATTCGGCCATGGTCAGGCCGGTCAGCGCGACGCGCAGGCGGTTGCCGGGCGGCTCGTTCATCTGGCCGTAGACCATCGCCACCTTCGACTGCGGCATGTCCTTGAGGTTGACGACGCCCGCTTCGATCATCTCGTGATAGAAATCGTTGCCTTCGCGCGTGCGTTCGCCGACGCCCGCGAACACCGACAGGCCCGAATGCTGGGTCGCGATGTTGTTGATCAGCTCGAGCATGTTGACCGTCTTGCCGACGCCCGCGCCGCCGAACAGGCCGACCTTGCCGCCCTTCGCGAACGGCGCGACGAGGTCGATGACCTTGATGCCGGTTTCGAGCAGTTCGTTCGCCGCCGCCTGCTCGTCGTAGCTCGGAGCGGCGCGGTGGATGGTCCAGTGATCCTTGGCGTCGATCGGGCCGACTTCGTCGATCGGGTTGCCGAGCACGTCCATGATGCGACCGAGCGTGGCGCTGCCGACCGGCACCTTGATGCCCGCGTCGGTGTTCGTCGCGACGAGGTTGCGCTTGAGACCGTCGGTCGAACCGAGGGCGATCGTGCGCACGACGCCGTCGCCGAGCTGCTGCTGCACCTCGAGCGTGATGGCGGTGCCGTCGACCTTGAGCGCGTCGTACACCTTCGGCACGGCATCGCGCGGGAATTCGACGTCGACCACGGCGCCGATGATTTGTACTACCTTGCCCTGACTCATTGGAGTGCTCCGGATATATCTGAAATCTGCATCAGCGCCGCAAGGCGTCGCTTTTGTTGAAAAGTGCGGCCACGGATGGCTGCTTTTTGACTTTCGCGATCACGGATGATCGCACCTATACTGCCGCCGCTCCGCTGACGATCTCGGAAATTTCCTGCGTGATCGCCGCCTGACGCACCTTGTTGTAGATCAGCGTCAGCGAGTCGATCGCCTTCTTCGCGTTGTCACCGGCCGACTTCATCGCGACCATGCGCGCCGCGTGTTCGCTCGCGAGGTTCTCCAGCGTCGCCTGATAAACCAGCGACTCGATGTAGCGAGTGAGCACGTGGTCAAGCACGGCTTCCGCGTTCGGCTCGTAGATGTAGTCCCAGTCGTGCGCCGTCTCGAGCTGCGTCGACGGCGGCAGCGGCAGCAAGGGGTCCAGCGTCGGCTTCTGAGTCATCGTGTTGACGAAGTCGTTGTAGGCCAGCGTCAATTGGTCGATGCGCCTGTCGGAGTATGCATCGAGCATCACCTTGATCACGCCGATCAACGCCTCGACCTTCGGCTTTTCGCCGAGATGACCCACGCTGGCGACGAGATTGACCTTGAGGCGCTTGAAGAACGCATTCGCCTTCGTGCCGATTGCGACGACGTCGACCTCGACGCCCTTTTCCTGCCACTGGCGGATCTCGCCGAGCAGCTTGCGGAACAGGTTCGAGTTGAGACCGCCGCAAAGGCCGCGGTCGGTAGACACGACGATGTAGCCGACGCGCTTGATTTCGCTGCGTTCGACGAGGAAGGGATGCTTGTACTCGCTGTTCGCGCGGGCGATGTGGCCGATCATCTGGCGCATCGCGCGCGCGTACGGACGCGAGGCCTTCATCAGGTCCTGCGCCTTGCGGATTTTCGACGCCGAGACCATTTCCAGCGCGCGCGTCACCTTGCGGGTGTTTTGCACGCTCTTGATCTTGGTCCGGATTTCTCTTGCGCCTGCCATATATACGTCTTTTATCCCGGCGCAGCCGGGATTCCTTTTATCTTTAGCTCTCGCTCATCGGAAGCCGGAAAAAACTGCCGGCACCATCGCTCCGCTTTACCAGGAACCCGTCTTCTTGAATTCTTCGATGCCCTTCTTCAGCGTCGCTTCGATCGCGTCGTTCCAGTCGGCCTTGTCGTTCGCGGCCTTCATCCAGTCGGCGTAGTTCGCGGCGAAGTGCGCGTGCAGGCCGGCTTCGAACGGCAGGATCTGCGCGATCGGCAGGTCATCGAGGTAGCCCTTCTCGGCGGAGTACAGCGACAACGCGAGCTGGCCGACCGAGAGCGGCGCGTACTGTTTCTGCTTCATCAGTTCGGTGACGCGCTGGCCGCGCTCGAGCTGGGCGCGGGTCGCGGCGTCGAGGTCGGAGGCGAACTGCGAGAACGCGGCGAGTTCGCGGTACTGCGCGAGCGCGAGCTTCACGCCGCCCGACAGTTTCTTGATGATCTTGGTCTGCGCCGCACCACCGACGCGCGACACCGAGATACCGGCGTTCACGGCCGGGCGGATGCCGGCGTTGAACAGGTCGGTTTCGAGGAAGATCTGGCCGTCGGTGATCGAGATCACGTTGGTTGGCACGAACGCGGACACGTCGCCGGCCTGCGTCTCGATGACCGGCAGCGCGGTCAGCGAGCCGGTCTGACCCTTGACGGCGCCCTTGGTGAATTTCTCGACGTATTCCTCGTTGACGCGCGCGGCTCGCTCGAGCAGGCGCGAGTGCAGGTAGAACACGTCGCCCGGATATGCCTCGCGGCCCGGCGGGCGCTTGAGCAGCAGCGAGATCTGGCGATACGCCCAGGCCTGCTTGGTCAGGTCGTCGTAGATGATCAGCGCGTCCTGGCCGTTGTCGCGGAAGTATTCGCCCATCGAACAGCCCGAGTACGGCGCGAGATACTGCATCGCGGCCGAGTCGGAGGCCGAGGCGGCGACGATGATGGTGTGGTCCATCGCACCGAATTCTTCGAGCTTGCGCACGACGTTGGCGATCGACGACTGCTTCTGGCCGATCGCGACGTAGACGCACTTAACGCCCGTACCTTTCTGGTTGATGATCGCGTCGACCGCGAGCGCGGTCTTGCCGGTCTGGCGGTCGCCGATGATCAGCTCGCGCTGGCCGCGGCCGATCGGAATCATCGAGTCGACCGACTTGTATCCGGTCTGCACCGGCTGCGAGACCGACTTGCGCGCAATAACGCCCGGCGCGACTTTTTCCACCGGCGAGGTGAGCTTGGTGTTGATCGGGCCCTTGCCGTCGATCGGCTGGCCGAGTGCGTCGACGACGCGACCGAGCATTTCCGGACCGACCGGCACTTCGAGAATGCGGCCTGTGGTCTTGACCGTATCGCCTTCGCGCAGATGCTCGTACTCGCCGAGCACGACCGCGCCGACCGAGTCGCGCTCGAGGTTCAACGCCAGCGCGGTGCCGTTGCCCGGCAACTCGATCATTTCGCCCGACATCACATCGGCCAGGCCGTGGATGCGCACGATGCCGTCGGACACCGAGACGATGGTGCCTTCGTTGCGCGCTTCGGCGGCGAGCTTGACCTGCTCGATGCGGTTCTTGATCAGTTCGCTGATTTCGGAGGGGTTGAGCGTGGTGGCCATGTTTGTGTCCTCTGCGCGCGTGCGCGGTCAACGCAACGTCGCTTCTGGTTAATGTCAAAAGTCAAAGGTCAAAGGTCGACTGGATCAACTACCGCGCAAAGCGGCATCGACAGCGACTTTTCACCTGTGACTTCTGACGCTCCGGCGGCGCGCACGCCGCCGGGTCGTCAATTCGTCAAAGTCTGTTCCAGACGCGCCAGGCGTCCGCGCACCGAGCCGTCGATCACGACGTCGCCAGCATCGATCACGGCGCCGCCGATCACGGCGGGATCGATGTGTTGGTCGAGTTCAATGCTGCGGCCGAAACGTCTGGCCAGCGCGGCCTTGATCGCATCGGCTTGCGGTGCCGGAATCTGCGCCGCGGAACGCAACGTGACCTTGAGCACGCGCTCGGACTCGCGCTTCAATTCCTCGAACAATGCTGAGATTTCGGGCAACAGGGCGAGACGGCGATTGTCCGCGAGCAACGACAGGAAATTCGCGAACGTACCGCTCGCGGTTTCACCCGGCGGCAACAGCAGGCCGACGAGTTCGTCGTTGCCCAGACGCGGATTGCCGATCAGCGCGCCGACGCGCGCGTCGGCCACGGCTTGCGCGGCGAAACCGAGGTTCGCCGACCATGCCGCCAACGCATTCGCATCGCGCGCGGCCTCGAACGCCGCACGCGCGTAGGGACGGGCCAAGGTCAAGGTTTCGCTCATGCGCTCAGATCTCGGCTGCCAGCTGGTCGAGCAGCGCCTTGTGCGCATCGGCGTTGATTTCGCGGCCGATGATCTTCGAGGCACCCTGCACGGCGAGCGTGGCGACCTGGCCGCGCAGCGCTTCGCGCGCCTTGCCGACCATGCCATCGATCTCGGTCTGCGCCGTGGCTTTCACCCGCGCCGCTTCGAGCAGCGCATCGGCCTTGGCCTTGTCGACGATCTGGTTGGCCTGCTGATGCGCCTTGTCGACGATTTCCGCCGCCTGCGCACGCGCCTTCTTGATCTCGTCGGCCACGCGCGCGTCGGCGTCCTTGAGCTCCGCCTTGGCGCGATCGGCCGCGGCGAGACCTTCGGCGATCTTCTGCTGGCGATCTTCGATCGCCGCCATGATGTGCGGCCAACCGAATTTCATGACCAGCCAGACCACGGCGAAGAACGCCAGACCCTGGATGACGAATGTGATATTGGGGATCATCGCTGACTCCATCAAGCCGACGCAACGCGCCGGCCGAATTCCAGTGGCTGCCTGATTACTTCAGGACGCTGAAGCTGCCGAGGAACGGGTTGGCGAAGATCAGAAGCAGGGCGATCGCGACGCCGATCATCGGCACCGCGTCAAGCAGGCCGGCAACGATGAACATCTTCGTCTGCAACATCGGGGTCAGTTCCGGCTGGCGCGAAGAACCTTCGAGGAACTTGCCGCCGAGCAGGGCGAAGCCGATCGCGGTGCCGAGCGCGCCGAGGCCGATCAGAAGGCTCGCGGCGATCAGCGTGAAGCTCATTACGTGTGCTGCATTTTCCATGGTTGTCTCCTAAGTCGAAAATCAAAAAACGGGAAGTGCGAAAGTCAATGCCGTTCGGCAGCCATGCTCAGGTACACGACCGACAGCATCATGAAGATGAAGGCCTGCAGCGTGATGACCAGAATATGGAAAGCGGTCCACAGGAACCCGGCGATGAACTGGCCGAAGCCGAGCAGATAGGTCGAGAAATGCGAAAGCGTCGCGTCGAGCGTCATCACCGCGATGAGGATGAAGATCAGCTCGCCCGCGTACATGTTGCCGAACAGTCGCAGCGACAGCGACACCGGACGAACGGCTTCCTCGATGATGCGCAGCAGAAGGTTGGCCGGAGCCAGCGCAATCTTTGCCACCGCGCCATGGGCGTGGAACGGTGCGCTGACCATTTCGCCGAAGAACACTTTCGGACCTTTGTGCTTGAGGCCGAAGTACTGGATCAGCAGGAATACGCACAGCGCCATGCCGAGCGTGGTGCTGAGGTCCGCGGTCGGCACGATGCGCAGATACTTCAAGCCCGCGGCGTGGCCCGCGGAAGGCAGCATGTCGACCGGCAGCATGTCGAGGAAGTTGAAGAGGAACACGAGGCCGAAGATCGTGACCGCGAGTGGCGCGATCAGCTTGCTCGTGCCGTGGAAGGTTTCCTTCACCAGCCCGTCGACGAAGACGACGACCATTTCGATGAAGCTCTGCAGCTTGCCCGGATTGGCCACCTTCGCACGACGCGCGACGCCGATGAACAGCAGGCAAAACAGCGCCGACAGCACGAAGGTGAAGAACAAGGTGTCCACGTTCAGCGTCCAGAACCCGTCCTCGCGCGGCCAGCGCAGATGATGCAGGTGATGAACGATGTACTCGGTCATGCCTCCCGACGAGGATTCGTGTTCAGCGGCTTGCGTTTGCAACATGAAGAGGACCACTCGATTCGTTTGCCAACAACTATTTTCAACGGAAGATTCCGACCGCTGCCCAGAACGCCAGTTGGGCCACGAGGACGCCGACGATCAGAGGCAAAGGCGCCAATCCAAACACTGCCAGCCCCAGATACAGCGCGAACACCAGCCAGACCCACTTCAATATTTCCGCCGCGTACACCGCGCGGGCGATCCTGCGGGTCGGGGCCACGCCGTCTGCGTACAAACGCCACGCAAACAACGCATTGCCGATCGCGATCGTTCCGCCGCCATACCAGGCTGCCGTCCCCGACTGCCAACCTTGCGTGCAGAATCCCAGACCCGCCAACGCGACGAGGCCGAGTTGGAAGAGCACGATCCGGACGGCATTGCGTCGGCCATGAGCAATGGAGTTCCGCATGGGATTCGGCTTCTGGATCGCGATGCCGGAAGGGCTGAAACGAAATGTCCCGAACTCGAAGACACATCGCCTGTCGCAAAGCCGCGAGATTATACCCGGCGGTAATTTGCAGCCGCAACCCGGCCTTTCGTCCAAGAAGCGCAAGGGCCAGCCGCGGGATTGCGACATTGTGTCGCAGCCGGCATCGCCCGACGCAGATGCGGATTCGCGGCGAGCGCAGCATGCGCCAAGCCGCAGGCAATAAAAAAGCCGGATGGCGGACCATCCGGCTGAACAAACGCTGCGGAATACAAAAGGGGAGGGAGGATTGCCGCAGCGCGATTTCCGCGGGTTGCCCGCGGGAATCCGAATTAACGCGTGGCCTTCTTGGCCGCGCCATTGACCTGCTTGGTGAAGTCGGCCTGCGCAGCGCTGACCTGCTTCTTGAAGCTGTCGTTGGCGACTTCGAAGCTGCCCTTGGCGATCTGGCTCAGCGCTTCACCGGTCTTGACCGTGACGCCAAACACTTCCTGGCTGTTCGCATAGAGCTTTTCGGCCGAATCCTTGACCAGGTTGACGCCCTTCGGATAGATCGTCTTCAGGCCGTCGAAATCGCGCACTTCGGCGGCTTCCGAAAGGAAGTCGACGGTCGCGGCGACGTTGTTTTCCAGCGCCTTGAGGTTGAGGTTGGTGACGCGCTCCAGACCTTCCACGGCCAGCGTGTGAGCCTTGAACGCCGCATCGGCGAAGCTCTTGGAAAGGGCGAGAGCCTGGGTGTTGAAATACTCGGACATGATCGTTTCCTCGAAATTAAGGTGGTTGGGTTGGTGGCGAGCAATATAGCGCAAGATTTTGTGCGTTGCAACAAGCATATTCCTGCGGCGCAATTTCGAGCTTCGGAGCCTGTCCCACAAAGGTTTTAGCCACCTGGCACGGTGACAATCAAACGCTCGTTTTGCGCAACGCGTCATGAAAGAAATCACACCCCGGCGTAGGCACAGCCTGCGGTGCAGGTTTCGTGCACGACGATGCGACTCAAACGCGGCAGGCCGGGCTTCAGCGCCGCCCAAATCCACGCCGCAAGGCGCTCGCTGGTCGGGTTCTCCAGCCCTTCGATCTCATTGAGGTAGTGGTGGTCGAGTCGATCGAAGATCGGCGCGAACGCCGCTTTCACATCGGCGAAATCCATCACCCAGCCCGTCACCGGATCGATGTCGCCGGACACATGCACCTCGATGCGGAACGAATGCCCGTGCAGGCGCGCGCATTTGTGCGTCGGCGGCACGCCGGTCAGGCGATGCGCGGCTTCGATGTGGAAGATCTTGAAAATGTCCATGTGCATTTCAGACGTGATGGCCGATCAACACGCCAATGATACGGGAACGCGGTACCGCCGCCGGAACATGGGCGCGGATACCCGGGCTGCAGCCGCGCCGGATTTCGTGCGAAAATGCGCGCTTCGCGCCCGTAGCTCAGCTGGATAGAGCATCAGCTTCCGAAGCTGAGGGTCGGGGGTTCGAATCCCTCCGGGCGCGCCAAATCCACGTTCCAGAACATCCCAACAAGTCCCGGAAGCTCGCGAAATCCTCTATTTAATGCGGTTTCCATGTCGCAAGGCGTCTAGGGATTCTCTGATCTATTCCCCTCAAGTTGAGGCAAGATAGCGCCATCGCATGATCGAGGAATATCGATGAAGCAGGCGAGCTTTGCCAGTCTGAGTTTTGCGGTGAAGAAGAAACAGACGCGGCGCG
>NZ_DBNHDN010000035.1:0-53682 GCF_057139185.1 Rudaea sp. | reverse complement strand
AAGCCCGCGAGGTGATCCTGTGCGGCGGTGCGATCAATTCGCCGCAACTGTTGATGCTGTCGGGCGTCGGTCCGGCCGATCATTTGCGCGCGCATGGCATCCGCGCGGCGCACGATCTGCCCGGTGTCGGTGCAAACCTGCAGGATCACCTGGACATCTGCACGTTGCAGCACTGCACGCAGCCGGTCAGCTACGACCGGCTCAACGAAGTGGCGGTGGCGCTGGAATACCTGCTGCGCCACGACGGGCCGGGGACATCCAACATCGCCGAAGGCGGCGCATTCGTGCGCACGCGACTCGCGCCGGACGAGCGCTGCGACGTGCAACTGCACTTCATCCCCGCCCTGCTCGACGACCATGGCCGCCATCGCCTGCCCGGCTACGGCTACACCCTGCATGCCTGCAACCTGCGCCCGCGCAGCCGCGGCACGATCCGGCTCAAATCCGCCGATCCGGCGGCGAAAGCCGAGATTCGCGCGAATTATTTGAGCGACGGCGACGGCCACGATCTTGCAACCATGATCGAAGGCGCCAAGCTATCACGCGAAATCTTCGCCGCCACGGCTTTCGATGCGTATCGTGGCGAAGAAATCTTCCCGGGTTCGGCAGTGACGACCGACGCAGGTCTGGCGGACTTCATCCGGCGCAAGGCCGAGACTGTCTACCACCCGGTCGGCTCCTGCCGCATGGGCAACGACGATCAGGCCGTGGTGGATTCGCAACTGCGCGTGCGCGGCGTCGCCGGATTGCGCGTCGTCGACGCCTCGGTGATGCCCTGCCTGCCCGGCGGCAACACGAATGCGCCGACGATCATGATCGCCGAACGAGCGGCAGATATGATCGCAGCTGCTTAAGCCGCCCGGTCGAGTTGCGGCGGCAACGGGCAGTGCAGCGCCGCACAGATGGTGCGCAGCAATTCCGCTTCGGTCACGCTGACCTTGCCGTCGGCGCCGATTGCGGCAGTGAAGCCGCGCACCAGCAGTTCCTTGCCGGCCGGCGCGAGCGCGTCAAGCAGGGGCAAGGCGCGATCCAGAGCCACGATCCATTCCTCGCGCTGCAGATAGGGCGCGATGTCGTCGGGCAACACTTCGTTCATGCCCACGAGGTAGGCGCGCTCGGCATCGGCTTCACTGTCGGAGCCGTACTCGGCGACGATGGAAATAGCGTCGGCCACTTCGGACGCGCAGGTCGTCAATTTCGTCGAGCCCGTCGGCCGCGCCTTGGAAGGATCCAGCGCATCCATGACCTGCACGCCGACAAGTTTGGCCAGGCAGTACTCCTCCAGATGCACCTCGCCGTCGGCCTGGATCAGTTCGTTGAGCGCGACCAGGAAGGTCTGCAATTGCGGTCGTGGCTGGCGACGCAGTGCCGGAAACGCGAGCTGGGCGAGCGGCAGGCGCTGCATCGGATGCAAGGTGTCGGTGTCGACGAGGATTTCCTCGACGCCCTTGCGCACGTTTGCGTCGTAGCGCTTTTCCAGCAACGCGAGTTGCTTGCCGCGCATCGTCGCGTCGGTGTCGACGGCAAGCGCGAACACGACTTGCTGGCATCGCGTGCCCATGTAGGCGAGCGCGCGCAGCTTGTCGGAAATGGTGCCGTGGATGGCGCCGGCAGTCTGGTAGTCGTCGTTGCCGGGATGCGCGACTTGCTTGACCACCTTTTGCGCCGAAAGCGCAATCTGCGCGTCGGCTTGCGGCAGGACCGCTTCCGCGGCAGGCGCAACCGGTGCAGCAGTCGCCAGGGCGGACGCGATGGGTGCCGGGGCGAAACCCGAGATCGAGACCTGTGCGCCGTCGGACTCGCCCACCGGCACCGGATTCGACCAGGCCTTGGCGATGGCGTCGAGTTCAACCGGATCGAACGCCGGATCAATGGCTTTGATGCGCAAATGCAGCGGTGGATGCGTGGCGAACAGCGCCGAGTAGCCGACACCATCGCCGAACAGCATGTGCGCGACTTCCTCGGTCTCCCCGCTGGCCAGTTTTGAGCCATCTGCCAAGCCGCCAATCTTTTTCAGCGCTCCGGCAATGCCGGTCGTCTGGCGGGTGAACTGCACGGCCGAAGCGTCGGCCAGGTATTCGCGCTGGCGCGAGATGCCGGCCTTGATCAGGCGGCCGAAGAACACGCCGATGTAACCGATGGCGAGGATCGCGATGCCGATCAGCACGGCATAGCCCGAATCGCGGCTGCGCCCGCTGTTCGCCGCGATCTTGCGGCCGATGATGCCGATCACGAGGATGCCGAACAGCACACCCATCAGGCGAATGTTCAGGCGCATGTCGCCGTTGAGCACATGGCTGAACTCGTGCGCGATCACGCCCTGCAATTCTTCGCGGTTGAGCTTGTCCAGGCAACCTTGGGTCACCGTGACCGCCGCATCCGCAGGCGTATAGCCGGCGGCGAAGGCGTTGATCGCAGATTCGCCTTCGAGCACGTAGACCTCGGGCACGGGCACGCCGGAGGCGATGGCGATTTCCTCGACCACGTTGCGCAGGCGCTTGTGCGCGAAATCGGTTGTGGTCGGCTCGACGAAGGTGGCGCCGAGCTGGCGCGCGACCACGCCGCCGCCGCCGCGCAAGGCGGTGATCTTGTACATCGAACAGGCGCCGATGATGCCGATCACGAGCACGCTGTTCCAGAACATCACCGCGCCGATGCCGGGATGCACGCCGTGCCCGGACGAACCGAACGCGAGGAACAGCACGAAGTCGAGCGCGGCGACGATGCACGCCACCGCAAGCACGAACAGCACGAGCATGCGCTTGGTGTGTGCGCGGGCGCGCTCTTGCTGGGCGAAGAAATTCATCGCCGCACTCCGCCGCTGTCAGCCGGAACCGGGATCAGGAAAACGATACCTTGACCGCCTTCTTCGCTTCGGGCGATTCCACTTCCCACGACGTGGCCGGCGCGAAGTTGAACATCCCGGCGATGATCGAGCTCGGGAAGACTTCGCGCTTGTTGTTGTAGTACATCACACCGTCGTTGTAGGCCTGGCGCGCGAACGCGACCTTGTTCTCGGTCGAGGTGAGTTCTTCGGAGAGCTGCATCATGTTCTGGTTCGCTTTCAGGTCCGGGTAGTTCTCGGACACCGCGAACAGGCTCTTGAGCGTTCCGGTCAGCTGGTTCTCGCCGGCGCTCAGCTGCTGCATTGCCTGCGGGTCGCCCGGATTGGCCTTCGCCGCGGCCAGCCCGCCCATCGCCGCGCCGCGCGCCGCGATTACGGCTTCCAGCGTCTGGCGCTCGTGCGCCATGTACGCCTTGGCGGTTTCCACGAGGTTTGGAATCAAATCGTAGCGGCGTTGCAGCTGCACATCAATTTGCGCGAACGCGTTCTTGTAGCCGTTGCGCGCCGTAATCAGGCCGTTGTAGATGCCGACCAGCCAGAACACGATGGCGACAACGACGACCAGGAAGATTATCGTACCCATAACACTTGTGCTCCGATTTGGCGTTACCATGACGCCCCGTGCGAAAAGCATAGCACGGCCGAATCCGCCGCCGTGCGGACGTTCCGGAAGAGGGATTCATCGAATGTTTCACCTGCGTACGCCGGCAACACTGGCGTTGCTCATGCTCGTCGCGCATGCGACGGCAGCCAATGCGCGCGATGTGCGCGAGAAGTGGGTTCATCGCAGCGCCGACCAGGGCGTGCACGTTTCCACGAACCCGCAAGCCATCGCCAAGCAGTTCGGCGAGTGGATGGACCAGGTCGATGCCTCGGGACAGATTTCCGGCATGGCTGTCGCGATCGTCAAGGACGACAAGGTTCTCCTGCAACGCGGCATCGGTTACGCGAACGCGAGCACCGGCGCGCGCATCACGGTGGACTCGCCGTTTCGCCTGGCTTCGCTGTCCAAGGCATTCGCGAGCGCGCTGGCCGCCATGCTCGTCGACGAGGGTATGCTCGACTGGAACACCCGCGTTGCCGGCGTGTTGCCCACGTTCGAGCTGAAGAACATCGAGGCCAGCGACAAACTTACCGTGCGCGACATCTTGAGCCAGCGCGTAGGTCTGCCGCACAACACCTACGACCGTCTGCTCGAACAGGAAGAACCCTACGAAGAACTGGTCGACAAGCTGCGCGACGTGCCCATGACTTGTGATGTCGGCGACTGCTACGGCTACCAGAACATCACGTTCGCACTGATCGGCGACATCGCCTACGCGGTCAGTGGCGACTTTTTCTATCACATGGTCGAAAAGCGCATTTTCCATCCACTGGGAATGACCGATGCCACCTACGGCCGCGCGGCGCTGGAAGCAAGCCGTGACTGGGCCCAACCGCACGCGCGCCACGGTCACGGTTGGGCGCCGATACCGATCAAGGAAGCGTATTACCACGTGCCCGCCGCGGCCGGCGTCAACGCCTCGATCCGCGACATGACGCAATGGCTGATCGCCCAGATGGGCGGGCGCACGGATGTGCTGCCGCAGGAACTTCTCGACACGGTCCACACCCCGCTGGTCGAAACACCGAGTGAGCGTCACGCCACGCCGTGGCGCCGCGCGCGCCTGGATGATGCCCAGTACGCGTTGGGCTGGCGCGTGTACGACTACGCCGGACAGACCCTGATCTTCCACGCCGGCGCGGTGCAGGGCTATCGTTCGATGATCGCGTTCTTCCCCAAATACCGCTTTGGTGCGGTGATGCTGTGGAATTGCGAGTGCGCCCTGCCCAGCGGCCTGATGCCGATGTTGCTGGATCGCTACCTCGGCCTGCACGCCGTGGACTGGGCGGGACTGGAATCCTTGCGCTCTTCGCGGCACACTGTGGCCAGCAGGGGTGCTCAGTAGTCGACGGCGGGAGATGGGAATGTTGATCGCCGAACACTTCTTCCTGATTGCCTGTGATCCGCGCACCGGAATGCTGTCGTGGCCGCGCCGCGGGCTGGATGCCGGCGAACTGGTTGCTGCCGCGATCCTGGTCGACCTGGCGGCGCTCGAACGCGTGCACTTGCACGACACACGCCTGCGCGCTGATTCGCAAATGCCGCTGAATCATCCTCTGCTCAGCGAGGCGATGGAACTGCTGGGCGGGAAGAATGCAACCGTCGCCGAAGCCATGGACCTGATCACGCGCAGCATGGCCCCGTTGCCGCCGAAAATACTGGACGCGCTGTTCCGCCGCGACCTGGTGCACCGCATCGAATTTCGCGACTGGCGCCTGCGCAAACGCCTGCGTTATCCGTTGCGGTCGGTGCAGGCGCGAAACGAAGCACTGCAGTTGCTCCAGTCCGCCGCGCACGCGGACGACACCCATGGCCTGGCGCTGCTGCTGTTGTCCGACGCGAGCGGCATTTTGCCCAAATACCTGAACGCGCACGATCATGCGCCGGCCGTGAAGCGACTGCTCGCACTCAATCAGGTCGAGGCCTGGGCGCCGCAATCACGGCGCGTACTGGCGGAAGTCAGGCAGGCTCTACTGCGCGATTGACCGGTCCGGTGCCGCAGCGTGCCACCGTATCGCCGCGGCACGCAGCGTTCATTTGTTGAGTTTGAATTCGATCCTGCGCGTGGCCTGTTCTTCGGTCGGCTTGCCATCGACCATGCGCGGCTTGAACGTCCAGCGGCGCACAGCCTCCAGCGCGGCCTGGTTGAAGACTCGATTCGGCTGGGCATTGGCGACCTTGGCATTGGTTACCGAGCCATCCGCGGTAATCGTGAACTCCACTTCCACCCAACCCTCGCGGCCGGAGCGGAATGCGTCGGTCGGATACGTCGGCGGCACCGCCTTGAGCAGTTGCGCTGGACTCGTCACGGGCGCCGGCGCGGGTGCGGCGGCGACCGGCGCAGGTGCGGGGGTAACCACGGCAGGCTTCTCTGCGGGCGTGGATGCGGGTCTTTCCGCAGGCGGCGGCGCAGCGGCCGGCGCCGGAGTCGCCGCAGCCTGCGCGGCCTTTTGATCCGCCGCGGCCTTGGCTGCTGCCGCAGTTGCCGCAGCCGCGGCGACCTGCTGGTCATGGTCGGCTTGCTTCTTCCTGGCATCGAGCTTGCCGCGCAGGATGGTCAGCGTGTAGTTGCTCGGATCGAACTTGGCCAATTCATCGATGACGCGCGAAGCCTCGTCCAGATTGCCGCCGTTGATTTCCTGCTCAACCGCGCCGGTCGCGAATGGGAACATTTCGCGCAACGCAGAATCGGCAATGTGGTTTTTCGGATCCTTGGCGAGGACCTGCAGGTAGTACTCCACCGCATTGTTGCCCGGCGGTGCAACATAGCGTTTCTCGCCAAACGCGGCGTTGGCGGCCTTGAGCAACTGATCCTCGGTCATCTCCGGGGCGGGTGCAGGCGTTGCTGCGGTTCCCGATGCTGCCGGCGTTGCCGTCGCCATCGCGGGTGCTGCCGGTTTCGCCGGAGCGGCCGGTGGCGGCGCGCTGCCGCCGCAAGCGGCGAGGATCAGGCCGGGGATGACGACCGCAAGAAACCGGACCACGCCGGAAGCCGCGGGAAACGTGTTGGGTACTTTGTCGGCCATGATCGCATCGTCCGCTGAAGGAAAAGAAACCGCGCTTTTTTGCTTGCAACTTTCCGGCCAACCGCGTCATCGGGCATCTCGGCCCCCTGACACGGCCACAGTGCGGTAAGCGCAAAGGTAACTCACTGTGACGGCCGTCGCAAATGCGCACTCGCTTCCCGCCGGCCAGGCCGGCCCGATGCACTACTCGAAACCGTCCTTGAAGATTTCGTCATTGTCTGGCACTACCAGCAAACTGGCCGATAGCGCCGGTAACGCGGTCAGGGTGAGCGACGGGCTGTTCATGCTGCCGCTGCCGGTTTGTGCAAGCGCCGTCGCGCCGGTGAAGCCGTACAGTTTCCACGCCGCCACATGAGGGGTATTGAAGGTCAGTGACACATCATGGGCGACGCTGTCCTTGTTGGTCAGCAGCACGAACGTACGGGCATCGCCGTGGAAGGCATAGGCGCCGATCTGGTCGACATTGGCGCTGGTCGCACCGACGCTATCGCCCAGCACTTTCGATCCGGAGCCGTCATAGTTCAGGAAAATCGAAAAACCCTTCTCGGCGTTCGTGCCGGCAGCTGGCGCAATCCAGCGCGTGGCCATGTCCACGCCCTCACGAGCGAAGATCGCCAACACTTCGGCCTGCGCCACGGCGCCGCTCACGGTACCGTCGTTGCCCCAGTTGTATTCGGTGATCGCCAGCTTGGTGCCGGGACAGTACTGGCTGATCCAGGCGCGCACCCGCGGAATCAGATCGGGCTTGTCGTAATGGTTGGCGTCGGCATCGCCGAGGTTGGCGATCCACGATTCCGAAACCCAAGTTGGATCGTACAGCTCTTTCAGCGCACGCAGCCGCACGCGGGCGGTCGCTGGATCGTCGGCGTCGCTGAGTGATACGTTGGTGCCTTGCGGGTAATAATGCAGATCGAGATAGTCAACCAGGTGCTTGCCGCCGGACAACGGGTTCGCGCAAACCTGCTGCAGGTACCAGGCCACGAACGGCAGGCCGCCATGGGCTAGGCGATCGGTGCCGTCCACGCAATTGTCCGCGGCCGAACCGAACAGATCGCAGTAGCCCCACGTCACCGGTCCGGTCACCAGCGCACCTGGCTCCTGCTGCTTGATCGCGCTCGCGTAGGCGACGGTCTTGCTCCAGATTTCGTCGTACGTCGCCGGAGCAGGATGCACGTCGCGATGGGTGGAATTCCACAACATCACTTCGTTGTCTAGCGTGTATAGCTTCACGCCGCCGTTCGCCGCAATGCCGAACGCGGATTGCAGATGCGCGATCCAGCCTTGTTCGAACGATGGCGGCGCGACCACCGACGTATCCGCCGGATCGTTGCCGGTAATTGCCGTGCCGTTGGTGCGATACCCGTTGCCGGCGTTGGTGTCCCAGGGATCGACTGACTGTTGTGCGCCGTACTTCGCCACCGAAAAGCCGACCGTGTAGGGATGCTGCTTCGCACTGTCCGGTCGCGGCGTCCAGCCGATGGTCGGAATCGTCAGCAGCGGCTGCGCGCCCGCGCCAAACGCGCCGTGCACAAACGTGTCGGCGGAATTGCCGGCGGGCGGTGTGCCGGCGCAGGTCGGCGCCGTGCAATCCGGGATGTTTTCGAAGTAATAGTCGTTCGCCGTGTTGTGAAAATCCGTCTGCCAGTTGTAGCGCGTGGTCGAATTTCCTCCCCAGCGATCCACGGTGTAACCCATCTGCGCGTTGCGGGACGTATCACCGTAGGCCACGCCAAAAATCAGCGGGCTGAACGGATGCACGTTGGCGGTCAGATCGACGCCGACATTGACCGCGGCAGCGGCCACGATGCCGGACCAAAGCACTGCCGGCAGCGATACAATGATCTTGCGCACGCACCAATCTCCGATGAAGGGATATCGAGACTAGGCATGCCGAGATGCGCAAACCAGCGACTGCATCACAGTGTGGTCTGCAGAAGAAACCGGGAATATGAGAACTGGGGTTAAGGACTCTCCCTGCGCTGGGCAAGTCACAGGGAGAGTGAACCGTACTGCTGAAAGTTATTGCTTTGGCATTTCCGGTCGTGAAGTCGGGCTTGCGCCCGGCTTCAGGACATTTCCGGATGCGGGTTCCTCATCCGGTCGGCTCAGGCTGTTCCGTCAGCCGTGCAAGGAGCCTGGTATTGCAAGTGGTTACAAGGTGCGAAGTCTTACTTCTTCTTCGCGGTCTTGCGAGCGGTCTTCTTGGCGGCCTTGGCCTTCACGGTTTTCTTGGCGGCCTTCTTAGCGGGTTTCTTTTTTGCAGCTTTCTTCGTAGCCATATCGCGTCTTAGCTCCTCGTCAGTGGGTAGTTGCTGCCCAGTAAAAGCGTGCAGGAACGCTTCGCACAGCAGGTCGCTGTTCGTTGCGTGCCTGAGGTTGTTCACTTGCCGGCGTGTACGTTCATCGGAGAGAAGTCTGAGCACGTGAAGCGGTATCGACACCGTCACTTTTTTCACGGCGACAGATTTGTGGCCGTGCTCAATGTAAGGTTGTACGAACTTCGCTCCCGCCATAAATCCTGCAATGCGCGTGTAACGCCGGGGCAAAAATTATTCCCGGTTTTTTTTCCTGTCAACAGGTTTTTGCAACCCGTCCCAGGCAAACCGCGGTTGCGAAACACGCAACGCAAGCGCGATGGCTACGCCACAAATCACTGGCGAGCACACAAAGTCCAATCTGATTTAGACGCCTATACGTCTTTCATCCCAATCCACAAACACAGGCCGATGTCATCCCGCCATTTTGGAAGATGGCGCGCAACCCCAGCAAACATGCGGGCTGCAAGCAATCGCACTGTCTTCGTGACGCAACGACACTCGCGTCATCCGCAATACAACAACCATGCGCACGTATCTTTCGATTCACGATGCCGGACACAGCCCGGCCAGGCGCGAGACCCTCGAATATCACCGCCTGGCCGGCGCTGTTGCCCCTAAAAAAATATTTCTTCCCGAGGTGAAAAACGCGTGATCGAACGCAGTGATTGCGCAAAATTGCGCAACTTTTTCGAACCCGCAAACGCATCGCGCGCATCGGGTGACGATGCGCGCGAGGAAAATTCTGGAAGATTATTTCGTGCAGCGCGTGACACAGCACGCATGCGTTCGCGTCAGTGTTCTTCGTTTTCGATCAGCTCGGCGTACGCATCCGGATCAAGAAGCTCTTCGGATTCTTCGGCAAGGTTGCTCGGTTTCACGACGAAGATCCAGCCTTCACCGAACGCGTCTTCGTTGATCGTTTCCGGTTTGTCCGCGAGCGCGCTGTTGACCGAAACCACTTCACCGGAGATCGGCGCGTAGATGTCGGATGCCGCCTTGACGGATTCGACCACGGCACAGGCGTTGCCGGCCTTGACCTCGTCGCCAACACTGGGCAACTCGACGTAGACCAAATCGCCGAGCAGGCCCTGGGCATGATCGGAGATGCCGACCGTGACCGTGCCGTTGTCTTCGATGCGTGCCCATTCGTGGGACTTCATGAATTTCAGATCGCCGGGGATTTCGTTCATGACCGAGATTCCTAGATGTCGATTATTGCGAGGTCCAATGCTGCGATGTCGAATTTCACGATGCCGATTCTACACACGAACTGGCGGGGTGAGGTCAAACGCCATCGATTGGTTTGCCGTCCCTTACAAAAGGATATTTCACGACGCGCACCGGCGCCAGCCTGCCGCGGATATCGACGCTCACGCCGTCCTGCGCACCAGCGGGCACGCGTGCGAACGCGATCGCCTTGCCGAGAGTCGGCGAGAACGTGCCGGAAAGGATTTCGCCGTCGCCGTGCGCGGTCACGACGCGCTGGCCGTGGCGCAGCACGCCTTTCTCGTCCATCACCAGGCCCACCATCGCGCGCGCGACGCCAGCGGCCTTTTGCTTTTCCAATGCGGCGCGACCGATGAAGTCGCGGCCTTCGTCGAGCGCGACCGTCCACGCGAGGCCCGCTTCCCACGGGGTGATGGCTTCATCCATGTCCTGACCATACAGATTCATGCCAGCCTCCAGGCGCAGCGTGTCGCGTGCGCCGAGGCCCGCCGGCTTGACACCTGCGGCGAGCAGCCTGTTCCACAATTCCACGGCCTGCGCCTCGGGCACGATGATCTCGTAACCGTCCTCGCCGGTGTAGCCGGTCCGGGCAATGAACAAGCCGTCGCCCTCGCAGGCGACGAACTTGCCGATCTTGGCGGCCTTCTCGCGCGTGCCCGGACTCAATAGTGATTGCACCTTGGCCCGCGCGTTCGGCCCTTGCACGGCGATCATGGCCAGGTCCTTGCGCTCGGTGACCTTGACGCCAAACGCGGGGGCGTGCTTTTCGATCCAGGCCAAGTCTTTATCGTGCGTGGCCGCGTTGACCACGACGCGGAAGAAATCCTCGGCTAGGTAATAGACGATCAGGTCGTCGATCACCCCGCCCTGCTCGTTCAACATGCATGAATACAGCGCTTTGCCCGGGACTTTCAGCTTGTCGATGCTGTTGGCGAACAGATGGCGCAGGAAATCCCGCGTGTTGGCGCCGTGCAGATCGACCACGGTCATGTGCGAGACGTCGAACATGCCGGCGTCGCGGCGCACGGCATGGTGTTCCTCGATCTGCGAACCGTAATTGAGCGGCATGTCCCAGCCGCCGAAATCGACCATCTTCGCGCCGAGCGCACGGTGGGCATCGTTCAAAATCGTCTTGTTCGTCATCGGAAGCATCCGGCAGGTCGGGGGCCATTCCCGGCGTTGATCGGCTCTGCCTCTCGAACGCCGGAACTTGTCACTGCAAACGCCGCTTGTTGGCGATTCCAGTAATTATCGCATGCCGGGAATAAAACCGTGCTGCGCACGATCTTGTACGTCGAGTCCCTCACCCGCCACCAGGAAACCACCATGGATACGAACGACAAAACCCCGCCCCTCGCGATCAACGACAGACATGACCCGAATCGCCGCAAAGCCTTGAGTTGCCTCGCCGCCTGGACTGGCGCCGCCGTGGTCTGGACCGTGGCCGGCGGCGTACCGCGCGCGCTCGGCGCCACCACCGACGGCAAGACCGCCGCCGCCGCCAAGAATGCGCTCACCTTCGTCCAGATCAGCGACACCCACTTCGGCTTCAACAAGCCCGCCAACCCCGACATCGTCGGATCCTATCGTCGTGCCGTCGCCGACATCCATTCCCTGCCGCAGGCGCCGGCCTTCATCCTGCACACCGGCGACATCACCCACCTCTCCAAGGCCGACGAGTTCGGTCGGGCCCGCGAGCTGTTCCAGGAGCTGAAGGTCGACCGCCTGCACACCGTGCCCGGAGAACACGACACGATCGACGACGGCCTCACCGGCTACCTCAAGTTCTTCGACCACGACGGCAAAGGCAAAGGCTGGTACAGCTTCGATCAGGGCGGCGTGCATTTCATCGGCCTGACCAACACGCTCAACTTCAAGATGGGCACGATGACCTCGCTCGGCGAGGAACAACTCGCCTGGCTCAAGTCGGACCTGGCGCGCATCTCGCATTCCACGCCCGTCGTCGTGCTTGCGCACATCCCGATGTGGACGGTGTACGCGCAATGGGGCTGGGGCACGGCCGACGCCGACCAGGCGATGGCCCTGCTGCGTCCGTTCGGTTCGGTCACCGTGCTCAACGGACACATCCACCAGGTGCTGCAGAAGGTCGAGGGCAACGTCGCCCTGCACACCGCCATGTCGCTCGCCTACCCGCTGCCGACTCCGGGACAGGAAGGCATCGGCGAACCGGGACCGCTCAAGGTGCCGGCCGGCGAACTCGGCAAGCGCCTTGGCGTCCGCCAGCTCAGCGTCGTGCGCGGGCATCGCGAACTGGCGCTGATCGACCGCCCGCTCGATCGCTGATCACCCGGCGCACAAGCCTCATTCTCGGATGCCCATATATATGTACGAATTCACCACCCGCCTTGCCGCGACGCCTGCCCGCGTCGCCGCCATTCTCGTCACGACCTTTTCGATCGCCTTCGCCACGCCGTCGCTGCTCGCCACCCCCACCCCGGCAACGCCGACCATCGACATCACCAAGTTCACCTACGCCCCCAAGGAGATCACCGTTGCTCCCGGCACCAGGATCGTCTGGACCAACCGCGACGAAGTCCCTCACACCGTCACCGCCAAGGACAGGAGCGTCGACTCCAAGGCCATGGATACCGGCGACAAGTTTGAGTATACTTTTACTCAGGAAGGCGATTTCGAGTACTTCTGCGTCGTCCATCCGTTCATGACCGGCGTCGTGCACGTACGCAAGCAGTAGCAAACCCGTATCGAGGCTCGATGCAGTGACCGCGGCGGCAGCACCCGTCTGGATTGGCGAACTCGCGCTGTGTCATCTCGACGCGGCCTACAACCTCGGCCGCTGGCTGCTCGGCAACGAACACGACGCGGCCGACGCCGTGCACGACGCATTCCTGCGTGCTGCGCGCGCGGCCGACACCTACGCCGGCGGCAACGCGCGCGCGTGGTGGCTGGCGATCGTGCGCAACTGCTGCCTGGCGCGGCTCGAAACGCGCAATCGCGATGTGCGCAATATCTCGATCGACAGCGTGTCGAACGACGACGATGCTGCGCGCGGCGGCGGCGCACAACTGCTGCCGCGCAGCGAAGCCAGCGAAATCGAGGACCGCCTCGATCAAGCGCAACGACGCGCACTCATCACGCGCGCACTGCACGAGTTGCCGACCGAATTCCGCGAAACGCTGATCCTGCGCGAGATCGAGGAACTCTCCTACCGCGAGATCGCCGACGTGCTGCAAACGCCCATAGGCACCGTGATGTCGCGCTTGGCGCGCGGCCGTGCGCTGCTGCAGAAAGCCCTGGCCGGAACCGCTGTGACCAGCGAGGTGACGCATGGACTGTAGGACCGCACAAGACACCCTGCCGCTCTACTTCGACGGCGAACTCGACCGTGCCGCGAGCCGCGAATTCGAAACACACCTCGATACCTGCGCAGACTGCCGCGCCGCGCTGATCGAACTCGATGCGCTGCGCACCACGCTGCGCCGCGATGCGCCGCGCCATGCCGCTCCGGAATTGCTGCGCAAGCGCATCGAGAAACTCGCCGGTGCGCAACTGGATGTGCAGGCTCCGGCTTCCGCGCGCCGCGCCGCCGCGCATCCGCCGCGCTGGCTCGCCTACGCCGCATCGACGGTGCTTGCGTTCGCTGCCGGCGGCATGGCCGTCTCGCTATGGAACTCGACTAACCGCAACGCCGAGTCCACACAGGCGTCCGCCAGCGCGCAACTCGCACGCGACCTGTTCGCGAGCCACTGGCGCGCGCTCGCCGCCACCTCGCCGGTCGACGTGATCTCGACCGACCGGCACACGGTCAAGCCCTGGTTCGAAGGCAAGATCGGCATCGCACCCGCGGTGCACGACTTCGCCGAACAGGGTTTCGCCCTCGTCGGCGGGCGCATCGACTATGCCGGCAACCTGCGTGTGCCCGCGCTCGTCTACCGCCACGGCCAGCATCTGATCGACGTGTTCGTGCTGCCGGACTCCGCCACCCTACCCGGCGATGCCCTGCGGCAAACCGGCTACCGGATCGAGGCAGTCAGGCTCGGCGGTCAGAACGCGGCGATCGTGTCGGACATGGATCCTGCCGAGCTGGCGCATTTCGTCCAGCTGCTGGCCGCGACGAAATAAACAGACAGCCGCGCGATGCGTCGATCGAAGCGCCGCGCTTCTACGGACTTCGCTTCGCGACGGATTGCAACAGAGCCCACCCTTTTCCGGTCAGCGCGACGCGACGGCTGTCGCTGGCGTCGACGAAACCGTCGATGCAGGCGTCCTCCCAGATCGACATGCGCGGACACGTGCTGCGCCAGGCCTCCATCACCTCGGCGTACGAGCGGGGCGACGCTGCAATGAATTCCAGCAATTGCAGGGTCAACGCGGCGTGGGCTTGTGACATCGCCGGATCCCGGTCAGTAGGTCAAGCGGCCGCGCGTACTTTCAACGTGGTGCCATCAACGGCGACAACTTCGACTTCCGCGCCGACCGGAAGATCCGGCCCCTCGGCCAGCCACGGCGAATCGCCGATGCGCACCTTGCCGCGGCCGCCGACGATCGGGGTTTCGAGCTTGTAGCGCTTGCCGACGAACTGCTCCGCGCGACGATTGAGCAATGGCCGGTCGCTGCGCTCGTCGATCACGCGGCGCACGAAACGCCAGTAGACGAAGCAACTCGCCAGGGCGAGCACAGCGAACAGCACGGCCTGCACGAGCAAGGAAATTCCCGGCACCAGGAATGTGACGATGCCGAGCGCCGCCGCGGCGAAGCCGATCCAGATCAGGAAGTAGCCCGGTGCGAGCAGTTCGGCGCCGATCAGGACCAGAGCGAGTATCCACCAGCCATAGTGCATGCGATCACTCCGTATCTACGCTTGCGTGCCTTCAGGCCTGATAGTTCGGCGGCAGCGCGGGCGCCTTCGGCGGCGCAGCCGGCTTCGCCGCAGACGCGCCCTGCTGTTCCTGCAGGCTCGACTTCGCCAGTTCGGCGATGCCGGCGAGCGAACCGAGCACGCCGGTCGCCTCCATCGGCAGCAGCATGATTTTCTGGTTCGGTGCGCCGACCATGGCCTTGAGCGCATCGACGTATTTGGTCGCGACGAAGTAGTTGATCGCGTTGATGTCGCCGGCGCGAATCGACTGCGACACCATCTCGGTCGCCTTGGCCTCGGCTTGGGCCTGACGCTCGCGCGCTTCGGCCTCGCGGAACGCGGCCTCGCGCTTGCCTTCGGCGGAGAGAATGGCGGACTGCTTCTCGCCTTCGGCTTTGAGGATCGCCGCCTGGCGCAGGCCTTCGGCCTCGAGGATGTTCGCGCGCTTTTCGCGCTCGGCTTTCATCTGCCGCGCCATCGAATCGATCAGGTTCTGCGGCGGCTGGATGTCCTTGATCTCGATGCGGTTGCACTTCACGCCCCACGGATGCGTCGCCTCGTCGACGACCTTGAGCAGGCGCGCATTGATCTCGTCGCGCTTGGACAGCGACTCGTCGAGATCCATCGAACCGAGCACGGTACGGATGTTGGTCATGATCAGGTTGAGCACGGCCTGGTTGAGGTTGGCGACCTCGTAGGCCGCCTTGGCCGCATCGAGCACCTGGTAGAAGACGACACCGTCGACGCGCACCACGGCGTTGTCCTTGGTGATCACGTCCTGCGAGGGCACGTCGAGCACCTGCTCCATCATGTTCATCTTGTGCCCGACCGAGTGATAGATCGGCATGAGGATGTGCAGACCCGGCTCCATCGTCGAGGTGTAGCGACCGAACGTTTCCTTGGTCCACTCGTAGCCTTGCGGCACGATGCGGATCGTCTTCGAGATGCCGATGAAGATCAGCACCACCAGCACCAATGCGACTACGCCACCACCGCCCATGCTCCTCTCCCCGATCGGCTGTTTGCAGGATCCGAGTATATCGCGCGCATCGGTTGCAATTGCGAAGGATTCATTGCCGCTGCGGCACTATTTTCCCGTCACCCTCGCGGCAAGGCTGGTTGCCGCGTCCAGCGTCGCCTGTGCTTTTTCGCGCCGCCCCGGCTCCAATGTCTTCGCCGCGGCGTAGATTGCCAGCGCCTCCTTCGCCTGCACGATCGCCGCAGCCGCGTCGCCTTGGGCGAGTGCGATCCGCGCAGCGACCGCGTGCAGGTTGCCGAGCTTCTGGTCGTCGGCGCTGAGCGTTTGCGCGGCGAGGTGCAGAGATTCGTCGATCGCCGCAGCCGCCTCGTCGTGACGGCCCAGCTTGGAATACCACAGCGCGAGATTGCCGAGCTTGATCGTCAGGCCCTGATCGACGCCGAGGATCTTGCGGTTCAGCGCGATCGCGCGTTCCTGCGACTTCACCGCAGCGGAGGTGTGACCCATCTCGTCCTGCAAGTAGGCGAGGTTGTTGAGCAGGATCGCCACGTCGAACTCGGCCGGCGCACCCAGTGTTTCGAGTTCGCCCAGTGCGTTCTGGTAGGTCGCAAGTGCCTCGTCGAAACGGCCAAGGCCATCCTGCGCGTTTGCCAGGTTCGACAGGTTCACTGCATGCTCGCGCGGCGACACATCGGGCAGATTTTCCCTGAGGCGCAGCGATTGCCCCGCGCTCGCAAGCGCCTCGGCGTAGCGGCCGGTGTCGGCGAACAGCGCGGCCTCGTCGTTGAGCAGATCGGCGCGTTGCCGGCGCCCGCGTGCATCGTCCGTGCAATGGGCGAGCGCCTGCCGATACAGTGCGCCGGCCTCGTCGTAGCGGCCCAGTTGCCATTCGAGGTAGGCCTGCGACTGCAGGATTTGCGCGTACTCGTTGCCGCCCGCGTGCATGCGCAGCGCGGCGGCGAGATCGAGCTGGGCTCTGGCGTCGCCGTTGCGATTGAGCACCGCGTAGGCCTGACCGATCGCACGCCGGATATCCGCTTCGAGCAGCGGCTGGCCGGCCAGGCGCAGCGGAATTTCAGCGACGGCGCGATCGATCGCATCGACCAGCAGCGGCGGCTTGCCACCGTAGTACGGATTGGCGTTGCCGATCAGGTTGACCAGAAACTCGTTGCCACGTTCGGCGCGCTCGGCCGCGGCGCGCGCATGCCGCGCCTGGACGATGGCGACGCCGAAGCCGCCGATCAGTGCGAGCATCGCGACCGTCGCGGCGCCCACGGCGATGCGGTTGCGCACGACGAATTTGCGCAAAGTATAGAATTTGCCTTGACCCAGTGCGGCGACCGGTCGCCCTTCGGCAAAGTTGTGCAGGTCAGCGGCGAAGGCTTCGGCGGAAGCGTAGCGTTGCTGCGGATCGCGCGCGAGCGCGGCCAGCAGCACGCGGTCGAGGTCGCCGCGCAGCGCGCGCCGGCGCGCTGCGGCATCGGCCAGGCTCGCGTCGACCGTCGCGCTCGGCAGCGCGGGCTCCTCGCGCAGCAGGGCGTGGATGCGTGCCGCGCCCTCGCCCGCATGCGCAAACGGGCGCACACCGGTGAGGAGTTCGTGCAGCACGACGCCGAGCGCGTAGACGTCGGTAGCGGTCGTCACCGCTTCGCCGCGCTGCTGCTCGGGCGCGGCATAGTCGAGCGTGAGCAGACGTTGGCCGGTGCCGGTCGGCGCGGAGGCATCGCTTGCCTCGAGTATTTTCGCGATGCCGAAGTCGAGCAGCTTCGGCGTGCCGTCGGTGCCGACGAGGATGTTCGACGGCTTCAGGTCGCGATGCACGATCAGGTTCTGATGTGCGTAGCGCACACCTTCGCAGATCTGGAGCATCAGTGCGACGCAGGCACGCACGTCTAGCGCTCGGTTACGCGCGAACGCGGTGACCGGCATGCCATCGACGTACTCCATCGCGAAATACGGCGTGCCGCGCGCATCGACGCCGCCATCGATCAGGTGGGCGATGTTCGGGTGCTCGAGCCGCGCGAGAATCTGCCGTTCCTGGCGGAAGCGCTGCAGCAGGCCCGGCGTCGGATATGCCACCTGCTTGATCGCCACGCATTGCTCGTACTCGCCGTCTGCGCGTTCGGCCAGCCAGACCTCGCCCATGCCGCCGACGCCGAGCGAGCGCAGCACGCGCCACGGACCGAAGCGCCGCGGAACTTCTTCCGCGGCAGCCTGCGCATGCGCCTGTGCGATCAGGCCCGGCGGGATTTCGAGAAAGGTGTCGAGGGACGAATCGGCGGCGAGCCAGCGCTCCAGCGCTGCGCGCAGCGCCGCATCGTCGCCGCAGGCGCGCGCGACGAACGCACCGCGCTCGGTCGCGGGCAGATCCAGTGCGGCATCGAACAAATCGTGCAGGCGTTGCGGTTCTGCCATCGTCGTGCCCTTCACTCCCGCAGCGGGAAACGAGATCCAGCGGACGGAAACGCCACCCTCACTCCGGATTCAGGGTGAGGTACAGTTGCACCTTGGCACGCCGCCAGTCACGGTTGAGCGTGCGTTCGCTGACCTGCTGCAGGTTTGCGATCTGGTCGAGGCCGAGGCCGGCGAAGTAGCGCAGCTCGACCAGCCTTGCCAGACGCGGTTCCTCGCGGTCAAAACGGTCGAGCGCCTCGTTGAGGCGCAACAGCGCTTCGGGCCCGAGCTCGCCACTGGCGACGTCGAACGCGGCATCGATGTCGACCAGTTCGCGCCGCGCGCCGCCGCGCTTGTCTGCCACCTGAGCGCGTGCGCGATCGATCACGATCTGGCGCATCGCACGCGCCGCGAGCGAGAAGAAATGTTCGCGATCGCTGAGTCCGCGCTCACCGGGCTGGGCAAGCTTGAGATACGCCTCGTGCACGAGACCCGTGGTGTTCAAGGTCTGCCCGCCGGCACGGGCAAGCTGGATGTGCGCCAGGCGCTTCAGTTCGGTGTACACGTGCGCAAACAGCCGGCGCAACGCCTCGGCGTTGCCGTCGTTCGCGGCGTAAATCAGTTCGGTAACGCTTTCGGACATCACCCGCCCCTGCAGGGTCGTCGGGAAGTATAGCAATGCGCCGCTCCGATCCGGACGCAGGCAAACTCCCGATGTCGTTTTCGCCGCAGTTTTCCGTTTCCCCCGATGAAACGAGTACTGCCCGGCATCCGTTCCACCGGGCGCAACCGCAGGCCAGCCGGACCATTCCGATGAAAACGACGAAGTGCCTCATCTTCCTGATGTTCGTGACCCTCTGCGCCGCGATGTCGCCCATCGCCGCAGCCCCACCCACCGCGGTCGACCTTGACCAGCAAGGGCTGACCGGCACATGGATCAGCCCGTCCATGCCCGGGCAAAGCCTGTCACTGCAGGTGCTGCCGGATCTCAACGGTCCCGGTCGCGCCAGCGTGTTCGCCGGCTGGTTCACCTTCAATGCCCTGCGCAGCGTCGATGCACGCAACCAGCAATGGTTCACCTTGCAGGGCGAGGCCGTTGCCGGCGAGACCGGCATGAACATGACGATCTACCAGAGCACGAACGGCAGCTTCGATTCGGCGACTCCGACCAGCGTAGTGACTGCCGGCCAGGCGACATTGACCTTTGCCGACTGCAATCACGCCACGCTGGACTACACGTTCGAGGATTCCGCGCGCGGCACGATCGTCGAACCGATCGACTGGCGCCTGCCGAAGAGCGGCACGATCCCGCTGTTGCGCAAAGGGGTCGGCCCGACCTGCGCCGAACCGGGCCCCGGCGCCGCTCCGGTCGGCATCGCCGGCCTTTCCGGCGCTTGGTACGATGTTGGCAAGAACGGCCAGGGTCTGTTCGTCGACGTCGACCCGCTGAGCAGCGTACTCACGGCGAGCTGGGCCACCTATGTCCCGCCGGGCAGCGAAAGCAAATTCGTCGGCACGGGACGCCAGCGCTGGTACACGCTGCGCGCGCCGATCCTGGACCTGGCATCGATGCCCGGCATCCCGATCTATTCCAGCGTCGGCGGCACGTTCGACGGCTCCACTGCGGTGACCAGCATGCCGGTGGGCAGTGCCACGCTCGGCTTCGACGACTGTGGCCGCGCCAGGCTCGACTACGCATTCACCGTGGGCGACAACGCCGGCTTGCTGGGTTCGATCCAGCTCACGCACCTCGCCGACAGCCGATCGTGCAACGCGACCTCGCTTGCCGTTCCGGGCGAAGTGAACATTCCGCAGGGCATCGATCCGGGCGCACTCACCGCGCTCGGCGCATTCAGCGAAACCCGCGTGGACGCGCAAGGTCGCTTCACGTTGCCGCGTAGCGGCGGAGCACCGAATCTGGCCGGAGTCGTCCACGACACCGGCGGCGTATTGTGGTTCGGCATGCTCGACAACGCGATCGCGCCGAAGGTCACCTTCGACGCACACAGCAGCGCGGTCGCGCTGCTGTTCCAGGCGATCGGCGGGCAATTGCTCACTACCGATCAGCGCCGCCAGGCGATACGTTTGATCGAGCAGGATCCGGCCACGACGACGCTCGAGCAGGTGATCATCGCCGAGCAGAAGAAAAATCCGTTCGTCATGGACAACCTGAGTTCCGCGGTCGTCGAGGCGCTCAACTCGGCCGTGGCGGGTTGGCTGCCTTCGGCGCAGGCGGTCGCCACGTTGCGCGGCGCCACGCGCGTGCTCGGTCGCGTCGCCAGCCTGGTGTCGACGTCGAACCATTCGCCACGCGTCACCGCAGCGGCCGAAAACAGCAGCGCGCCGCAACAGTTGCTGCTGCTCGGCGAGGCCGAACAAAGCGGCTTCACCCTGCTGCTGAACGATGACAATGCCAGCGTGCGCCTGCAGAACAGCAAGCGCCGGCCCGGCACGGCCCGGGTTTTCGTCACCGGCTATACCGACGAGGACGGCATCCACACCACCCTGCCCAGCGTGCAGATGCAGGGCGACAAAACCCCGATCCCGGCGACGCGGCGACTGACGGCATTCTCGGCGTTCGGTTCGATCGGCAGCCTGCTGAGCGCGGCATGGCGAGGAAAGGACGTAGCCACCGGAACGATTCCCTGGTCGCCGATCGAGTCGCCGACGATTTCGATCGGCGGCCGCGACCGCGCCGTCACGACCGACGTCGACCTCGTCGTCATGGCCGGCGTGTGGAACGGCCAGCACCCGAGCCTTGGCGCCAGCTACGCGAACTACGCGGACCTGATCGACAACGACCTGTTCCGGTTGCGCGCCAAGCAGGTATTCGACGCGACGATCATGGCGATCCTCGAGAACCTGGGCATCGGCGGTGCTGCGGCGTCGAACCTGCCGGAAGATACGACGATCCGCCTGCTGAACTACATGGCCAACCCGGACTTCGATGCGATCCTGTTGCAGATCCGCGAAGGTACTTCGTTCTACAGCGCGTTCCGCGGCCTCATGAGCTACCTCGACAAGGCCCACCTTGAGACCCTGTTCGAGGAGGAAACGTACTATGCGGCGATCGAACAGTACACGCTGGCCGCCCAGGAAACGACGGCGATCAACGCCGCGGCGCTGCAAGTCAACCTGCAACAGGTGAAGACCGCTGCGACCAACGCGCGCAACAAATTGGTCAATGCCGGCCGGCGCGTGGTCGCGGCCGTCAGCGCCGTGCTCGCGGGCGTCGACACGCTGGCACAGGGTGCCGACCAGCTCAACGGCGACAACCAGATCAGCATCTTCCATCTCAAGGTCGTGCGTCCCACGGTGCGCCTGGAGCCGCGCGACGGCAAGGTCAACCTCGGCGACTCCTTGCGGCTCAAGGCCACCGTGCGCGGTTTCGAGAACGACCCGAACATCAAATACACCTGGCTGCTCGACACCAGCGATCAGTCCCTGCTCGACGACCTCAACGGTCGGCGCGTCGCCGGCAAGGGCAGCTTCGTCAGTCGGCTGCGTGAAGTCAGCTTCGTCACCGGAAACCTCATAACGCAGGTCGATGCGGCGCACCGGGTAACCGTGCAGGCGTACTTCACCGACAGCCACGGCGAAGACCAGTTGCTCGGCACCGCAACCGTGTCGATCACGATCGACGGTTTCCAGGTGCAGCTCTCTCCGGACGAAGTCCGCATGCCGCACAGCGGCACGCGCACATTCGGCATACTCGTCACGCCGTTCCCGGACGCCAGCACGCTGGCCGCGCTGCGCTACGAGTGGAGCGCAGACACCAACGGCCGCTGCGGCACGCTGACTTCGGCCGGCATCAGCAATTCGATTGCGCATCCGGTCGTGATCACGTCGTCCGCGCACGCAACCTACGCCGGCGATGCGAGCAATCCGCCGAATTGCACCGCCGAGATCGTGTACGTCAAGCTGTTCACGATGATCGACGGCGTGCGCAAGGATATCGGCAAAGCCGATGCGAGGATCACGTTCACCGACTTCGACATCGTTTTCCCGGCGATCGCGCCGGTGCAGATCAACTCGGGCACGTCCGTCGTCGCCACGCTGAGCCCGCCGCCACCGGCCGATGCGAGCGTGGTCTGGACCTGGACGGTCAGCGGCAACGCCAGCATACAGTCGCAGACCGATACCGGCGTGCTCGGCTCGGCGATCATCCTGCGCGCGGGCGGTGTGACGGGCACCGCGACGATCACCGTCAGCGCAACCGTGACGCTGTCGAACGGTCTCGTCGAAAACCTCGGCGCGAAAACGCGCCAGGTGCAGGTCGTCAACGACGGCAAGACGCCGGTAACTTCGGGCGCGACGCAGTTTTACACGACCGATCGCTGCACGATTGCCTACCTGGATATTCCGAAAGTGGCTGGCGCGAACTACTACCGCGTCACCCAGGTATCGGGCTTCGGCCCGTGGCCCGACGTCACACCGTCAAACAATACCGGTGGCTTCACCGTTGCGGAAACACCGCGGGTCAGTGCCGGATCGGTACTGGAGGCCATCGACACTCCGTCGGAGATCTCCTGCCTGGCCTCGCCTAGCAGCTCCGCCCTGATCGGCAACGGCAGCTCGTACCGGCTCATCATCGCGCGCGCGCTGATCGTCGACGGCAACCCGACACCGTCCTGGACCGCCGCGTGGCAGGCCATCTTTGCGAACGCCTACTCCGGCGCCGTGGTGCGCATGGAAGCATTCCACTCGGACATCACGCCGTAGCCGATCGACATCGGGAACCGTTCGCCCTTCGCGCAGCGAAAGGGCGAACGGATTAAGCGCATTGTTTTCGGGGTGTGTCGTTTTGCATGTCGCCTTTGCGTTTCTCCTCGAAAGCCGTTGCTACGCAGCGCCGCCTGGCCTTACCCTGATTCCGGAGAAGACGTATGGCTGCCCGATTTTTTCCTGCCCCGCTGCGCTGCGTTACCGCACTCATTGCCTGTGTCATCACTCTCATGCCACCGTTCGCGCATGCGGCCGGCCTGGCGTCCGCGGCACCCATGACCGTGCCGCGTTCCTATGCCACGGCGGACATGTTGTTTTCGACTGGCAAAGTCCTCGTAACCGGCGGCTACGGCAGCACCAGCTACGAAAACCGCGTCGAGCTCTACGACGCGACCAGCGGCTCCTGGTCCGCAGGTCCGTCCATGGCCACCGCACGCTATCGGCACACCTCGACCGTCCTGTCCGACGGCAAGCACGTGCTCGTCGTCGGCGGACGCAGCGCCTTGGGCGCCGAGACGAGCGCCGAAATCTACGATTCCACCAGCAACACCTGGAGCGGCGCCGCACCGATGGCGGCGGGTCGCATTTACCATTCGGCTACCTTGCTCGGCAACGGCAAAGTTTTGGTTGTCGGCGGCTACGGCAATGGTGGCGTCGTACTCGCGAGCGCCGAGGTGTACGACCCGGCGACGAATTCGTGGAGTTCTGCCGGCACGCTTGCGCAGGCGCGCTTTGAACACGGCGCGATCCTGGCCGGCAGCAACAAGGTGTTCGTCATCGGCGGCGACACCGACGTCACCAACCATCTGCGCGCTGCCAGTGTCGAGATCTACGATCCGGTCACCAATTCCTGGAGCGCCGGCGCACCGATGGCGGTCGCGCGCGATGCGTACTTGCGCGTCGTTGGACTGCCTTCCGGCAAAATTCTGGTCGCCGGTGGCGCGGGCAATGCGAGCAATCTTGCCAGTGCCGAACTGTACGACCCGAGCAGCAACACCTGGAGCGCCGGCGGCAACATGGCGCAGGTACGTTCCGGCCACCGCCTGATCGTGGTGCCGTCGGTTTCCGGCAAGGTGCTGGCTGCGGGCGGGTTCGACGGCAGCGCGTATCTGGCCAATGCCGAAATCTACGATCCCGCATCCAACAGTTGGAGCTCAGCGGGTGTGTTATCGGCGCCACGCTCGGCCTATGCAGCGACAGCGATGACCGCGGGCAAGGTATTGATCGCAGGTGGCGCAATCGGCACCGGCGTTACCGGCGCTGCGGATGCGTACACCGATGGCACCACCGCCCCGCCGACGATCGCGGCGAGCTTCAATCCCGTGTCGATCAGCGCGGGCGCAACCTCGACGTTGAGCATCACGATCACCAACCCCGCATCGAACACGGTGCCGCTGACCGGAGTCGGCTTCAGCGCGACGCTGCCCGCAGGGCTCAGCGTGAATTCGTCGACCGGCGGCCCGATCACCACCACCGCCCCGGGCACGATCAGCGTCAACGGCGCGACGATCGCTGTCGGCGGACAGTTCACGTTTACCGTGCAGGTCGCCGGTTCCACGCCCGGCAACTACGCGCCGGCCTTTGGCCCGGCGAGCGCCACCGGCGCTACGGGCACGGGCAATGTCGCGACGGCGAATCTGAGCGTCACCGCGGCGAGCGTGTCGAATCCGACTGTGACCACGCTGAACGCAACGCCTAATCCGGCGACGGTCGGCCAACCGGTGCTGATGCAGGTCAGCGTGAGCGAGGCGGCCCGCCCGGGGAGCGCGGCGCACCGCGGCATCGCCGCCGCCTCCGGCACTGCGCCCACCGCAGCCAGCGGTACGGTCACCGTCGCCGAAGGCACGAACACCTGCACCGCGACACTCAATGCCTCGGGCAACGGCAGTTGCAGCCTCGTCTTCGCCACACCCGGCACGCACACGCCGAACGCAAGCTACGCCGGTGATGCGACGCATCAGGCTTCGACCAGCGCGCCTTACAGCCTCGTCGTTCTCGTCGCCGTGCCGGCCGCGAATGCCGTGCCTGCGCCGTTGCTCGACCGCGCGGGTTTGCTGCTGCTGGCGATCGGCCTCGGCGGTCTCGTGCTGCGCCGCCGCCGGGCGCACTGAGGAACCGCCGAACAACTCCGGATTCCGTCAAATTCACCCCCGACGAAAGGCTGAATTGCGAACTTGCGCAGAGTCTCCACGTTTGCGCGCGCAGGCAGGATCCATTCGACGCGACGCCCCCGCGCACACGGGGAGTGCTACGCGGATCGCGGCAGCGTCAAGCTCACCGCGAGGCCGCCGCCGTCGCGGTTGGCGAGCGCGATGCGGCCGCCGTGTGCCTCGACGATCTCGCGCGCGAGCGCGAGGCCGAGACCGGTGCCGCTGCGCTTGGTCGAGTAGAACGGCAGCAAGGCGCTGGCGAGCACGGTTTCGCTCATGCCGCTGCCGCGGTCGCGCACTTCGATGCGCACATCGTTGCCGCGTTCGGCGAGCGCAAGTTCGACCTCGTCGCCGGACCCGCCCGCTTCGTGCGCGTTCTTCAGCAGGTTGATCAGCACCTGTTCGACCTGCGCGCGATCGAACGCACCCGCCTGCTTCGGCATCGCGCCGACCAGGCGGAACGGGTATTGCTGTGCAAGGCCATCGAAGAATTTCGCCCACGCCACGTTTTCGATGCGCGGCTGCGGCAGCTTGGCGAATTCCGCATAACCGCCGATGAAGCCGTGCAGGTGACGCGCGCGGCCTTCGATCGTGTCGAACACGGGCGCGAGTTTTTCGGTCGCGCCGCGGCGCGCCAGCTCGCGCCCGGAATGCGCCAGCGAGGAAATCGGCGCCAGCGAGTTGTTGAGCTCGTGGCTGATCACGCGGATGACCTTTTTCCAGGTCTGCACTTCCTGACGCGACATCTCGCGCGTCAGGCGCTTGATCAGCAACATGCGATGCTCGCGGCCATGCAGGCGGAACGTCTTCTGGGCGAGATGGAAGGTTTCTGCCTCGCCGTCGATGTCGACGCTGAACAGGCCATCCTGATGGCCGACCAGCGCGCCGCACAAAACCGGCGGGCAACCTTCGGCAAGTTCGGCGAATGCCATGCCGTTCATCACGCGACCGTCGTTGAGCAACGCGCGCGCGGCGAGGTTCGCGTAGACGACGCGCTGCGCCGCGTCGATCAGCACCAGCGCGGTCGGCGAGTTCTGCACCATCGTGTCGAGCAGCAGTTCGCGCTCGATCAGGTTCTGGCGCTGCTCGCGCAGCACGCGGCCAAGTTCGTTGTGCGCGGCGATCAGCTCGCCGAATTCGTCGCGCCGCGCCTCGACGAGAGAGGTCGAGAAATCGCCGTCGCGGTAGCGCGCGACACCCCCGGACAGCGCGCGCATCAGGCTTTGTACGGGCTTCGCCGCCGCATGTGCGAGCAACAACACCGGAACCACGAGCACGGCGACGGCCAGCGCCGCGGCGAACCATGATGGCAACCACAACGCCAGCAACGTGGTCACCGCACAGCCGGCGATCAATGCCGCGGCAAGCAGCGCGGCGAGCTTGCCTTCGAGTGAAAAGAAGCGCATGCCGCCAAGGCTAACCGAACAAGGCATGCGGCGGGAATCGTGCTGCGCCACCGCAACGATGCGACGCAAAAGGAACCGGCGGCGATTTGTACTATGCTTTGCCCCGGCGGCGGCGACGCGAATGACGCGGACCGCCGTGACATTCATTGCTCGGGGGCTTCGCCATGCGCCATCGATCTCGCAGTGATTCGCCCAATTCTCCACGTAGAAACTTCCTGCAACGCGCCGGCATGCTCGGCCACGGCGGCATGTTCGGCAGCGCACCGCTTGCCGCGCTAGCGGCCGACCGTGTCGTCGACCTGCCGTTCGGCAACGGCACGCGCGCCCTGGTGAAGTATCCGCAGAAGCGGCCGCTGCTGCTCCTGACCGCGCGGCCGCCGCAACTGGAAACCCCGTTCGCGGTGTTCGACGAGAGCATCATCACGCCGAACGATGCGTTTTTCGTACGCTACCACCTCGCCGGCATTCCGACCCGGATCGACACGGCGAAGTATCGCATCGCGGTGCAGGGCAAGGTGACGACGCCGCTGTCGCTCGGCGTCGAGGACTTGAAGAACAACTTCGAGCCGATCGAATACGTCGCGGTCAACCAATGCTCGGGCAACAGCCGCGGCTTCTCCGAGCCGCGCGTGGCGGGCGGCCAGCTCGCCAATGGCGCGATGGGCAACGCGCGCTGGAAGGGCGTGCCGCTCAAGGCGGTGCTCGAAAAAGCCGGCGTGCAGGCCGGCGCGAAGCAGGTCAGCTTCAACGGCCTCGACACGCCGGTGCTGCCGACCACGCCCGACTTCGTCAAGGCGCTCGATCTCGACCACGCGCTCGACGGTGAGGTGATGCTCGCCTACGCGATGAACGGTAACGACCTGCCGATGCTCAACGGCTATCCGGTGCGCCTGATCGTGCCGGGCCATTACGGCACGTACTGGGTCAAGCATCTCTCCGAGATCACGATACTCGATGAGACGTTCGATGGATTCTGGATGAAATCGGCCTATCGCATCCCGGCCAACGCCTGCGCCTGCGTCGAACCCGGCACTGCGCCGGCGAAAACCGTCCCGATCGGGCGCTTCGACGTGCGCTCGTTCATCACCAATCTTGCCGACGGCGCCAAAGTGAAGGCGAACCAGGCGCAGACCGTGCGCGGCATCGCCTTCGACGGCGGCTACGGCATCCGCGAGGTGCTGTTCTCCGACGACGGCGGCGCGAACTGGCGCGCAGCGAAACTCGGCGAGGACCTCGGCAAGTATTCGTTCCGCGCCTGGACGATCGAAACCACGCTCGCACCGGGTGCGCACGCGTTGCAGGTGCGCGCACTCAACCGCATCGGCGCCTCGCAACCGCTCGCGCCGCTGTGGAACCCGCCGGGCTACATGCGCAACGTGGTCGAGACCACGCACGTCGTCGCCGCCTGAGGAGACAGCCATGCCAACCCTGCATCAGGTCATCGTCATCGCCACCGCCATGCTCGCCGCGACGCCGGCCAGCGCCGCGGCGCTCAAGATCGATCTGCCCAGGGAGTCGGCGCCGAGCTACAGGCCCGGGCCGAACCTCGAACTCGTCAACGCGCGCTGTCTGATCTGCCATTCGTCGGACTACGCTGCGATGCAGCCGCCCAACTGGCCGCGCAAGACCTGGGAGGCCGAGGTGACGAAGATGAAGAAGGTCTACGGCGCGCCGATCGCCGACGAAGAGATTCCCACGCTGGCGGACTATTTCGCCAAAACCTACGGCAACGAATCCATCACACCGAAGCCGTAGCGTCCGCTAACTTTCGATCCCCATCTTCTCCATGCGCCGGTACAACGCCTGGCGCGACAGACCCAGTTCGGCGGCGGCCTGGCTGATGACGCCTTTCGCGCGCACGATTGCCTCTTCGATCGCGGCGCGATCCGGCTCGCTCTCGGCGCTCGCGCGCACGGGTGCAGGCGCGCGCACGGCGAGACCGAGGTCTTCGGCTTCGATCACGCCGTCGCGACAGAGCAGGCTCGCGCGCTGGATGGCGTTCTTCAGCTCGCGCACGTTGCCCGGCCAGGCATGCGCGGTCAACGCCGCGCGCGCCTGGCCGCTCAACTTCACGTCGCCGCCGGCGAACGCTTCCGCCAGCGGCAGCACGTCGTCCGGCCGCGCCGCGAGCGGAGGCAATACCAGCTCGATCACGTTGAGGCGGTAGTACAAGTCCTCGCGGAACGTGCCCGCGCGAATCATCGCGTGCAGGTCGGCATTGGTCGCGCTGAGCACACGCACCTTTACCTCGCGCGTCTTGCTCGAACCCAGTCGCTCGAACTTGCCGGTCTCGAGAATACGCAGCAGCTTCATCTGCCCCGACAGCGGCAGGTTGCCGATTTCGTCGAGCAACAAGGTGCCGCCGTCGGCTGCTTCGAAGCGGCCTTCGCGCGCCTTGTTCGCGCCGGTGTAGGCGCCCGCCTCGGCGCCGAACAGCTCGGCTTCGATCAGATCCTGCGGCAGGGCGCCGCAATTGACCATGACGAACGGGCCGGCCTTGACCGCCGAGTTGTAGTGCACGATCTCGGCGATGCGCTCCTTGCCCGCGCCGTTGGGCCCGGTGATCAGCACCGGCGCATCGGCGCGCGCCACGCGGCAGGCGAGTTCGATCAGGCGTTCCATCGCGCTCGACGCGAACACGGTACCGCGCAGGTCGAAGCGCTCGCGCAGCGCGCTGCGGTGCGCGCGGCGCTCGCCGTGCAGGCGCGAGACTTCGCGTGTGCTTTCGGAAAGTTCGAGCAGATTCTCGACCGCGGCGACGAGTTTGTGGTCGTCCCACGGCTTGGCCAGATAGTCGGCCGCGCCGGCCTTGATCAGTTCGACCGCGGTTTCCAGATGCGTCCACGCGGTGAGGAGGATCACCGGCAGATCCGGCTCGCGTTCGCGGATCGCGCGGAACAGGGCCACGCCTTCCTCGCCCGAGGTCGTGTCGGCGCGGAAATTCATGTCCTGCAGGACGAGATCGACGCGTTCGCGCGCCAGGGCTGCGAGGCCCTCTTCGGGCGAAGCGGCGTGCAGCGTGCGGATGTCGCGCAGTCCGAGCAGCACGTCGAGCGCGGTGACGATCGCGGGATTGTCGTCGATGACGAGTACGGTTCGCATTGCCTTGCGGAATGAAAAGTGGCCATCGCGCATGTCGACTTGGATGCGCGCAGTCCGATTTTGGTTGCACGCGAGGATACAGGGTGTTGCCATCGCCGCGAAAGCGCCGCCTGCGCCTTGCGTCAACCCGTGTTCTGCATGCCCTGCGCGATGCCGTTGACCGTCGCCACGAGCGCGGCGAACAACGCATCGTCCGCGCGCCCGGCCGCACGCCAGCGCGAGACGAGATCAATCTGCATCAGGTTCATCGGGTCGAGATACGGATTGCGCAAACGGATCGACAGCGCCAGCCGCGGATCCTCGGCGAGCACGCGATCGGTACCCTTGAGGCGCAGTATCCACGCCTCGGTGCGCGCATACTCCGCTTCGATGCGCGCGAAGAATTGCGCATGCAGCGGGCCTGCCAGGCGCGAGAACGCGGCGGCGATTTCGAGATCGGACTTCGCCATCACCATCTCGACGTCGTCGAGCATGGTGCGAAAAAACGGCCAGTGCTGCGCCATTTCGCCGAGCACCTCTTCGCCGATCTCGGCCGCGGCCTTCTCCAGCGCCGTGCCGACGCCGTACCAACCGGTCAGGCCGCAACGGTTCTGCGTCCACGCGAACACCCACGGGATCGCACGCAGGTTGTCGATCGAGCCCGAGCCGCGCCGCGAAGGCCGCGAACCGAGCGTCATGCGCTCGATCACGTCGATCGGCGTGGCCTCGCGGAAATAGTCCATGAAGCCGTCGGCACGGACCAGCGCGCGATAGGCGTCTGCGCCGTGCCGCGCGGCGACGTCAACCGCGCGACGCCACGTCGCCTCGCGCGGCTCGGGCGGGCGCGGGCGCAGCGAGGCTTCGAGCACGGCGCCGACGGTCTGTTCCAGGTTGCGCAGGGCGAGCGCGCGGATGCCGAACTTGCGATGGATCACCTCGCCCTGCTCGGTCACGCGCAGACGCCCCGCGATCGAGCCGCGCGGGGATGCGATCACCGCGCGCGTGGTCTTGCCGCCGCCACGGCTGACCGAACCGCCACGGCCGTGGAAGAACGCGATCTGCACGCCGGCGCCCTGCGCGATCCTGAGCAGTTCCACCTGCGCGTCCTGCAATGCCCAGCGCGAGGCGACGATACCGCCGTCCTTGCTCGAATCGGAATAGCCGAGCATCACCGTCTGGCGATCGTCGCGCGCCGCGATGTGGGCGCGATAGACCGGATCGGCGAACAGCGCGGCCAGCGTCGCCGGTGCGTGCTTGAGGTCATCCACCGTCTCGAACAGCGGCGCGATGTCGAGCGGCACATTGCCGTCTGCATCGACGAACTGTGCCCGGCGCGCGAGCGCGAGCACCGCGAGCACGTCGGCCGCGCTGCGTGCCATGCTGATGATGTAGAGGCCGATCGCGCCGGTGCCGTAGGCATCGCGCGCATAGGCGAGCTGGTCGAACACGGCGTCGAGCATCGTGCCTTTTTCATCCGCCGGCTCGGGCAATTCGGCGTCGCCGCGCGCGTACGCTTCGAGTTTTGCGGCTTGCGCCGCCGCGTCGCGCGCCTCCCATTGCGCATCGTCGAGCGCGGCAGCGAGCGCCGCCGCATGCACGCGCGAGTCCTGGCGCACGTCGAGCCGGGCAAGGTGGAAGCCGAAGGTGCGCACGCGCCAGAGCAAGCGCCGCACCGAGAACCAGCCGGCATTGCGGCCCTTGTTCATGCGCAGGCTGTCGGCGATGAGTTGCACATCGGCGAGGAGTTCCATCGCCGAACCGTACGCCGCATCTTTCTCGGCCACCGTCGCCTGCAGGCGCGCGCGCACGAACGCGAGCAGCACGCGGTACGGCATGTCCGCATAGCGTGGATTGATCGACGCCGCGACCTGCGGCAGCTGCACGCGATAGTGGTCGATGCGCGCCAGCACCGCGGGATCGAACCGGGTGTGGCCCACGGTCTGGCTCAGCTCGCGCGCCAGCTCGACGATTTCGACGTCGTAGCGGCGCAGCGCCAGTTCGCGCTGCGCACGCAGCGTCGCCGCGATCGTGTCGGCGTTGACGTTCGGGTTGCCGTCCATGTCGCCGCCGACCCAGGAGCCGAAGCGCAGCATCGTCGGCAACGGCAGCGTTTCGCCATAGACCTCATTGAGCGCCGACTCGAACACTTCGTAGAACACCGGCACGACGCGGTAGATCGGCCCGCCGAGGTAGAAGCCGACATGTTCGAATTCGTCCTGCACGCGAGGGCGCGCGTGCGAGGCATCGGCCGTCTGCCAACCCGCGGTCAGCGCGGTGCGCAGGCGCGCGAGGTCGACTTCGCGCTCGTGCGGCGTGCGCTGCGCATCGAGGTCGGCGACCAGGCAGCGGAAGATCACGGATTCTTTTTCGAGCAGCGTGCGGCGCACGGCTTCGGTCGGATGCGCGGTGAACACGGGCTCGATGTCGAGCCGGACCAGCCAGGCGGAGATTTCCTGCAGGCCCACGCCCGCGGCTTTCAAGCGTTGCAACACGTCCTTGATGCTGTCGGGCTGCGCGGTCGAACCCGAGCGCTCGTAGTCGCGGCGGCGGCGGATGCGATGCACGCGCTCGGCGAGGTTGACGACCTGGAAATAGGTCGAGAATGCGCGCGTCAGCTGCTCCGCGAGCTGCGGCACAAGGCCGGATACTTGCGCGGCAAGCGCGGCAGGCGACTCGCCCGCGCTGCGCAGCCCGATCGCCGCCGTGCGGATCGCCTCGACCTTGGCGAAGAAGGCATGCCCCAGCTGTTCCGCCAGCATGTCGCCAACGAGCGCGCCGAGCCGGCGCACATCCTCACGCAGCGGTCCGTCGGTCGGAAGGAAATCGATTTCGCGTCGCTTGTTCACGGCCACCGCTGTGCTTCCGCTGATTTTCTGATGGAATGAATGCTTTTATCGAATGGCTACTGTGCCATCTCTTGTGCGTCGCAACAAGATAGCCTGCGCAGTGCGAAATGCGCACAGTTGCCGGAAACAGCCAATCGAGCCATTCTTCGAACGGCGTGAGTTTTGACCAATCCATGAAACGAGGATTCAACCGGGAGGTGCTGATGCGGTCGTCACTGTTGCGCGCGTTTGCGTTGTTTCTGGTTGTCCTGCCTCGATTTGTCTTTGCGTGGGATTTGAGCTTCATCGCAAACGGCTCCCTGCCGTCGAATTTTTCCCCTGCGATCGTTACCCCGGCCGACGCGAGCGGTTTCTGGGCAGGAGGTACCGCCAACGGGATGCCGGTGCTGGTCCGGTACAACAACAACGGCACTGTGAATTTCTCCCGCTATCTTTCGGGAAGCGCCTTGTTCCAGGGGGATATCGGAGGGATATTCGCATTGGCCACCTATCCCGATGGCGGCGTGGTCGACGTTGATTCGGTGACTGTCCTCGGATACTCGCGCTGCTACATGCGGCGGTTCGACGCCAACGGTCGCCTGCGCTGGTCCATCCAGGAAGGCAGCACCACCATCGGTTCCGGTTGTGTCAACAAAGCGCAGGTCGACGGCGCGGGAAACATCTGGCTGTCTCCCGGCATCCGCGCAATCGCCCCGGACGGCACTCGGCTGCCGCCCATCCAAGGCACCACCGTCGGCGGTCAGATCCTCGTCGATCCGCACTCGGATGCGGTCTACGTGTACGGCTCCATTGGCAACGGCTATCTGGAGACCACCACGAGCACGAACACCGCGGCCATCGAAAAGATCACCAGCAAGGCGCTTGTGTGGACGGTACAGGCGTCCGCCAGCACGCCCGCATCCAAACTGGACAGCTTGGCCATCGGCAGCGACGGCAACCTCTACGCATACGGCCGCCGTGTCAGCGGCGCGAACGGCGCCACCACGCTGTACGCAATGAGCGCGACTGCAAACGGTGCGCTGCGCTGGGAGTACTCCACCGAAGAAGTCGCCAACGGCGAGATCGTTGCCGCAGCGGCAAGCAACGGTGACAGCGTCGTGTTCTATGGCGACTATACGAATCTCATGGCGCCAAATCCGACCGCGTCGCTGTGGATCGCAAAAATATCTTCTTCCGGCGCGCCGCTGTGGCGGCGCACAGCCGGGTTCCAGCTGCCCGCTGCCACATTCACGAATTCGCAAGAACAATCAGCGGCGGCGCTCGTGGCCAACAATGGGGACATCGTTGCCGCCTTTCTGTTTTGCGGCATGAACGCAGGGGTATATACCTGCCCATTCCAGCAAGCGCGTCTGGATAGCGGCGGCAATATTGTGTTTGCAGCTAAAGACCTCGGGTCGGATAGCTCCAGTACGGCGAGTCTGACGCTCTTGCCCGACTCGAGCAGCCTCGCCCTGAAACACTCCTTCGTACGTCTGGATCGCAATGGCAACTCCATCACCGCCCCGCAAACCGTAGCAGCAGTCCAAGATGCAAGCTCGGACATCGCTGAAACCGTTGCGCGCGATGGTTCGGCCTATCTACTGACCTCAAACCAAAGTACCAATTCGTACGCCGTGACGGCGTATGCCAAGGACGGTACAAAACTGTGGCGCACCGTCCTCACTGCCGCGACAGCGAACGGCACGGTCACGCAAGCGATTCTGGTCGCGCGCAGCGCCGATGTCTGCCTCGCAGGTGTCGTCGATGCGGCCCAAGTGGTGCGGTGCTACTCGCGCAGTACCGGGGCGCTATCGACAAGCGTTCAACTTGCCACACCAGTCGTTGCCGACACGCAAAGCCTCCGAGCCGTGGCTTTGGTCGACGATCAACTGCTCGTGCTCTATGGCATTCAGGGGACCAGCAACCTGCATCACGCCTTGCTCGATGGTCAAAACCACATACTCCACGACGTTGCCGCATTGAATGCGGGCGAAACCTGGGGAATCACCTCGACAAACGTCAACGGCAGCGCACTGATCCAGACCTCCACCACATCACTGGTAAAATTCAAAGCGGACGGAACGCGTGCGTATTCCGTTGCCCCCGACATCTCCGGCTACTCACTGCGCTTGGCCGACGACGAAAGCGCACTGCTGTCGCCGACTGCGCCGGGAACGCCGGTCGAGAGGCTGGATGCCAACGGCAAGCTGCTCTGGAAATCGGCAATCCCCCTGCTTTCGCAATCCAGAAGAATCACCACGCGTTCGATCCGGTTTTCTTCCAGCGCGGTGTATTTTTACATGTATGACAATTCGCCTATCAACTACGTCGAAAACGCCACGGCGAGGCAAGGTTATGTCGTGAAACTCTCCCAAAACGACGGCCATGTCGAGTGGAGTGTCGCCGCTTCGTTCCCCTTCATCGCCGTTGCCGACGTTGTCGTACCGCCGATCCTCCTGCTCGACCCCGTCACGCAAAACTTGTTGCTGCTGACGAGCTACGCCAAGAAGATTCAACTGCGTCAAATCAACGGCGTTGACGGCTCGGAAATGGCCGAACATGCGGAAAGCATGAACGTCGACGGTTTCTCTTTATACGACGCCTGGCCGCTGGATGGCGGAGGACTCACCCTCGTCAGCGACACCACCGACACCGTTACAGGGTCGGCTTGGGGAATCACCACTCTTTTCCATCCTTTTGCAGTGGCTGCGCCGATCCGCATCGACCAACCCGGTATTGCGGGGGCCTGGTATGCCCCATATTCCACCGGCCAGGGTTTCACGCTCGACTACATCGCCGGCAACAACACGGTCTTCATGCCGTGGTTCACCTTTACCCAGACTCAGGCGAACGATCCAGCATCCAACGTGTGGTACACATTGCAAGGGCAACCCGATGCCGGAGCCACATCGGTCGACTTGAAAATGTACGTCGCAGATTCACCCGGCGTGTTCAATTCGGGCAAGACGGGAGCAAAGCAAGTCGGGACTGCCCAGCTGAGCTTTTCCGACTGCAGCCACGGCAACCTGCGCTATCAGTTCGACGCAAATACCAACAGCGGCTACAGCGGCGCAATCACCTTGACCCGTTTGACGCCGCAGATTGCGAATTGCACTCTTGCAAACCACGCTACCCAGACAGTGCCCGTCAGCCTGCCGGCGCAAGGGTTCGACGCGAAACAAAGCGGCTCGTGGTACGACCCGAACACAAGCGGACAGGGCATCGAACTGACGGTGGTTCCCGCCGGCAGCGATTCCAACGGCCTGCTGTTCGGCGCGTGGTTCACCTACGATCCCGCCGGCAAAGGCGATGATCCGCTCAACCAATACTGGTTCACGCTGCAGAGCGATCTCGCCACTGCGAGCAATGGCAAAGTCGTGCTGCCCATTTTTCAAATACTCGGCGGCACGCTGGACGGCCTGCCGACGCACAACAGCAGCCAAGTGGGAACGGCGACCTTGACGTTCAGAGGTTGTGCCGAAGCGCGACTGGATTATCAATTCGCCGACATCGCCGTAGCGCATGCCTATGCCGGACTGACCGGCAGCCTGTCCCTCACGAAGATCGGCGGATGCGCTGCGCCTTGACTTGGAGGACTCAGTCTTCGCCGGGCAACGGTTTGTCGCGGGTGAAGATTTTCGAAGCCAGCGATTCCGCGTCGAGCTTGCCGGCGCGGATCGAGATCGTCGCCGCGGCGACGGGCTTGCTCACGGCGCGGGTTTTCAGGTCGAGACTGCCGGCGGCGCCGAGTTGCACGAGGCGGACATCGGCGATCGACAGCGGCTTGCCGGGGGCCAGGTCCGTGGCCGCCTTTTGCGGCTGCACGATCCAGGCGCTGCCGGCGGAACCTGCGGCGAGGCGGCCGATACCGTCGGCGCCGATCAACAGCGCGGTCTTCTCGTCGACGCCGATGCCGTAGACCTTGCCGGGATTCGACGCAGGCGATTCGTCGAGCCTGGCAAGAAAGGTGAGCAGCCGGCCGAGGCGATGGCGTTGCGAAAAATGCGTGTCGGTGATGACGTCTTCGAGAAACCGGTAGTGGAGAAAATCCGCTTCCAGGGTCACGCCCTTGTCGAACGGGTCGGCGAGCGCGACCTTCGACTCCATGCTGCCACCGTCGAGCGCGCCGTAGCTGTAGTGGCCGAGTATCGCCAGTCCCGCGCTCGAACCGCCGATCGGCCGGTTCGCGGCGACGTGCGCGTTGAGCGCTTCCTGCACCGGCGTGCCCTTCCAGTAACGGATGTAGTTCGACTGATCGCCACCGGCCAGGAAGATGCCGTCGGCGTTCCTGATCGCGCCGATCACGCGCGGATCGCCGGACGCCTCACGATGATGGAAGACGATGGTCTCCGCCGAGACGACCGGCCCCCACTCCTTCATGAACGCCTCGCCGTAGTTGCCGTCGGTCGGATCGTAACTGTCGTCGCTCACGGCACGCAGGATCACGATATGACCTCCGCCCGCATGCGTGGCGATGAAGCGGTAGGCTGAATCGAGCTTGCCGCCTCCACCCATCAGCGCCAGGCCGAACTCGGTGTGCGCGGCACGCGGCTTCGCCGGATCGCCGCTGACGAAATAGTCGAAGTTCTTGTCGCGGTAGTTCCCTGCCCCGGCAGTGCCGTCGGCGGCATGCGCGAACGGAACGCAGGCGATCAGCGAGAAGCAGGCGGCGAAGGTGCGTAGGTTCATGCGGCGGACATCCTCGTTGGCGGCAACGGTTCCATGACGAATCCGGCGCCGGATTTTGAAATTCCCCCGAATTTCAATCCGCGGCCGCATAATCGTCTTGGCAACCACACGGCACGGCAGGCAGCGGTCTTGAACCAGGCGGATTTCCAGCGCGAAACGGCTTTGCGTCAATCCGACGCCGGCGCCGCCGAGCATGCAGCGCAGGTCGCCAGCCTGTTCCGCGAGCACAACCGGGCGCTGACCTCGTTCCTGTCAAGCCGGCTCGATTCGATGGCCGAGGCGCAGGAAGTCGCACAGGAAGCCTACGTGCGCCTGCTGCGCCTCGAAAATCCCGAGCAGGTAGGCTTCCTGCGCGCCTACCTGTTCCGCATCGCCTCCAATCTCGCCGTCGATCGCCTGCGCCAGCGCAACGTGCGCGCCGACGCCGCGGAAGAGGATCTGTTCGCGGAATGGCTGGACACGCCCGCGCCCGAGCGCCGCGCGCTGGCGATCGACCAGTTGCGTCTCGTGCGCGAGGCGCTGCGCGAACTGCCGCGCAAGACCAGCCAGGCCTTCGTGATGCACGCGATCGAAGGCCGCGGCTTCGATGCGATCGCGCGCGTGATGAAGCTGACCGAGCGCATGGTGCGCTACCACGTGACGCGCGCGATGGCCCATTGCCGCGCGCGCGTCGATGCGAAGGAGAACGACTGACATGGACAAGATCAAAACCGGACCGAAGATCGATCCGGCATTGCACGTCGCCGCCGACTGGTGGACGCGCCTGCGCGATCCGCGCCGCGCCGCGCACAGCGACGAGCAATGGCTGGAATGGAGCCGCGGCGACGCGCGCCGGCTCGACGCATTCGCGCGCGTGAGCGAACTCGGCGCGCAACTCGGCACACTCGACCCGGAAACCAGACGCGAGTTCGTGCGCGAGTTCGCGCCTGTGCGCCCGCGCGCGTGGCGCGTCCTCGGCTATGCGGCCGCCGCCGCAGTGCTGGTTGCCATCGCGGCAGCCGGCACGCTGGCGTGGCAGAGACATCTTGCCGGCGCCACCGACGCCGGCAGCTTCGCAACCGCGGTCGCGATCGATCGCAACGTCGCGCTGGCCGACGGCTCGAAGATCGCGCTCGGCGGCGCGACGCACCTGACCACGCGCTACACGCGCGAGCGCCGCGACGTGAACCTCGACGCGGGCGAAGCGTTTTTCCAGGTCGCGCACGACACCACCAGGCCGTTCATCGTCGCCGCGGGCGAAGTGTCGATCCGCGCGGTCGGCACGGCGTTCAACGTGCGTCGCACCGGCGAGCGGGTCACGATCGCAGTCGCCGAAGGCCGCGTGCGCATCACCAGCAGCGAGGGCCTGGCGAACGGGCGGTTCTCGGCCGCGGAGGCGCTCGAAGCCGTCGCCGGGCAGCAGATCTCGTTCGATCCGCGTGCCTCGGGCCTCACCGTCGGTGCGATTCCTCCCGCACGCGCGGCGAGCTGGCGCGAGCACCGCCTCGAATTCGTCAATGAACCGCTCGCTTCCGTCGTCGCCAACGTCAACCGCTACTCGACGCGCCCGCTCACGCTCGTCGACGCCAAACTCGGCGCGCTCGTCTTCACCGGCACGGTCGATACCACCGCGCTGGACAGCTGGATCGAAGCGCTGCCCAAGATCCTGCCGCTGCGCGTCGACGCGGACGGCCAACACGTGAACCTCTCGGCCGCCGATCGCGAAACACGCTGAACCGGCGCGGCGATCCGAAATCCGTCAAAATACCCGTCAGGCTTTGGGTACGGCGCCGTGTGCGCCGGTGACGGGGTTGCGCATGGCGGGTCGAAATGAGCGATTGCATGCACGCGTGCCGCGCCTGCTCACCGTCGCCGTCGTCCTGTTCGCCGCCAGCGTGCTCCGCGCGCAGCAAACGCCGGATGCGCGCGAGTTCTCAATCCCGCCGCAGCCGCTGGCAAGTGCGCTGATCGAATATTCCCGGCAGGCCGGTGTGCAGGTGCTCACTTCGGGCGCGGACATCGGTGCCGCGCAGTCGCCGGGGGTGAGCGGCCGCTTGCCGGTCGCGGGCGCACTCGGGCGGCTGCTCGAAGGCACCGGCTTCACGCCGGAGTTCACTACGGCGGGAACCGCGGTGGTCACACCGCGCCCGGCCGCCGCCGCAACGACGCAGAACGGCATTTCACCGCCACCGGCGACGGCCGCGGCGGCGCTGCAACTGCACGCGGTCACCGTCACCGGTTCGCGCATTCCACGCGCGCAAGTCGAGGGGCCGGCGCCCATCGTCACGATCACCGCCGAGGAGATCCGCAACAACGGATTCGGCTCGGCCTACGAGATCATGACTGCGCTGACCCAGAATCTCGGCTCGGTCGACAACAACTCGAATACCAACGGTTTTTCCCCTGGCGCGATCGGCGTCGATCTGCGCAGCCTCGGCCCCAACCACACGCTTGTGCTGATCAACGGTCGCCGCATCGCCGACTACCCGCAATCGTATCTCGGCAACAGCAATTTCACCGACATCTCGAACATCCCGGTGTCGCTGATCGAGCGGGTCGAGATCCTGTCCGGCAGCGCATCGGCGGTGTACGGCTCGGATGCGATCTCCGGCGTGATCAATTTCATCCTCAGGCAGAAGGCCGACGCCACCACCCTGAGCCTGCGCGTCGGCGGCACGCAACACGGCGGCGCAGAAACCCATCGCCTGCAGTTCAGCAGCGGCTGGACGGGCGAACGCTTCGATGCGGTGCTGGGCGTGGAGATCTACCACCAGGCGCCGCTGTGGGGATTCCAGCGCGACTACGCCGACTCGCGCCTCGACTCGCCGCTACCATCCTTCGCCTCGCCGGTGTTCGCGCGCATCGACGAACGCGGCAACTACATCGACCCGGGAGCGGCGACGTGCGCGGCGCTGTCCTCGCTCGACAACGGTTCGGTGTTCCGCGCCTATCGCAACAACGTCGGCTACTACTGCGGCAGCAACGAGGATGTCGGCTACGGCACGCTGGTGAACGGCCGCAGGATGGCCAACCTGTTCGCCTCGGCGAGCTGGCACCTGCGCCCGGACCTCGATTTCTTCGTCGATCTGCTCGCCGGCACCTCACATCAGGAAAGCTACAACACGCCACTGCAATGGCAGAACAGCGAACCGCTCAACGGCGATGCGGCCCCGGTGCCGTTCTACAACCTCGCCAGCGGCCAGATCGAACAATGGCAGCGGCGCTATTTCACGATCGAAGAGAACGGCGGCTTCGAGGCAGGCAAGATCCGCAACATCGGCAACAGCTATTCGATCAACACCGGGTTGAAGGGATCGTTGCCGAACACGGACTGGTCCTTCGAAATGCTGTTCGGCCACGCACAGAATCGCCTCGAAAGCAAATGGCCCGTTCTGGTCGCGGCCGCGGCGCAGGCGTTCTACCTCGGTCCCGCACTCGGCATCGATCCGGCCAGCGGCTATCGCGTATACGATGCGCCGATCAGCCGCCTGTACACGCCGCTGACCGTCGCGCAATTCCGCTCGATCACGCGCGATTCGATCGACCGCGATTTTTCGCGCGCGGAAAACTTCAGCGCGACGCTGACCAATCCCGAGGTGCTGCGGCTCCCCGCCGGGCCGGCCGGCTTCGCCGCTGTCGTCGAATACGGCAACCAGTACTATGGACTCGAGCCCGACCCGCTCTCGCTCGACGGCAGCTACTACGGCCTGCACAACACCGGCGCGGTCGGTTCGCGCGACCACGCTGGCCTGGGCGCGGAGTTCAAACTTCCGCTGCTGCACGGGCTGGACCTGAGCACCGCCGCACGCTACGACCGCTACGACTACGCCTCGACCTCGTCGGGGCGATTCACCTGGTCGCTCGGTATCGAGTACCGTCCGGTCGAACAACTGCTGCTGCGTGGTTCGGTGAGCAGCGGCTTTCGCGCGCCCGATCTTGCGTACCTGTTTGCCGGCGACAGCGGGTCGAGTTCATCGGGCATCGACTACTATCTCTGCCGCAAGCTCGAACCCTCTGTTCCGCTGGGCTCATGCAGCTACAACTATGTCTCCTTCAACGGACGCGGCCACGGCAGCACGGACCTGCGCAACGAAACGAGCACCTCGCTCACCTGGGGGTTCGTCTGGTCACCGTGGCGTGGCGTCGACCTCAGCGCCGACTACTACCGCATCCTGCTCAGGCACGAAGTACTATATGAATCCAGCGACCTGATCCTGCGCGAAGAGGCGCAGTGCCGGCTCGGCGGTCTCGACCCGGGCTCCACGCTGTGCCGGCAGGTGCTCGCCCAGGTCGCGCGTCATCCGGCTAACGACCACACAAGCCCGGAACAGATCACCTCGGTACTCGTTCTGCCGATCAACGCCGCCGCCGACCGCACCTCGGGCATAGACCTGAAAGCGCACTATCGCATCGAGACCGACCGCGCCGACCGCTTCGATTTCGACCTTGCCTATACCTACGTTGCCACACACACACTGCGGCAATTCCCGGGCGACGCGCCGGTCGATGAGTTGCACGACCTCTACAACTTCGTCATCCCGCGCGACAAGGCCAGTTATTCGGCGAGCTGGACGCGCGGCAGGTTCACCGCAACGCTGTACGGCTATCGCCTCGGCGGCCTGCCCGATTGGGCCGGAACCCGGCGCCTCAGCCCTACCTTCGTCTACAATGCCTCGCTCAACTGGCGTTACAACGCCGCGACGACATTCACCCTGCTCGCCGACAACCTGTTCGATTCCCCACCGCGGCGCAGCGGCGACTGGTCACGCTATCCGTACTATCCGAACCGCTGGTACAGCCCGCTCGGCCGGCAGATCCTGCTCGAAGTGGACCACCACTTCGGCGGGCTCGACTGAAACCCGCCTCCAGTCTGTCATTCCCGCGTGCTTCTGACGGAAATCCAGCGACCTGGCTTTTGCTGTTCACGGGGCGAGGGGCAAAGGCGCGTCATTCCCCTTTCGCAGGAATGACGCGCAGAAGCTCCATTTCAAAAATCCTTCACTGAACCGTCATGGCCCTGACCCGGCAGTTTCGCCGTCAGCTATGGGGATGTTCATGGATCGTCACGGGGTTTTGAAGCACACAGCTCTCTCGCTGCTCATCGCGGCGGCTCTTCCGTTCGTCATCAGCGACGCGCAGGCGCAGGAGAACGCCTCGACCGCGCCGCAGACGACGCAGCTCGAAAAAGTCGTCGTCACCGGGTCGAACATCCCGCGTGCGCAGGTCGAAGGCCCGGCACCGATCACCATCATCAGTGCCAAGGACATCACCGAGCGCGGCTTCGCCACGACGGCGGACATCATGACCTCGCTGAACCAGAACCTCGGCGCGCTCGACAACAACCAGGTTACCAATGGTTTCTCGAACGGCGCGCAGGCGGTCGATCTGCGCGGCCTCGGCCCCAATCACACCCTCATTCTTATCAATGGCCGGCGCATCGCCGATTACCCGCAGTCGTACAACGGCGACAGCAACTTCACCGACATTTCGAGCATTCCGGCCTCGATGATCGATCGCGTCGAGATCCTCACCGGCAGCGCCTCGGCGATCTACGGCTCGGATGCGATTTCGGGCGTGATCAACTTCATCATGAAGAAGAAGGCCGATGGCACCACGCTCGATTACCGCATGGGCGACACCCAGCACGGCGGCGCGGCCTCGCAGCGCTTCACGCTGACCAGCGGTTTCTCGCACGACAAATTCGATGCCGTATTCGGCGTGGAAATCTACAACCAGGACCCGCTGTGGGCCTATCAACGCGACTACCTGTCCTCGCGCACCAACGACCCGCGCTGGACCACGAGCCCCACCCGGGTCGCCGCGCCCACCTTCGCCATTCTTGACGGAGACGACAACTACATCGACCCGGGCAAGGCGCAGTGCGATGCCTTGTCCTACCTCAATCAAGGCACCGTGCAATATCTGAAACGCCGCAGCTATGGCTGGTACTGCGGCAGCCTGGCCGACGTGCGCTACGGCACCATGCAGAACGCCCGGCGCGCGGCCAATTTCTACGGTTCAGCCACCTATCACCTGACTGAGCAGATGGAGCTGTTCGCCGATCTGCAGTACAGCACCTCGCACCAGGAGACCTACAACACGCAGTTGAAGTGGCAGAACAGCTATCCGATCAACGGCGACGCCTCGCCGACACCGTTCTACAACACCGCAACCGACCAGGTCGAACAGTGGCAGCGCCAGTACTTCACCTACGAGGAGAACGGTGGCCTCAAGCGCGCCATGATCCGCAACATCAACAACACCTACTCGCTCAACACCGGTATCAAGGGCACGTTCGGCGATAGCTGGAACTACGAAGCCTTGTTCAGCCACGCGCAGAACAAGCTCAAGGCCAAGTGGCCGGCGCTGCTTGCCGCCAAGGCGCAGATGTTCTATCTCGGCCCAGCCCTCGGCGTGGATCCGGATTCGGGGTACCTGATGTACAACGCACCGCACAGCCGGTTCTACACGCCGCTGACCCCCGACCAGTTCGCCTCGATCACGCAGGACTCGATCGATCACGACAAGAGCCGCGCCGAAACCTATTCGGCCAAGGTCAGCAACACCGATCTGTTTTCGTTGCCGGCCGGCCCGGTCGGCTTCGCCGCCACGGCCGAGTTCGGCAACCAGTACTTCGGCCTGAAGCCCGATCCGCTTTCGCTCGACGGCAGCTATTTCGGGCTGCACAACACCGTGGCCGTCGGCTCGCGCAGCCACTCCGGCGCCGGTTTCGAGTTCAGCGTGCCGATCTTCTCGCAACTGACCGCAACAGCAGCTGGTCGTTACGATCGCTACTCGTACAGCAGCAACGCGGCAAGCAAGTTCACCTACGCACTGGGCCTCGAATATCGCCCGATCGAATCGTTGCTGCTGCGCGGTTCCTATTCCACCGGCTTCCGCGCGCCGGATCTGTCGTACCTGTATGCCGGGCCGAGCGGTTCGAGCTCGAGCGGTACCGACTACTATCGCTGCGCGACCGAGGAGCCGGACCTCGACATCAGCGACTGCGACTGGGGTAGTGTTCCGTTCAACGGCCGCAGCCATGGCAGCATCAACCTCAACAACGAGACCAGCAAGTCGATCAGTTACGGCTTCGTGTTCTCGCCGATCAACAACCTCGACATCCAGGCCGACTACTACATCATCAAGCTGACCGACGAAGTCCAATATCAGGACAGCGACCAGATCCTGCGCTGGGAAGGCCAGTGCCGCACCGGCAAACTCGACATCAACTCGGGACTGTGCCAGGCCGCCGTCAATCAGGTGTTCCGCAATTCGGCGAACAACATCACCTCGGTGCTGGTGTTGCCGATCAACGCGGCCACGCACCGTACCTCGGGCGTCGACTTCAACATCCACTACCTCTGGGAAACCGACCGCCTCGGCAACTTCGATTTCAAGCTTGGCGGCACCTATGTCGTGACCAACCGCATCCAGAACTATGCGGGCGACCCGTTCGTCAACGAGCTGTCCGACTACTACGACTACGTGATTCCGCGCAGCAAGGCGAACTACTCGGTGACCTGGAGCTATGGCGACTTCACCACGACACTGTACGGCGCGCGCCTCGGCGGTCTCCCCAACTACGACGGTACCCAGCGCCTTGGCCCGACGATGATGTACAACGCGTCGTTCGGTTACCGCCTGGCGAAGAACGTCAACCTCGGCGTCACCATCGACAACCTGATGGACTCCAAACCCGGGCGCGACAGCACCTGGACGAGCTATCCGTACTACACGCGGCGCTGGTTCAGCCCGATGGGCCGTGCGCTGTTCCTCGACCTCAACGTGAAGTTCGGTCACAACGACGGCTGATGCGTCGCCCGCTGCTCCGGCCCGAACGGCCGGAGCTGCCAGCTGCGACCATTCGCATCGAGCAACGCCGCGACGGCGTTGCTTTTTTTTTGGCGCACCAGCCCATGGGCAAGGCATACCATGCGCCGAGCACGGACAGGAGGCATACTCTCCCGCGGAACCGAGATTGCGAAGCCGAGGGAGAGATCGCCGATGCCGCCAAAACAAGCCCGTGCCGATCGGCGCCTGTTTGCCCAACTGCGCACGCGGACGAACGAGATGACCGCATCGGAACGGGTCATCGCGAACTTTCTTCTCACCAATCGCCAGACGGTGCCGTTCGAAACCGCGAACTCGCTCGCGGCCAAGCTCGCGATCAGCGCCGCGACCGTCGGGCGATTCTGCCGGCGACTTGGATACCGGAACTTCCGCGAACTCAAGGCGGCTTTCAAGTTCGACGTGGCTGTTGCGCCATGGCCCATCGGCGAAGGGCTGCGCTCGATGCTCCAGGCGGGCAGCGGCGAGCCCGCGCTGCAACGCGATCTCGACCTGACCATCGCCGGGCTGATCGAAGTCTACCGCCTTGCCGAAACCCGTGAATGGCAGCGCGTGATCGACCACCTCGCGCATTGCCCGGCCTTGCACGTCGTCGGATTCCAGACCGAAAGAGGCCTCGCCGCGCACTTCGCCCACCTGCTGCAGTACGTGCGCCCGGGCGTGCGCGTGGCCGATCTCGCGGCGGGAAACTTCGCCGAGATACTGATCGATGGCACGGACAAGGATTGCGTCGTGATCGTGGAAACGCGTCGCTACTCGCGCCAGGCAAGGCTGCTCGCCGAGCATTGCCGGCAGCGCGGACTGCCGCTCGTGATGGTCACCGACAAGTATTGCCATTGGGCCGGCGAGTACACCTCGCATGTGCTTGCACTGCCGACCGAAAGCGGAATCTTCTGGGGCACCACGGTTCCCGTTCTTGCGGCATTGGCATTGCTGGTCAATGGCGTGGTGCTCGCGCTGGGTGATCGCGTGGAGCAACGCCTCGGCCGCGTCTCCGCCCTCTATCAGGACTTCGTCGGCCACGTCGGCAAGCCCGCACGAAACCAGAAGCGCGCACCGGGCAAGGGCTGAGGCGTCACTGCGGCACGATGCGGTGTCGATGCAATCACGCTTAGACGACCAGTCGCACAAAGCAGAAGAGCCGGGACCACGAAGCACGCGAAGAAAGGCTCCGAATCACGGTTTCTCTTGCTTCGTGTTCTTCGTGGTCCGATCTTTTCATCTGAGGATTGCCAGTTGATCGTACAAGCTTGGGCTCAACGATTCCTGGCGTATCCGAAGTAGATCGCCAGACCGATCACGAAGTAGCCACCGACGATGGCGAGTGGCAGCCCGTCGCCGCGCGCCGCGCGCAGCGCCATGTCGATCAGCAGCGGCAATCCCATCAATGCGGCGAACAGGATCCCCAGCACGGGGATGATGCCGATCCACCAGCCGCGTACGTGCCAGCCGCCGAGCGGCACGCGGAACGAGCGCGGTCGATCGGGCTCCACCGCGCGCAGGCGCATCACCGCCGCGCAGACGATCGCGAATGCGACCGCAGTACCGAGACTGATGAGATCGCCGAGCACGCTGATCGGCAGGCAGGCCGCAAGCAGCGCCATGGCCAGGCCAGTCCAGACCGTGCCGGCAAGCGGCGTGCGCGTCTTCGTGTCGATGCGTGCGAACAGCGGCGGCAGCATGCGGTCGCGCGCCATCGCATAGAAAATGCGGCTCTGGCCGTAGATCGAGGTCAGCAGCACCGAGAGCAGGCCGATCACGGCCGCGGACTTGATCGCGAAGCCGAACATCGGCAGCTGCATCGTGTCCACGGCGACGGCAATCGGATCGGCAACGCCGAGCTTGGCATAAGGCACGATGCCGGTCATAACCAGCGCGACGGCCATGTACAGCGCGGTGCAGATCAGCAGCGTCATGAAAATGCCGATCGGCAGGTCGCGCTGCGGATTGCGCGCTTCGGCCGCACTCGTCGATACGGTTTCGAAACCGACGTAGGCGAAGAAAATCGCCGACGCGCCGCGCAGTACGCCGGGCCAGCCGAATTCGAAATTGTCCCGCGCCGGCGGCACGAATGGCCTGAGGTTGGCCGGATCGACGAAGGCAATGCCGGCCAGCACGAAGGCCACGAGCGCCACGATCTTGAGCAAGACGATCGCGGTGTTGAAAGCGAACGACTGGGTCACGCCACGCATCAGGACGGCGGTCATCGCCAGAATCGCGCCACCGGCAACGAGATTGATGCCACCACCGAACGCCAACCGGCTTGTATCTCCGTGCGGGCGGAAATCGAGCACCGGCGTGGTGATCGATGCGGGCAGATGCACACCGAGCTGATCGAGCAAGGCCACCGCATACCCGGCGAAGCCGACCGCAACCGTCGCCGCGGCGATGCCGTACTCGAGCAGCAGCAGCCAGCCCGCGCACCATGCGGCAAAGCGGCCGAACGTAAGCAGCGCGTACGAATAACTCGACCCCGAAAGCGGCAACGTCGCGGCAAGCTCGGCATAACAGAACGCGGTGAATCCGCAGGCGATCGCGGCAACGACGAACGACAGAACGACCGCCGGTCCGGCATGCGTCGCCGCCGCGCTGCCGGTCATGACGAAGATGCCGGCGCCGATGACACAACCGACGCCGATCAGGGTGAGCTGGAGCGGCCCGAGCGTGCGCTCAAGGCCGGATTCCGCGTCGCCGCCGGATTGACAAGTTTCTTTCATGATGTAACTTATGGCATAAAAATGTCATTTCTGTCCAGATACGAACCGCATGCACGCCGACATCCGCCATGAGCGCTGGGAACTCGCCACGCCGTTCGTCATCGCGCGCGAGACCTACCTGCACGCCGACGTCGTCGTAGTGACGCTGACCCACGCTGGCGCCATCGGCCGCGGCGAATGCACGCCGACGGCGTTCTATGGCGAGAGCGTGGACGGCGTGATGGCTGACATCCGCCAGCTTGTCGCCCGGCTAGCCGCCGGTGAAGCCTGGGAACGCATCCACGATGGCGCCGCGGCAGGCGCAGCACGCAACGCGGTCGACTGCGCTGTATGGGACCTGCGCGCGAAGCAGGCGAACCGGCGCGTCTGGGAGCTGGCCGGCATTCCCGCGCCGCACCCGCTGCGTACCGCGCAGACGATCAGCGTAGCCGATGCCGCGACGCAGACCGGCAAGGCGCGCGCCATCGTCGCCGCCGACGGCGCGCATGCCTTGATCAAACTCAAACTCGACGCGACCGACATCGTCGCGCGGGTCGATGCCGTGCGCGCGGCCGCGCCCGCGGCAACGCTCATCGTCGATGCGAACGAGTCCTGGGACGCGGCGTTGCTGTACGTCGTCATGCCCGCCCTGCATGCGGCCCGCGTCGCACTGGTCGAACAACCCTTGCCGGTCGGCGAGGACACCGCACTCGCCCGGATCGATCACCTCGTGCCGATCTGCGCCGACGAGTCCGCGCACGTCGGCGCCGATCTCGACGCGCTGCGCGGACGCTACGACTTCGTCAACGTGAAGCTCGACAAGACCGGTGGTCTGACCGAAGCGCTGCGCATGGTCGCGCGCGCGCGCGAACTCGACTTCGGGCTCATGGTCGGCTGCATGGAAGGCACTTCGCTGGGCATGGCGCCGGCGATGCTGATCGCAGGTTTCGCGCGCTTCGCCGATCTCGACGGCCCGCTGTTGATCGGCCGCGATCGCGAGCCGGGCCTGCATTACGAACACGGCATCGTCGCGCCGCCAGTCGCGGAACTATGGGGCTGAACCACATGCGCCACCTGCACGAATTTCCCTTGCGGAGCATTGCTTCCAGCATGACCCGAAACCTGATTCTGCTGATGTTGTCCGTGCTCCCGGCCGCACAGCAGGTTGCGGCCGCCGACTTCGTCGTGCGCAATGCCAGCGTCGTCGATGGCACCGGCGCACCAGCGCGACGCGTCGACGTACGCGTCGCCGGCAATCGAATCGCGGCGATCGGCGAGCTTGCGCCGAAGCAGGGCGAGCAGGTCGTCGATGCGCGTGGTCTCGTGCTCGCGCCGGGCTTCATCGATACGCACAGCCACCACAACCGCGGTCTGGAAGCCCATCTCGACGCGTTGCCGGTGGTGAGCCAGGGCGTCACCACGATCGTCATCGGCCAGGATGGTTTTTCCGAACTTCCACTCACCAAACTATTCCACCAGTACGACACCACGCCGGCGGCGATCAACCTCGCCTCGTACTCGGGCCACAACACGCTGCGCGAGAAAGTCATGGGCGCCGACTTCAAGCACGCGGCGACGGCGGCGCAGATCGAAGCGATGCGCCGCCTGCTCGTCGCCGACATGAAAGCGGGCGCGTTGGGCCTGTCGACCGGTCTCGAATACGATCCGGGTCTCTACTCCGAACGCGCCGAAGTCCTCGCTCTCGCGCGCGCAGTCGCCCCCTACGGAGGCCGCTACATCAGTCACATGCGCAGCGAAGACCGCAAGGTCTGGGACGCGCTCGACGAGTTGCTGACGATCGGCCGCGAGGCGAAGATTCCGGTGCAGGTCAGCCACGCGAAGCTGGCGATGACCGACTGGTGGGGCCAGGCCGGCCGCTTTCTCGGCATGCTCGACAAGGCGCGCGCCGACGGCATCGACGCGACGCTCGATGTCTATCCCTACGACAGTTGGCACAGCGAGCTGATCGTGCTCTGGCCCGAGCGCGATTTCGAAAACCGCGCCACCGCCGAATTCGTGCTTGGCCACCTCGCTCCGGCCGACGGCCTGCGCCTTTCGGAGTTCGACCCGGAACCGAGCCTGGTCGGGAAAACCGTTGCCGACGTGGCGCGTTTGCGCAACACCGACGAGCCATCCACGGTCATGGCGTTGATCCGCGAGTCGGAAGCCGCCAACACGAGGGCCCAGGTCGTCAGCCGCAGCATGGACGAGCGCGACATCGCCAAACTGGTCGCCTGGCCCTACGCGAACATCTGCTCCGACGGCACCCTCGACGGTATGCATCCACGCGGCATCGGCACGTTTCCGCGCGTACTGCGCGTATACGTGCGCGAAAAGAAATTGCTGACCCTCGAACAGGCCGTGCAAAAAATGACTTCGCTCGCGGCAAGCCACGTGGGCTTGCGCGGTCGCGGCGAGATCCGGGTCGGCGCAGCGGCGGACCTGGTCCTGTTCGATCCGCAAACGGTGTCCGACCGCGCGACCTACACCAGTCCGCACGAGCAGTCCGTCGGTATCGCACGCGTCTGGGTCAATGGCACCACGGTCTTTGCCGACGGCAAGGCAAGCGGCGCCCATCCGGGCCAGGTGCTGCGCCGCCAGGGGGCGCGCTGACATGCAGATTCCCGGCCCCTACCTGCTTTTCCTCGGCGACACCCCGCATCGGCTCGATGCGAAGACCGCGAGCGGCATCCTCGACTGGCGCCCCGAACTGTGCGCCGGACAATGCCGGCTCGATGCGAACACGGTCGACCTCGGCCTGCCGGACATGAGCCCTTCGGCAGCAGCGGCCGCCGGCGCGCACACGCTGGTGGTCGGCGTGGCGGCGTTCGGCGGCGTACTCGACGCGGCGTGGATCGACACCCTCCTCGCCGCGATTCGCGCCGGCCTGAACATCGCCAGCGGCATGCACATGCGCCTGCGCGACAACGCTGCGATCGTCGCCGCCGCGCACGAGGCGGGCGTCCAATTGTTCGATGTGCGTCACGCCGACAGGCGCTTCGATGTTGCCTCCGGACGCAAGCGCAGCGGATACCGGCTGTTGACGGTCGGCGTCGACTGCGCGGTCGGCAAGAAGTATGCCGCGCTCGCGATCCATCGCGCATTCGCCACGCGCGGCATCGCCGCCGATTTCCGCGCGACCGGCCAGACCGGCATCCTCATCGCCGGCGGCGGCGTCGCCATCGACGCGGTCGTCTCCGATTTCGCCGCGGGCGCCGCGGAATCGCTGTCGCCCGACAACGCGCCCGACCATTGGGACGTGATCGAAGGCCAGGGCTCGCTGTTCCATCCGGCCTACGCCGGCGTCAGCCTTGCCCTGTTGCATGGTTCGCAGCCGGATGCGCTCGTGCTCTGCCACGACACGCGGCGCACGCACATCGATGGCTACCCCGACTATCCGCTGCCGACGCTCGCCGAATGCATCGCCGCGAACGAGCGGGCTGCGCGTCTCACCAATCGCGCCGCGCGCTGCGTCGCCGTCGCGCTCAACACGTTCGGCATGAGCGAAACCGAACGCGAACGCGCGTTTGCCGCGACCCGCGAAGAAACCGGCCTCGTCGTCTTCGATCCCATCGCAACCAGTGCCGATGCTGTCGTCGAAACGCTGCTCGCCGGGTAATCCCCCGCCATTTCGCTGACGCAGAAGTGGAATTTTCTCGTATACCTTCCCGAGAAGGTTCCATGAAGAAGTCTCACTTTACCACATGCATCGTGTTCGCCACGCCAGTCCCCAGCCACCACCCCATCCTAAGGATTCTCTGATCTATTCCCCTCAAGTTGAGGCAAGATAGCGCCATCGCATGATCGAGGAATATCGATGAAGCAGCCGAGCTTTGCCAGTCTGAGTTTTGCGGTGAAGAAGAAAAAGACGCGGCGCGAGGTGTTTCTGGCGGAGATGGAACAGGTGGTGCCGTGGTGCTGGAAGCACTGATTGCACCGTGTTGTCGCACTCACGCCGAAAGCGTTTTGTTCAGATGTTCCCTAAGCGACTTTCTTACACATCGTGTAAGAAAAATCCTACCTATCAACGCAGGAAATTCTCTCGTTTGAGGCGGGGGAAGGGTCTAATGTCTGCGTCAGTTTCCGTCCGATTCATGGAGGGTATCGTGCTCAGTATGGCCCCATTTGTCGCCTTCGTTTTATTCTCACTTGTCGCGTTCGCCAGCAATTCGCACGCACAATCAACCACATCCTTTGAAGTAATCAAGGTGAGGGGATATTCCTTCTATGTCCCAATTTCCTCATCTGGTCGATTTCTAGACCTCGTTTCGGGTTCAGGAGGACACGATTGCGATCATCAGAAATCTGACGGTTATTGCAATGACAGTCGAGAACAAGACGCACGCGATTTCTTCTGCAGTAGCGTAAAGAAGAAGGCCGCAGCCATCAATTGTAATTTGACGGCCTACCCCGCCATTCCGGGATTCACCGCCTATCCGGGAGGCTCGCTGGGAGCAGCATATGCCGCCAACGGTTGTGGCGCTGGCCCCATCTCAACCGCATTTGCTTCGATGTCGCAGAACTTAATTCACCTTGGGGAGTATTCCCATAACTTCGACAGACCTGTCAAAGGCTATCCCAACCTGAGCTTCGCGGCCGCCTGTGGTGCTCATGATGCGTGTTACACCACCGCAAACAATCCAAGAAACTCTTGCGATCTCGCTTTCCGGAACGAAATGTATAGGGTTTGCGAAAATGCAGACAATAGCGACACATATGCCACATGCCATTCATTTGCCACGACTTACTACAATGGAGTCGCTACTTTCGGAACGAATGCTTATGATTCCGATCAGCGGGATGTGGCTTGCAACCAACTAGGCAGAGCCTACAACGACAAGAAAAATCATTGCACCGCGTGACGGATCGGGCATGAATTCCAAACGAATGGCAGTTTTGCTGGGTTTGACAGTCATGACGTGTGTTGGCGTGCTATGGCATTATCAAACCGCCTCACCACCGCCTCCGCCCGCCCCCAGGTCTACGGCGACCAACGGCAATGGCGCAGAGCAGGCAACGCATGCATCAGCTATCCGTGGCCGTCCCGCCGCTCCGCCGGGGGACGGTGGTCGCACGTCCAACGGGCCACCTTCGTTCCCAGGCATTACCGTGGCCGTCAACAAAGTGAACAGCCTTGATGATTGGCTGGCGCTGTATCCGGAACAGCAAGCGGCCAGTATTCGCGCCTTCTCGCGCAAGTATGCCGGCGTTTATCAAGTTCGCAGCCCGGAGCAGATTCAATGGATGCAGCGTCACGGTTACGTCTTGCCGGACGATCTCGTCGCCGCTGCCGGCATGAGCGACGAAGCCCTGCGTCAACTCTCCGACCAGGGCAACGACAAGGCCACGATGTTGCTATATGACCGCTTGGTCGACGAATACATCACCCAACGCGATGCCTTCATCGCAGCGGGTGGTGCCAGGGAAGATTTCAACACCGGCGCTGGCCACAGTCGAGTACTAGACATCATGGCACTTGATGTACAGATGTTGAAAAACAATAGTCCGTTCCGGTTTTTTCTGAAGACGCGTGATCAAGAAATGTCACAAACGGTCGACGCTGTCGCATACCAAAACCAGAAGTTGGGAGCCTTGGAGGCGGCCGGAATATTGGGAGATAGTCGTATCGATGTATTGATCGACCAATGCAGGGCCGAGGGAGCATGTGACCCCGCAGCTGTCGCGGTCGCCGCAGCTGTCGCCTCCGATATCTTTGATGCTATCTCCAACCCGCACTGGTTTGGTTGCAAATCCGGGGCCGACCACAGCATGCCGATGCCGCAACGGTAGGTAGTGAGGGAGGATACCTTCGCATCTCTTCATAGCGATTTAGCGATCCCATGCCGCTCGTTACCGGCCGAGCGGCGCTGCATTTTCGCAGGCTAAAACTTCCGTCGGCTCACCAGCGCTCGCAAGATGCTAAGGATTCTCTGATCTATTCCCCTCAAGTTGAGGCAAGATAGCGCCATCGCATGATCGAGGAATATCGATGAAGCAGGCGAGCTTTGCCAGTCTGAGTTTTGCGGTGAAGAAGAAACAGACGCGGCGCG